>CALUKG010000005.1 GCA_944321155.1 uncultured Bacteroidales bacterium | reverse complement strand
GAGTTCGGATTTACCAATATTATACCCGTTCCTGAACAGAATGTGGTAAGCGGAGATTTTCCAACGGTGGTTTCTCCTAATCCGGAAGAACCGGCAGCACTCAGCATGGCTGTAGAAAAAGCGAAGGAAGTGGATGCTGATATGGTAATGGCTTCTGACCCTGATGCCGACCGTTTGGGTATAGCTGTAAAAGACGACAAAGGCGAATGGATTTTGATGAACGGAAACCAAACCTGTGTGCTCTTTACCTATTATATTTTGCGTCGCTGGAAAGAACTAGGACGTCTGGACGGCTCACAATTTATGGTGAAAACCATTGTAACTACAGAAGTTATGAAGGATGTAGCCAATAAGATGGGTGTGGAAATGTTTGACTGCTACACCGGATTTAAATGGATTGCTTCTGTCATTCGTGATTTGGAAGGAAAACGCAAATATATTGGTGGCGGTGAAGAAAGTTATGGATTCTTGGTAGAAGATTTCTGCCGTGACAAGGATGCCGTTTCTGCATGTGTAATCATGGCTGAAATTGCAGCGTGGGCAAAAGATAATGGTAAATCACTCTTCCAACTCTTGCAAGACATTTATATTGAAGTAGGCTTTGGTAAGGAAAAGGGTATCTCTGTAGTTCGTAAAGGTAAGACTGGTGCAGAAGAAATCCAACAGATGATGAAGGATTACCGTAATAATCCTCCAAAAGAAATAGCAGGTTCTCCTGTACGTCTCATTAAGGATTATCAAACCTTGAAAGCTACGGAAGTGGCTACAGGCAAACAAACCGATCTTAAATTCCCTACCACCAGCAACGTGCTTCAATTCTTTACGGAAGATGGAACGAAGATTTCTGTTCGTCCTTCTGGAACTGAACCGAAAATCAAGTTCTATATTGAAGTGCGCGGTACTATGAAAACGCGTGCCGATTATGCTGATGCTGATGCTAAAGCAACGGCTAAAATTCAGGCTGTACGCGATTCTTTGGGCGTATAGATCATTTCACTTGCATGAAATAATTCGTAAAAATAAGGAGGATGTACCTTTATTCGGTGCATCCTCTTTGATTGTTTAAAGCACTCATGACCATTAATGAACAGATTTGATAGACAAATTTTGCAAATAGCCCCTTCCTTCCATTGTTTCCAATATAACAGTGCCTTTACTCGGAATGATTGACCTTGCCATAGTGGGACATCTTGGTGATGCAGCCTATATAGGGGCTATTGCTGTTGGCGGATTGATGTTCAATATTATGTACTGGCTCTTCGGTTTTCTCCGCATGGGCACAGGGGGGATGACTTCGCAGGCATTCGGTAGCAGAAATCTTGATGAAACAAAGCGCTTGCTTATTCGTTCATTGGCGATAGCTTTGGGTGTTGCACTTTGTTTTATTGTTCTGCAGATACCTATTAGACATTTGGCGTTTTGGCTTATCAAACCTTCTGCTGATGTGGCTGCTCTTGCACAAATCTATTTTCACATTTGTATATGGGGGGCCCCTGCCGTGTTATCCATGTATAGTTTTGTGGGGTGGTTTTTGGGAATGCAAAATTCCCGCTTTCCCATGTTTATTGCTATAGCGCAAAATGTTGTCAATATTATGGCCAGTCTTCTGCTGGTTTTAGTTTTCCATATGAAAGTGGAGGGTGTTGCTTTGGGCACATTGATAGCTCAATATGCAGGTCTGCTGCTGGCAGTTGCTTTTTATCTGCGTTATTATCTGCGGATTCGGAAACGGGTGGTGGAAAAGCGCTCTATTTGGGATACTAGTGCCCTGAAAAGGTTTTTCCAAGTCAACCGAGATATCTTTTTTCGTACCTTATGCCTGGTGGCAGTTACTTTATTTTTTACATCTGCAGGTGCACGCCAAAGCGATATTATACTCGCTGTCAATGCCTTGTTAATGCAGCTTTTCACGCTCTTTTCTTATTTTATGGATGGATTTGCATACGCTGGTGAAGCCGTCTGTGGTAGGTATATTGGAGCGCGCAATCTATTGTCTTTACGCACAACTGTGAAACGTCTTTTTTTGTGGGGTGGGGCATTGGCCATTTTGTTCACTTTGCTTTATGCTGGCGGGGGCACACCTTTCCTTTCTTTATTGACTGATAATGCGGAGGTGTTGAATGCTTCACATCCTTATATGCGCTGGACAATGCTGATTCCTCTTATGGGATTTGCAGCTTTTTTGTGGGATGGTGTTTTTATTGGTGCAACGGCCACTCGCTACATGCTTTTGTCCATGTTGATTGCTTCAACAGCCTTTTTTAGCATTTATTTTTTGTTGCAACCTTATTGGCAGAACCATGCTCTTTGGTGTGCTTTCCTTTGTTATCTGCTTCTGCGAGGATTGGTGTTGTGGGGATTCTCGCAAAGGCTGTATAATTTAATCAAAGAGTAATTGTTACAATAAAAAATGAAGGACGACTTCCCAGCCATCCTTCACCATTTAACCTAAACCTTAACTATGAAAAATTTATCTTACATTGCTGCAAAGATATATTCTTTGTTTGATATATGCAAGTTTTTTTCTTACTTTTTTGTAGGACTTTTGCAAACAAAATGAATTCTGATTTGTTGTCAGAAGCATTATTCACCTATTTTCTTTCCAGTCATTATGCTGCTTGATAAGCGCTATCAGGTGTTCAACAGCCTCTTCTTCGGGAATGTTTTTTTCTATGCATTCCTTTTTCTTGTATAGGCTAATTTTGCCCTTTCCTGCACCCACATAGCCGTAATCGGCATCAGCCATTTCTCCTGGTCCATTGACAATACATCCCATAATGCCGATTTTCAAACCGGTCAGATGCGAAGTCTCTTTTTTGATAAGGGCTATTGTTTGTTCAAGGTTGAACATGGTACGTCCGCAACCAGGGCAGGAGATGTATTCTGTCTTGCTGGTGCGCACATGTGCAGCTTGTAAAATACTGAATGCGGTATCCACACATTGTTGGGCTGTGGAGGCGGCGTGCTCAATAAACAGACCATTGGCCATGCCGTCAATAAACAGTACGCCGGCATCGGCAGCCGTTTGTAGTTGCATATCGGCAGTGGTGGAGGCGGTACTCTTGATATGGAGCACTATGCGTTGTTGACACCCCCCTGCACGTAATTGTACAATCGCGGCACGAAAAGCACCGACAGGATTGGGGTGAGAAGTGCCGAGCAAAATGGTGCAATCGCCTTCCGGCAGATACACTTTTTTTGTGTCCATTTCCACAATGGGTAATTCACGACCCTCTTTGTCTGTGCAATAGCCCTTTTCATAATAATAATCCGGCACCAGACCGCTGTATGTGTCCTTGAGTCCAATTACAATCGGTTGGGCTGTCGTTTTATTGTTCATTTCCCAGTTTTCGCAACCGGCAGGAAGGGTTATGTGTGGGTGGTTGACACGTTGATTGATGTAGTCAACCAGCGATTGGGCTACAGGAATCTCTTTTTCCGGCGCTTCGCTGAGTGAAACACGTATGGTATCACCTATGCCGTCGGCTAATAAAGCACCTATGCCCACTGCCGATTTGATGCGACCGTCTTCACCGTCTCCTGCTTCTGTTACGCCCAAATGCAAAGGGAAAGCCATGTTTTCCTTTTCCATGGTTTCCACCAGCAGGCGCACCGTCTGTATCATGACGACTGTGTTGGAGGCTTTAATGGAGATGACCACATCCGTAAACGATTCTTCCACGCAAATGCGCAGAAATTCCATGCACGATTCCACCATACCGGCAGGTGTATCACCATAGCGACTCATGATGCGGTCGCTCAGTGAACCATGGTTCACACCAATACGGATGGAACGGTGATGTGTTTTACACAATTGGAGGAAAGGCACAAACCGTTCCCTTATTTTCTGCAGTTCTGCCGCATATTCTTCGTCAGTGTATTCCAAGTGGACAAATGTGCGGGCTTTGTCTACATAATTGCCTGGATTGATACGCACTTTTTCCACATATTGTGCTGCTACATCCGCTGCGGCTGGCATAAAGTGAATATCAGCTACCAGCGGCACCTTGGCGTATTTTTCACCGAGGGCCGACAAGCCTTTCCTGATGTTTTCCAGATTGGTGGCTTCACGGGTTCCCTGAGCGGTAAACCTCACCAGCTCTCCTCCTGCATCAATAATGCGTTGGGCTTGTGCTACAGATGCTTCCGTGTCGTTGGTGTTTGTATTGGCCATCGACTGGATACGGATGGGGACATTACCTCCCAGTGTGAGTTGGCCCACATGCACCGTGCTGCTTTGGCGGCGATGATAGTTGAATAAATCCTTGGTCCACATAGCTTTCTATCGTTTGGTTAGCAATACAACATTTTCCACGTGATGGGTGTGAGGGAACATGTCAACGGGTTGCACGGCAGCCACTTTGTATTTGGCATCCAATAAAGCCAAGTCACGGGCTTGGGTGGCCGGATTACAGCTTACATAGACAATACGTTGCGGTTCGGCAAACAAGATGGTATCAATTACATCCTGATGCATGCCTGCACGTGGTGGGTCGGTAATGATAACGTCTGGACGACCATTGGCTTCGATAAATTCTTGTGTGAGAATGTCTTTCATGTCTCCAGCCAGGAAATAGGTATTGTCCAGTTGATTGAGCAGTGCATTCACCTTGGCGTCTTCAATGGCTTCGGGTACATATTCAATGCCAATGACACGTTTGGATTGGCGTGCCACAAAGTTGGCAATGGTACCCGTACCAGTATAAAGGTCATATACCAGTTCCTCGCCTGTCAGTCCCGCAAAGTTGCGTGCCACCTTATACAGTTCGTATGCCTGTTCGGAATTGGTCTGGTAAAACGACTTCGGACCTACTTTGAATCGTAGTCCTTCCATTTCCTCATAGATACAGTCATTCCCTTTGAACGTGTGCACCTCCAAATCGGTGATGGTATCGTTGGCTTTCGGATTGATGACGTACAAAAGCGAGGTGATTTGCGGGAAAGTATCTCCCAAGTGTTGCAGCAAGGCTTCTCTTTTAGCCTTGTCTTCTTCGTGGAATACGACAATCAGCATCAGTTCGCCCGTACTGCTGGTGCGTACCATCATTGTGCGCAAAAAGCCTACCTGACTGCGCAAGTCAAAGAAAGTCAGTCCGTGTTCTTCTGCATATCGTCTTATCTCGTTGCGCAGTTGGTTGTTAATGTCGTCCTGCAACAGGCATTCTTCTATATCGAGCACTTTGTCGAATAGACCGGGAATGTGAAAACCGACCCCGTTCATGCTGGCGGGCACATGTCCTGCTTCCATATCCTCAAAACTCAGCCAACGCTTGTTGGAGAAGGTAAATTCCAGCTTGTTTCTGTAGCCGTATATTTTGGCAGAACCGATAATGGGTGAAATTTCCGGCAGTTCAATCTTGCCGATGCGGGTCAGGTTGTCCACCACCTGTTTCTGTTTGTATTTGATTTGCTCTTCATAGGGCAATATCTGCCATTTGCATCCACCGCAAGTGCCATAGTGACGGCAAGGAGCTTCACAACGTTTGTCGGCGTATTTTTCAAAACGTACAGCACGTGCCTCCATATAGTTGTGTTTCTTTTTGGTTACTTGCAGGTCAACAATATCACCCGGCACAACATAGGGTACAAACACAACACAATCGTCCACTTTAGCCAATGCTTTGCCCTCGGCAGCTACATCGGTTATCAGTACATTTTCCAGTAATGGTAAGTTCTTTTTCTTACGAGCCATTTTAATGAGTTTAATTATTGTTTGATGGGTTCATAGCGTATGATGCCGGTCTGAGGTGCCCATCCGTCTTCCCCAGCCAATATATTTTCAAGGCTGTATGCCTTAGCTTCTTCTTCTGTCATTTTTTTGCTCCATGGCACCCGTTGCGACAGGTCGGCACCAGGACCGAAATTCTTGCATTCGCCGTAATAACTTACTTCTTCTGCCAATGGCTTGTTCCAGTTGTGCCAACCTTCGGGACGGATATGTGACCCCATTTCACATTCCATGAAAACGGTCTTGGCATACGGCCGCCACGGTCTGCCCAGATATACTTTGGTGGTAAGGCTGTCGGCTGTGAGCTGGCATTGGTAAAACAAATAGCCGTAGGCAGCATCTTCGTTGGTAGAAGCGGCGGTAATATAGGAATCTTTCTTGCTGTGTATGATGCATTGGTCAAACACGGCTGCCGCCCAACCGAAAATAAAATCGGTCGTACCTTCAATGTAGCAGTTCTTGTAATATTGGCGTGAATGGGGACGATAGGTAAACAGCGTGTCCTGGTTGCCGATAAAGCGGCAATTGACAAACATCACCCGGTCAGCGCTTACATGGGCGGCTACTGCCTGTGTGCCTTTGCCCTTGATGGGTTGGTCCATGCCGGCCGTGTTGGCTATGGTCAGGTTTTCCATGTATAAATCGTCAGGATAGGCATAGAGGGTAGCCGAACCGGAAGTTCCCAATGTTCCGTTGAAGGGGCTCTCTTTGCCTGCATAGTTGTCATAAGTGATAATGGTGTTTTCCGGATTGTTTCCAATGATGGAAAGAAGTTGCTTGCTGGCAGGAATCACCACCTTTTCCTTATAAACACCGGGCTTCACATATATGATGGTTCTTGATTTTCTGTAGTCAGGCACTGCGTTAATGGCTGCCTGCAGGGTTTTATAATCACCGCTACCGTCTTTTGCCACAACAATATGAGGGGTAGCGTGAGCCAATTCAAGAGCTGCCAAGATGAAAGGACCGATTACTTTGGGGTCATCATTGCGTGCAGGTTCTGATATGTAATATTCATACGTACCGCTTCTGTAGGGCTTGCCACCCAATCCGGCTACAGCGCAGGCACGGGTAATGGAGGTAGTACCATCCGGATTTTCCTGGGTGCTGTATTCACATAGTCCGTCAAATATCTCGCGGGCTTCCAGTAGATATTTCTCTGGCAGATAGCCTTTCCGAGCTCCTTTGGCCATGGCATAGCAATACATGGTCGTTCCGGTCGATTCCAGATAGTTGCCTTCCCGTTTGGGCATATTGGTTACCTGATACCACATTTTTGTCTTTTTGTCCTGGTATTTGAGCAGTGATTTGCACACACGGTTCAATATGTCAATGAGTTGTTGGCGGTCCTTGTGGTCTGCGGGCAGATAGTCCAGCACATCCACAATGGCCATGCAATACCAGCCGATGCTTCTGCTCCAGAAATTAGGCGAACAGCCGGTTTCCTTGTCGGCCCACGCCTGTTGTTTGCTTTCGTCCCAGCCGTGATAGTTCAAACCGGTTTTGGGGTCACGTGTATAGGTGTCGGCAACGATAATCTGCAAAGCTACATCATCGTAATATTGCGGTTGGTTGAATTCATGGCAATAGCGTGCATAGAAAGGCGAACCCATATAAATGCCGTCCAGCCATACTTGGTGCGGATATACCTTTTTGTGCCAAAAGGCACCGGCTTTTACTCTCGGATGCGTGTCCAATTGCGAGCGTAGCGTATCCAGTGCGGTTTTGTATTGTGGTTTGGGTATGAAATGGTAAAGGTCGAAAAGAAATACACCACCGTTGATGCGGTCAATGTTATAATCGCTTTTCTTGTAGGTCATGATGGTGCCGGTCGAGTCAATGAAGAAATCGGCAAAGTCGGCCACATAGTCCAAATAGCGTTGGTTGGCTGTGTTCTTATACAGCTCCAGCATGGATTTGGCCACCAGACCTTGTGTATAGTCCCATTTGGGCTTTTTTCTGAAATCTGCCATCCATAGGTGTTCGTTGTGCTGCATTTCCGAATTGGCAATGCGTTCAGCCCATTCCATGTAATAATCATGCGAATGGTCGGTTTTCTTTGCCATCACTTGCAGCATTCCACCAAGCAGGCATAAGATTAAAAGGCTTTTTTTCATAATCATCAATCAATATAAAGTTGCATTTGTTGTATGTAATCCATCACTTCTGGCGCCACCCATTCGGATATATCCTCATGATGCCTGATCATTTCGCGTATCTGTGTCGAACTGATAGGATAGAGTGGGGCGTGTATAACTTGCATGGAAGGATAGCTGGCTGGTATATCTTCCTTGTCACGCGGATAGACAAGGATAGGATAATGTTCCAGAATGTAGTGGTAATCCTTCCACAAGTGGAATGACAGCATATTGTCGGTTCCGATAATGAGATGAAAGCGGTGCTCAGGATAACTGGCACTCAGCTTTTTGAGTGTATTGACCGTATAGGAAGGCTTGGGCATGTTCATTTCCACATCCGATACCTTCAGTCCTTCACGGTCTTTGATGGCAAGTTCCACCATTTTCAGCCTGTGCTGTTCGTCAATGAGCAGATGGTCTTCTTTCAGCGGATTGCGTGGCGACACCACAAACCATACCTCGTCTATATGGGCATGGTGGCGGATGTATTCAGCCAAGGCAATATGTCCTTTGTGTATCGGATTGAATGAACCTGAAAAAAGACCTATATTCATAATTTTATGCTTTCGGGTGGATAAATTGGAGTATGGCCGTTTCAGCCTCCTGCAGAGCGTCTTCCAGACAGTCGTTGACTATGATTTTGTCAAATTTGGGAGCAAAGGTCATCTCATATTCGGCTTTGTCAACACGCTTTTCTATCATCTCGTCCGAATCGGTTCCACGACCTTTCAGACGTTGGCGCAATACCTCCACACTGGGAGGGGCAATGAAGATGGAAAGAGCCTCTTCGCCGAATATCCGCTTCAGATTGCAGCCGCCCACAACATCCACGTCAAAGACCACATGGTGGCCTTTGGCACTGATGCGCTCAATTTCCGATTTGAGCGTACCGTAGTAGCAGCCGCTGTACACTTCTTCGTATTCAACAAAAGCATTTTCAGCTATCTTTTGCTTGAATTCTTCTGTTGTCAGAAAATAATAGGCCTCTCCGTGTTGCTCTGTACCTCTGGGTGCACGACTGGTGGCCGATACTGAAAATTCCAGTTCCGGATGCCGTTCAAGCAGGTAGTTGACAATGGTACTTTTGCCCGAGCCCGAAGGGGCAGAAAATATAATAATCATCTTAGTCTTTGTTTTAGAGTACGTTGAGTACTTGTTCCTTGATTTGTTCGAGTTCGTCCTTCATCATGACCACAATCTTTTGCATCTCGCTGTGGTTGGATTTCGAACCCAATGTGTTGATTTCGCGTCCCATTTCCTGAGCGATAAAGCCGAGTTTCTTGCCCGGGCCTTCTTCGCTTTCCATGGTTTCAATGAAATAACGCAGGTGATTGCGCAGGCGCACCTTTTCTTCATTGACATCCAGTTTTTCAATGTAGAAAATCATCTCCTGTTCCAGTCTGTTTCGATCAATCTCCACTTTTTCGGCCAATGTTTGCAGGTTTTCTTCTATTCTGCTTCTGATTTTCTCCACGCGCTCTTTCTCATATTTTTCCACCTCCTCAAGCAGCGAACCGATGCGTTCCACTTTTTGGACAAACATTTTGTGGAGCGATGCACCTTCCTGTTTGCGGAAAGCGATAAGGTTGTCAATAGCTTGGTTGAGCACATTCACAACAGCATTGATTTCCTGTTCGTCGGCTTCGGTTGGAGTTGTTTTGAGCACATCCGGCATTCTCAATAAGGTTTCAAACCAATTGTGTGGCAAAGGAATACCTGACTGCTCCGAAATCTGGCAGATTTGTCTGTGATAGTCAAGAAGAATCTCCGTATTGATTTGTTGGCCTAAAGTAGTTTGGCCTTGCTGTTCTACATTGATGTTGAAATCAACCTTTCCTCTCAAGAGCTTTTGAGCAACAATGTTGCGCAACTCAATTTCCCTGCTTCTATAAGCGTAAGGCAGACGGGCTGACAAATCCATCTGTTTGCTGTTAAGCGATTTGATCTCTACAGTAATTTTTTTGTCGGCAAATTCTATCTCGGCTTTGCCGTAGCCGGTCATTGATTGTATCATCTTGTTTTGAATAAATTGTTCCTCGGTTATTTTTTCAGCATGATGTCCAGAATGAGTTTGTCGGTCTCTGTCATTCCGTCTCTGCCTATGGTAGCCAGATTGCGGATGCATACGTCCACATCATCGGCAATGATGCCTTCCATGCTGCTGACACTCTTGTGTTCAATGGCAAGCAGGGCTGACAGTACTGCCGTGTTGATACCGCTGGCCACTTTCAGTGCGCAACTGGGTTTTGCCCCGTCACATATCATGCCGGTGAGGGTGGCAATCATGTTTTTGACAGCATAGCAGATGGTTTCAAAGTCTCCACCCATCAGATAGGTCAAACCGCATGAAGAACCTGTTGCTGCCACAACACAGCCGCACAGAGCGGACAGACGGCCGAGATTCTGCTTGATGTAAATGACCGTCAAGTGGCTCAACATCAGAGCTCTCACCAACTCTTCATGTGTTTTCTGTTTTTCACGCGCATACGTCACCACAGGCATGGTGGCACATATACCCTGGTTACCGCTGCCGGAATTGCTCATTACCGGAATCATAGCTCCCGCCATGCGGGCATCGCAGGCGGCTGCTGTGCTTGAGAGCATGTGTGAGAATACGGTATCGCCCAATATGTCCTTTTCAATGCTGCCTCGTAGGGTTTTTCCCAGAGCGTGTCCATAATTTCCTTGAAGGGAAGCTTCTGATGCAGCAGCATTCAAATGTTCGGTTTCAGTAATGAACTCTATTTCCTCCAATGGTGCGGTCATGGCAAATTCATATACCTTGGTCATTGACAACTGAACACAGTGTTCGCTTTCTTCCTGTTGACCACCTTCCTCTTTCAGCAATACCTCTCCGTCTTTTTCTATATAGGAAAAATGGGTGTGGTTAGTGGTGATGATAGCGGTTGCATGTGAATCAGCAGCCTTGCAGGTTACTTCTATGTAGAGCTTTTCAGTTGTCTCTTTGTTGAGCACAACCTCAATGCGTTTTTCGTCAATATATTGTTTGCCCGCTTCAACACTTTCGGGTGTGCAGTCTTTAAGCACTTCCAGCAGGTAGGCTGATTTTCCGATAAGTGCTCCAAGGGCAATGGCAATGGGCAGACCAATCATACCTGTTCCGGGTATGCCCACACCCATGGCATTCTTAAGCATGTTGGCACTCAGTGCAACATGTATATGTTCCGGTTTTTGTCCCAAAGTTTCAGTTGCTTTTGCCACACAAAGGGCTACTGCAATCGGTTCCGTACATCCGATAGCCGGAATTACTTCTTGTTTGATAATAGAGATAATCTCTTGTCTTTCTTGTCTGTTCATTGGTGTTTTTGGTTAAGTATGATCCATATAATTACCGGTGCTCCAAAAAGTGCACTCACAGTACTGATGGGCAAGTTGTGTGTGGTTGTTTTGGAAATCAGGTCGCATATCAGCAACAGGTTGGCGCCGCAAAGTGCAGTACAGGGCATAACGCTTCTGTGATTGGCCGATTGTAGCAGTCCTCTTGCTATGTGTGGAACAGCCACGCCTACAAAGGCTATCGGACCGGTAAATGCAGTTACTCCTCCAGCCATAAGTCCGGTAGCCAAAATGATGAGAAACCGTGTTAGGGGAATGGAAATTCCCAAACTTCTGGCATAATTTTCACTAAGCAGGAGTCCGTTGAGTGTTTTGATAAGGGCAAAGGCAATGATAAGACCAGGCACAACCATGGCCAACAAAGCCCCCATCTGTTGCCAACTGACTGCCGAGAGGCTTCCTAATGTCCATACAATGAACAACTTGAGAGCATCCGGATTACTGTAATTCTGTATAATGTTAACGAGAGCTCCTGCAATGCTGCTCAGCATGATTCCCACGATGAGCAAAGAAACGGAGTCTCTGATTTTAAAGGAAACGGCCAAAACGATGAGCAGTACGACCGAAGCTCCGCAAACGGCAGCCGTGGCTGTTGCCCATTGGCTGGTTACATATACACCTGTGAGTGTTCCCGCCATGATGGTCATGGCAACTCCAAAAGTAGCGCCGGAACTGACCCCTAGAATATAGGGGTCGGCCAGCGGATTTCTGAATAGTGTCTGCATGAGCAGGCCCGCTACCGACAATGCAATGCCAGCAATAACAGCAGTAATGGCCCGTGGAAGTCGAAGGTTCAGAATAATCTCCCTTGAAATCTCATCGGTCGATTGTCCGCTGAGCACTGCCCATACGTCACGTAAGTGCATGGAAACACTGCCGAAACAAATGTCGGTTATAAACATTGCCACTAAAAGCAGGCAAAGAAAAATGAAACAGATGTTCCGGCGTGTCTGCATATCCGTCTTATTTGTCAGCCAGATATGCGTTTACATTGTTTTCGATACGTTGTTCCAGACCTTCAGTATTGGCTCTCACAAATTTCTCGCCTGTAATGTGTTCATACAGTTCGATGTATCTTTCGCTGATGCTTTCCACAATAGCGTCGGTCATTTCAGGAACCTGTTGGCCGGCTTTACCTTGGAATCCGTTGTCCATCAGCCATTCACGTACAAACTCTTTGGAAAGTTGCTTTTGGGCTTCCCCTTTTTCAAAGCGTTCTTCATAGCCTTCTGCATAGAAATAGCGTGAAGAGTCGGGTGTATGTATTTCGTCCATCAGGTAGATAGTGCCGTCGTGTTTGCCGAACTCATATTTGGTATCCACCAAAATCAATCCTCTTTGGGCAGCTATTTCAGTACCTCTTTGGAAGAGGGCTAGGGTATATTTTTCAAGCAAAGCATAGTCTTCAGCAGAAACAAGGCCTTGTGCAATGATTTCCTCTTTTGAAATATCCTGGTCGTGTTCACCAATTTCCGCCTTTGTAGTTGGGGTGATGATAGGTTGTGGGAATTTCTGGTTTTCTCTCATTCCTTCCGGAATCTTGACGCCGCATATTTCTCTCACTCCGTTTTTATAGGCTCTCCATGCGCTTCCGCAAAGATAACCTCTTACAATCATTTCAACAGGAAATCCCTGGCAGCGTACTCCAACGGTAACCATTGGGTCAGGAGAAGCCAATTTCCAGTTGGGTACGATATCCGTTGTGGCGTCCAGAAACTTGGCTGCAATCTGGTTAAGCATTTGTCCTTTGTAAGGAATTCCTTTTGGCAATACAACGTCAAACGCTGAAATTCTGTCAGTTGCCACCATAATGAGCTTGTCGTCTACGCTGTAAACGTCGCGTACTTTTCCGTGGTAAACGCCAGTTTGTCCTTTAAAATGGTAATCGGTTTTTGTAAGTGCTTGATTCATATAGCTATAAAGTTTATGTAATAGTATTCCGAACAATGGACAAAGATAGTGCAAGGCGAGCGAAGTGACAAATTTTGAACAAGCGAAGTAATCCAAGCTCGCTTGAGAATTACTTCGCGCCGTTCAAAATTTGCATTTCCGAGGCGCAGCCTATCTTCTCTAAAGATAGTGCAAGTCTCGGAAATAAATTTCTTCTTCCCGTCCAAGCTTGCTTGAGAATTCGAAAAAATACAGCAAGCCGCAGAAATCCCTCCTACAATTGCAAGTTTCGAAAAAAAACGTACCTTTGTGGGAAAATAGTATTATCTATAATATGCAAGAGACAAATACGGTGCTTCGCACGGAACATCTGGTAAAGAGATATGGAAAGCGCACAGTCGTTAATGATGTTTCCATTGAATTGCATCAGGGAGAAATCGTGGGTTTGCTCGGGCCGAACGGTGCTGGCAAGACGACCACTTTCTATATGACAACAGGATTGGTGACGCCCAATGAAGGGAAGATTTATCTTGACGATATGGACATAACCAATTTTCCTATGTACAAGCGTGCACAAAACGGCATCGGATATCTTCCGCAGGAAGCTTCTGTTTTCCGCAAGATGAGTGTGGAGGATAATTTGCGCGCCGTATTGGAAATGACCAATTTCTCCAAGGAATATCAAAAGGAAAAACTCGAACAGCTAATCAAAGAATTCAATTTGTCGCATGTGCGCAAAAATTTGGGTGACCGCCTTTCGGGAGGTGAAAGACGCCGTACCGAGATTGCGCGTTGTTTGGCCATCGAGCCGCGTTACATCATGCTCGATGAACCTTTTGCCGGTGTTGACCCTATTGCGGTGCAGGAAATTCAGGATGTGGTTTGGCGATTGAAAGACAAGAACATCGGTATCCTTATTACCGACCATAATGTGGATGAGACACTGATGATTACCGACCGTGCCTATTTGCTTTTTGAAGGCAAGATTCTGTTTCATGGTTCACCTGAAGAATTGGCTGCCAACCCCATTGTACGTAAGAATTATTTGGGACGTGACTTTGAGTTGAAAAAGAAAAGCCGTCCTGAAGATATGTGATAATGCTGATAAGAAACTATGAATAACACGGTTACCATATTAGGTTGTGGCTCTGCATTGCCAACACGTATCAACTATCCGAGCAGCCAGTTGTTGGAACTGCGTGACAAGCAGTTTTTGATTGATTGTGGTGAAGGCTGCCAAATACGTATGCGGCAATATGCTGTGAAAACCAACCGTTTGAATCATATCTTTATTTCACATTTGCATGGTGACCACTGTTTTGGCTTGATAGGGCTTTTGTCGAGTTTTGGTATGCTTGACCGTACCGCTGATATGCATATACATGCTCATCCTGATTTGGAGAAAATTCTACGTGCGCAATTGGATTATTTCTGCGAAGGCATGCCCTATAAGGTTTTCTTTGAGCCGATTAACCCTTCACGCCATGAATTGGTATATGAAGACCGTTCCGTGGAGGTTTATTCCATTCCCTTGAAACACCGTGTACCCTGTTGTGGCTATCTCTTTGCAGAAAAGGAAAGAGAGCGGCACATCATACGGGAAATGATAGATGCTTATCAGGTACCTGTGCGTGAGATAGCACGTATCAAGCAGGGAGCCGATTTTGTAACGGAAGACGGACGTGTCATAGCCAACGAACGGCTTACTACACCCGCCACACCAGCCATTCGCTATGCCTATTGCTCGGATACGGCCTATTCGGAGAAGATAATTCCATGGATTGAGGGGGTCGATTGCCTTTATCATGAGGCCACTTTTGATTCCTCCATGTTGCCCCGTGCCAAGGAAACCATGCATAGCACAGCGCGTCAGGCAGCGGAAATTGCCCGTATGGCCCGTGTCCGTCAATTGATAATCGGACATTTTTCCGCCCGCTATACCAACCAGCAACTCTTGCTTGATGAGGCACGTTCGGTATTTGAGGCTACCACATTGGCAAAAGACGGTGGAGTATATAGAATTGGAACACTATAAACCCTAAGTATAACAATTTAAAAAAGGCTTATTATGAAAAAAATCATTATGACCACCAATGCACCGGCTGCTATTGGTCCTTACAGCCAGGCTGTAGAAGTTAACGGAACACTTTATATCTCAGGACAACTCCCGGTTGACCCTGCTACAGGAAAAATTGAAGCAACAACAGTGGCTGAACAGGCACGTCAGTCTTTGAAAAACGTAGGTGCTATCCTTGCTGCTGCAGGCTATACTTATGATGACGTGGTTAAATCAACGGTTTATTTGGCAGATATGAGCTATTTCGCCGAAATGAACGAAGTGTACAAAACCGTTTATACACAGGACTTCCCTGCACGTTCTGCATTTGCTGTTAAAGCTTTGCCAATGGGCGCTTTGGTAGAAATCGAAACGATAGCTGCTAAATAGTCATTTGGAATGAACATTAAACCGAAATGTTCGTGTGGCGGCGGTTCCTATTTGCGTAAACCTTCCTGGTTGAAGATATCACGTCAAAATACGGAGCAGTTTGCCCGTATGCACGAATTGGTTGAACGCCATAGCCTGCATACCATCTGTAGTAGTGGACGTTGCCCCAATCAAAGCGAATGCTGGAGTAGGGGAACGGCCACTTTCATGATTTTGGGTGATGTGTGTACACGCGGCTGCCGATTCTGCAATACGAAAACAGGTGTGCCTCTGCCGCCCGATGTGGATGAACCTTCCAAACTGGCAGAATCCATTCACATCATGCAATTGAAACATGCGGTAGTTACTTCGGTAACCCGTGATGATTTGCCGGACGGTGGTGCGCAACATTGGGGAGAATGCGTCAGACGTATTCGGGAGGTCAATCCGGAAACGACGATTGAAGTGCTGATTCCCGATTTTGAAGGCCGTCATGCTGATATTGATACGGCATTGGCTTTCCGTCCTGATGTAGTGGCACACAATCTGGAAACGGTGGAACGCCTCACACCACAGGTGCGCGCCAAGGCTACTTATCGGCGCAGTTTGGATGTACTCCGCTATGTGGCTTCGTTAGGCTTCCGCACCAAAACGGGTATCATGGTCGGACTGGGTGAAACACCCGAAGAGGTGGCAGCCTTGATGGACGATGCCTTGGAGGCTGGTTGCAGTGTTATCACCATCGGACAATACCTGCAACCCTCCAAACAAAATGTTCCGGTAGTGGAATATGTCACCCCGGAACAATTTGCAGCCTATAGGGAAATGGCGTTGGCAAAAGGATTTAAATTTGCGGAAAGTGCCCCATTAGTACGTTCCAGCTACCATGCTGAAAGGCATGTCGATTAGTAGCGTACAGAGTCAGAAGGGCAGCTTTCGTGCTTATACTTGTTAACGGCGGTCACAACCAGTGTGTGGCTGCCGTTTTTCAATGATGGGATATTGGACAGGCTCACACCGCGTGCCGTCGTCTTGCAGATGATATTGGCAGGATTGTTCATGTCACCGATTTTGTCTCCCTCAAAAGCATATACTACGTAATAGGCTACAGCACATCCCCCTTCTTCATCTTCCATGTTCCACAATAACAAGGCCTCTTCCTTGTTGCCTATTATGCGCACATTTTGCGGGCAGGCCGGTGCATCGCCTTCAATGTTGCGGTTGATGGGCGTTAGGGCAGGATAGCGGTAAAAGGTTTGTTGCAGACTGTCGCATAGACCTTGCGGATTCTTCATGATGGCTTGCGTGCTGTAAAAGGCACAGCCGTCAATCTCAGGATGACGTTCGTTAAGCCGCATCTGCCTTGCCAGTTCATTGGGTGTACGATAAGCGATAGGTGCCTTCGGATTGACCAGTTGTGAGGCATACAATCCTATATAGAGGTTTTTGCCGTACGAATTTTCGCTCCACCATTTGGCCAACACTTCATAATCGGCCACCTTCTTGCCTATTTCCCAATACAATTGTGGAGCCACATAGTCAATGTTGCCTTCTTCCAACCATTTCAGAATGTCGGCATAGAGGTCATCATAGTTTTGCGCACCGGCTTGTGTGGCCGAACCGCGTGGGTCGCTGCTTTGGTTGCGCCAAACACCGAACGGACTGATACCGAATTCCACCCAGGGCTTGATGCTCTTGATGGTGTGCTGCAGTTCTTCAATCACCATGTTCACGTTGTTGCGTCTCCAGTCGTCTTTCTGATGGGCGGCATAGCCGCGTGGATATTTTCGGAACGAACGTTCGTCTGGAAATTCCTTGCCTCTGATTTTATATGGATAGAAGTAATCGTCAAAGTGGATGGCATCCACATCATAACGTTCCACAATATCCTTTACCACATTGTTCAGGAATTGGCGTGTTTCGTCCAGTCCCGGGTCAAAATACCATTGCGTGCCATACTTCACGAAAAGCTCCGGCTTCTTGAAAAAGATATGGTCGCGTGACAGGATGGAGGTATCCATCATATTGGTAACCCTATAGGGATTCAGCCATACATGCACTTCTATGCAGCGGGCATGTGCCTCTTCAATCACAAATTGCAACGGGTCGTAATATGGGTCCGGCATTTTTCCTTGTTGGCCGGTCAGCCAGTGCGACCATGGTTCCAGACTTGACGGGTAAAACGCATCGGCCGTTGGTCGTATCTGAAAGATTACGGCATTCATGTTGTTGGCCGCTAATGTGTCCAAGATGGTCAGCATTCGTGCCTTTTGTGCCGATGGGTCTGTACAGTCTTTTTCCGGCCAGTCAATATGGGCAACTGTCGCAATCCATGCCGCACGCATTTCGCGCTTTTTCTGGGCATTTACGGGCAATAGCGCAAATGCAAATACTATAAGGGCTGTCAGAAAAAGTCTCATTGGCAAACGGATTTCATGAGGAATTTGGCGGTTCTGCGGGTATGTTGCGACATGAGTATATCACGTCCTTTGGTCACTTCTTCAACCAGTTGGGGCGAAGTGCCACGTATGGTGAGCAATTCCAGCCCTTCATTGTAGGAAACCCTGAAATCATTGCCCAATTCGTCAATGGCAGCAGATAGGCGTCTTACGTTGTCCACAGCTACAGATATGGTAACAGCTGAGCTTTGTATGAGCGACACTTTCAAGCGATGTTTGTGCAGCAAGCTGAACATCTTGCTCAGGCTGTCTTCCAGAACAAACGAGAAGTCCAGTGGACGGATAGTGACCAAAGCCAGATTCTTGCGTACAATCAATACGGGAATATCAATCGGTTTGGCGATGCTTTCCTTAATGACTGAACCGGTCATTTCCGGATGTTCAAATGGTTTTACATATAGTGGGATCTGTTTGTTTTCCAGTGGCTTGATGGTTTTGGGGTGAATGATTTGTGCCCCACTGAAAGCCAGCTCCACGGCATCATAATAGGTCAATTCAGGAATCAGTACTGTGTTGGGAAATATGCGTGGGTCAGCATTCAAAATGCCGGGAACATCTTTCCAGATGGTCACGCTTTCCGCTTGCAGCAGGTTGCCCACAACGGCAGCCGAGTAGTCAGACCCCTCCCTGCCGAGTGTAGTTGGATGTCCGTGCTTGTTGCCACCAATAAAGCCTTGACCTATATAGATGCGGCATTTTGAAAAATCGGCAGCCAGTTCCAATTGGTGTTGTGAGTCCTCCAGTCTAACGGTAGCTTCCCGGAAATTACTGTCAGTCAGAATCAAGCGTCTCATGTCCAGCCATTGGTTTTCAATGCCCACCTTGTTCAGATAGGAGGAAATAAGGGTAGTGGAAAGCAGTTCTCCGTATGAAACAAGGGCGTCATAAGTCTGGTCATATTCTCCCGGATAGGTGTTGGTCAGCTTATCCCTCATTTCGTCAAACAGGGGTTGCAACACGCTGAGTCCCCATATTTGGTCATGGCTAAGTTCAGAAGCTATCTGCAGATGATAACTTTCCACTTCAGCCCATTTTTCAATGGCTTCCGCTGTGCGGTGGTTCATGAAATGATCCAGCACTACTTCCATGGCATTCGTGGTTTTGCCCATGGCCGATATGATAACAAACAAAGGCACATCTGTCATTGACAGAATGTGCTCTACGTTACGAATGCCCTCTGCCGATTTGACAGAGGCTCCTCCAAATTTATATACTTTCATAATCACTTTAACGTATCCACTTGGCAGCGGCTTTTCCTGATTTGAGAATATAGACCTGTCCAATTGGATAATTATTCATATCTAAATTAATAATGTTTTCTTTTGTATCAATACGATGTATAAGTCTGCCATCTGCCGTGTAAATATACAGCGGTTCGTCAGCTTCTTTTTTATACACCAGCAACAATTGTTCTTCTTGTGTATAGCGGACTTCCAATTGTGGTGAATCTTCTTTGGTTGTTACGCGTATAGGTTGTGAACCTTGTTTGATTTCATATGCTTCCGAACGTGATACCGCGTTTACCAATACTACATAAGTCTTGCTGGCATCAAGGCCGGCAACGACAAAGCATGTGTCTGTTACCCATTCCTCTTCATATACCACAGTGCCGAGCGTATCGGTAATAACAATGCTATATCCGTTGCTTTCCGATGGTCTCTCCCATACAGCTTCCCAGCATACCATAAAGCCGGAAGAGAAAATGCTGGTCGGGTCATATATCTCTGGTGATTGTATCTCTTCGCCACCCATAAAGGTGAAAAAGGCTGTATCGTTTTGAATATTGATATCTGTAATCGGTTTGCCTAATTCGGTTTTGTCCCACAAGGTAGGTATAAAATAGCCGGAAGTAAATGCTTTAGGCGTATAGCGGCTGGTGTATCTGCTTTGAGGTTCTATGTACACGCGCATGTGGTCTCTTTCCGATGGAATATTTGATGAATAGTTGTTTACATAATTCTGTTGCCATGCTCTTCTATCATAGTCAATATGCCAAAACAAAATGCCTTCACCAGGCAGGTATTCGTCCCAACCGGTTTGCTGGCGATATTCCATAATGAAGAATTCTGTCGGATTCGGGGCTTGTCCGTCCAGATTGTGTTCGCGGTCAGCCAACAGATAGGCCTGATGTGACATGTCGGCTTGCTCTTCCATTGACTGGGTCAAAGGCAGCAGATAAAGGTATTCCGGAGCGGTGATTTCCGTAGGTGTCAACCAACCCAGGAAGAAACGGTCGTATGCAGAATAGAGTGGGGGAGTGCGCCCATCGTTGGAATAGGCACCACCATCCATAATGCTCCAATAACCCAATGTCGTGGCCGTTCCGTCTTCAGTATGATAATAGTCAGGCAATCCCAATACATGTCCAAACTCGTGGCAGAAGTTACCGATACCGCACATTTCTGTACCTGAACGGCCTTTCAGTTCGGAAGTACATGCATAGTCATAAACCAGTTTTCCGTCAATTCCCGTTTCGCCATCCACTTCCCATGATTGTACTACATAACGATGGGGCCATATTGTATTGGAAGCGGCACCTTCTGCTTCATTATAGCCCGCGTAATAGATGAATACGTTGTCAACAAATCCATCATTGTCCGTATCATATTGAGAAAAATCAATACCATTGTTATGGGCAGCCCAGCAGGCATCCAATGCCATTTGCGATGGACGGCTATCTTGTCCCCGGATATTGCCGCCGTAATATTTCATATCATGTTCCAAAGTATATGGACCCACCACATCAAATTCCGGTACGAACTGTCCTTGTGAGCAGGCCTTGAAGTAGTCTATGGCAGAGCCGGTAGCTTCGTTGTCGCTATATCCAGGTTCATTTAACAGTCGCCAAAAAGCATTCTGCGGGTCTGGAGTAATAAATTCCTTGTCACTGAAATTAACAAGAATCACCAATGTTTTGGGTGAACCTTGAAGCGGAAAACCTCCTATACGTTGTATAGATTGGGCAGCTTCTTTCATTTTGTTGGGGCGGCTTATGGCACGCTCATTCCATTCGGTCAATTGAAGGTGTGACAATGGATTGGCTTGCGTTGTTTGACTCAGTCTGTCAGCCAATTGTCCGTCCTTATCTACATAACGAAAAATACCCTCTTCATCTTCATTTACTATCCATCCTTCTGGAGTGGCATAACAGTGGTTAAACTCATCACCATGCAGGTATAATGTGATTTTGCTTCCGTCTTCCAGCTCTTTTTCAATGGCAATGGGAATAGCAGGAACAGCATGAACCCTATACAAAGGTAATAGTAATAAAAATAAAGGTAAAAATAACTTCTTCATATTAGTAGATTTATCTGGGTGGCAAATATACAGTTTTTTTCCGATTCTGAAAACAAAATGAAAATGAACTGCCTCAGAAAGTTTTTTGAAAAACTTCCTGAGGGCAGTTCGCTGTATAATTGCCGGTAAAGCCTTGGCTTTTCAGCGTTTTCTTTGTTTAAAATGCTACCGATGCGCCCAGCAAGAATTGAATGCCATAGCTTTCATAAGCGTAATAGCTTGCATATTTGTTGTGGGCAATATTGTTCACTTTGACAAAAGCCGACAACCATTTGTTGGGGGTGTAAACGCATCCCAAATTGATGTTGTAGCCCATGTCAAGTTTACGGGTTTCAAACAGCATTTGGTTATTGTTACCGGCTGTGGCTACCAAAGCTTTTCTGTCGCCAGTTAAGGTTGCATCCAGTTGTACTGACCATTTGGTGGTGATATTATATCTGACATCTGTCCAGATGTTCCATGCTGGTTTGTCCCATGCCGTTTCTCCTTCTTTCATCAGCCACAGATGATAAGCTCCTCCGAAATTCAACCACACCTTGTCTTGGAAAT
Organism: uncultured Bacteroidales bacterium; assembly: GCA_944321155.1. Taxonomy (GTDB): domain Bacteria; phylum Bacteroidota; class Bacteroidia; order Bacteroidales; family Paludibacteraceae; genus Gallipaludibacter. The sequence continues at coordinate 38,142 of CALUKG010000005.1, read as the reverse complement.
GATAGTTCAGATTCAGACCGGCATCAATAATGGATGCATTCTGGTGCAATACCTGGAACCTGTCTGCCAAAGTATTGTAATAATAAAAACGTTCGTTCTTTATGTAAGAATAAGCTATAAACGGATTGATGAGCAAGCCGTTCGTCGGTTTTATTTTCAGTCCGAATTCAGCTTGAACAGGGCTATAGGTGGCAACAGTGTCTGCTAGCACTTGGCTTAAGTCCATATATCTGTTGTCATTCAGCCATATTTCAGCCATATTGTACGTATATGAACCAGTGGCATTCAGATACATGCTCACCATATTCGGATTGGCTTTCCATTCAAAACGTACATCTGGTGATGGTGCAAACTTGAATTGGTTAGAAAGCAACATGTCGAGATTTACACCCGCCTGCACTTTGACTACGTCATTTGTAAAGCTGTAATAAGGGCGTGCGTGTATAAAGGTAGTGGTAGGTATATCATAGGGAGCCATATAGAAAATGTTGTCCATATCAGCTTCCAATCCAATCTTGTGTCCTATGCCCACAGTTCCGCCAATCGCTCCCTTTGTCTTGATAGTGTGAGTACCGGTTTGGTTGCCCAAATTGAAGTGCTCATACCCGGTCTGTAATAGGTAATCCAACTGCGAATTGGCAGTCGAGCGCCATCCGACAACGGCTTCTGCATCCCAAATGCTTGCTGTTTCCATTTCGCTGGGTGGAAACTGCTTCCAGTCATAGGTAGAAGTACTGTCCACATAAGCCTTTCCATATCGGTTATAGAAACTGTTTGCTGCGGAAAGATTTACATACAGTTCTGAGGTATTGAACAGTTTTCTGAAATCAATGCCGAAATCCGTTTCACTCAGCGTTTTGTAGCCAAACGCACCATAGTGGTGGGCATAGATTCCCATCTTCATGTCTCTCTCGTTCAGCAGTTGGTAGTTTAAGTCTGCCAAGGTGTTGAAATACATACCTAAGCCAAGACGGGCAAAACCGTTGTCCGATTGCGGCATGTTGAAACCCAATTGCGGATATTCCAATGTAGGAATGCTTCTTTCAGCTTTTATAGGTCTGTTGAAATCCGTATATTCCACTTCCCTTTGAATCGCTTGCGACGTTTTCACCTGTGCTTTTCCGTCCAGTTTATTCGCATCTTTAATCAAGGGAGTATATTCACGTTCCACCGTAACTTTCCGCTCGAACACACTGTCGTTTTCGGTTGTATTGTTTTCTGCCAAGGCTGGCATTGCAGCAACAAGCCATATTCCAGCAGCATAGATGATATTCTTTTTCATATGTCAATTTCTATTGATTGCTTGATAAATGTTTTCTGCTTTATTATTCGGTCACAACACGCTCATTTTCTCTTTCTGCAATCAGCGCCAGACGTTCTTTAATCAAGTCGTCCACGTCATCATTGCCTTTATAGTTGTTGGAGAGGCTCAGCAGATATTGTTTGGCTTGGAAATCATCCCCCCGTTTCATGTAGATGTCGGCCAGCAATATGAAACTCTTGGCCAGCCAGTATTGATGTGGGGTATTTTTGCTGGCAAAATCCATAATTTCCGATTCTGCCGTATCCATATCGCCTTGGTTGAAATAGAGTAGGGCAAGCAGGTATTTTGCTTCCGCTCCCATTTCGTCATTGGTTTGCGAACTCAAATAGGACAGGTCAGCCGTCGCCAACATGGGTTGTTCGAGTGCCATATAGGCTTTGGCCCTTGTATAGCGTGCTTCTTTTTGCATTTCCTCGTTTGTCTGCCCGTCTTTCACTATTTCGTTGGCTTGTGTAATGACATCCTGATAACGTTCCAGCTTGTTGTCACATCTCATCACACCGATGCGTGCAGCATGGACAAGTTCGATTTTTCCAGCCACGGTTTGCAGTTGGCTGAAATAAACGCGTGCAGAGTCATACATTTGCAGGTCATATGCCAGTTCGGCACATTTCGTATAGGCCTCTTCCGTATATTGGTTGTTGGCCATTTTGGTCAGAGCGTCATAGGCTTTCAGAGCCTCTTTCTTGTTGTCCAGCTGATATTGGCTATCGGCCAGATAATACCAGGCCATGGTACAATAGCGTCCCACTGGACAATAGTTCTGTATATAGCCTTCCATTCCTATAATGGCAGCTTTCAGATTGCCTTGGGTATATTGCAGTTCGGCAGCCACATAGGTCAGAGAATCTTCCTTGTTTTCCGAAGGAACGGTGATTACAGTTCCCAATGTTTTCGTATATGCCAGGTATTCGCTAATCTGGTTCAGGGCGATATATGCCGATTCTATACCTTGCAATGCAGTATAGGATTCTTCACTGCCAGGGTAGTTGCTGATAACTTTCTTATAGGCGGTAATGGCATTTTCATGTTGTCCCATATTGGCATAGGTCATACCGATTTCCACTGCAGCCACACGTGCCAGATTGCTGTGCGGATAGGAAGCCAGCAGTCGGTTATAGCTGTCAATGGCAGAAGGATATTCTTCCTTCATCTGATAGGCGCGGGCCATTTCATAGAGGGCATCATCCGCATAATCTGATTTCGGATACAGTTTCACCAGTTTTTCTTCCAGCAGAATCTTGTCATCATATTTCTTGATGAGCCCCATAATGTTTGCACGTTGGAAATATGCATAGTCCGCACCTTGTCGTCCAATGCCGATTACACGTGCATAATAGTTTTCGGCCGGTCCGAAATCTCTTCCTTGGAAATAGCAGTCACCTATGCGGTTGAGTGCATCTGAGTGCATTTGTCCCATTTTGTCCTTTTCAATGGCTGTATAGCTGAGGAAATAAGGAATGGCTTCTTTGTATTTGTGTTGTGAGAAGCAGGCATATCCCGCCAAATAATAAGCCAGTGCCTTGTTGGGATTCTGGTTGATGTCGCTTCGGCCGAACAGTACTTTCAAATCAGCTTCCGCCAAGGCATACTGTCCTGATTTATAGAAACATTCAGCTCTCCAATACAGGCAGTCTCCCACATAAGCCCCTGTCTCGTCACAGGCTATGGCGTCATTGAAATATTGTACGGCTTCTCCCCAGCGTTTGGCATTGCAAAACATCACACCCATACGGTAGAGCAGATAGTGTTTGGTAGCCGTCAGTCGTTGGTCGTCCGCATTGACCATCAGCAATGCGTCGTATGCCTCTTTGTAGTTGTTGGTGCGAAGCAGCACATCACCGAATAGCCGGTAGGCTTCGCTGATATGTTTGGAATTGGGGTATTGCGTAATGAAGTTCACAAATGCATTGACCGACTCACCGAACGTATCGTCCGATTCATAGGTAGTCAAGGCATAGTTGAACAGCGCCTCTTCGTGGATTTGTGCATCGAAGTTGGTGCTTACCGCATTACTGAAAGCCATACGGGCTTTGTTCTTGTCACCAAGTTTCACATAGGCGTTACCAATATGCAGATAAGCATTTTCCGTCATCAGGTCTTCTGCCGTTGTAGTTTGGGTCAGATATTGGATGGCTTCCCTGTATTCTCCTTGTTGGTAATAGGAAAATCCGAGCATATACAAATCGTTGCGTTGCAGTTTCGTTTCCTTTTCCGTATAGGCTTTCAGGTGTTGGGCAGCCATACCGTAGTTCTGGCGTTCATAATACAACTCTCCCAACATCCGATGCAGTTCGCTATGATTTTCTTTGTTGTTGCTTTTCAGGAGTTCCGTAGCTCTGTCCACCACCTCGTCATAATTGTTCTGGTAGTAATATATTTGTACAATATAATAAGGAACATTGTTGGCATAATCCGGATTTCCTTCCAGCCTCAGGAAATAGGGGAGTGCCTTCTCGTAATCTTTCATCATGTACAGGCCATAAGCATAATAGAATTGAGCGGCCACCTGATAGCGTGTCTTTCTGTCCATCACCTTTTTGAAGGTTTGGGTAGCGGCAGCCGTTTCTCCTTCTTGCAGCTGTGCGTAGGCTTTGTAAAAGAAATAGTCGTCGGCTTGTCTTTTCGATAGGCTTCGTTCGTCCACTTGGTCAAACTCCTTGAGTGCTTGTTTATAGCGTTCGTTTTCTGTCAGGAGCATGCCCGCCATATAGTGCAGTTCCGAGCCATAGGGCGTATAGGGATATTCTTTCAGGTAATTCTTGATTTGTCCTTCCGCATCCGGCAATCTTAATTCATAGGCACAAAAGGTTTTATAGAGTACCAGTTCATCCTTTTTGATGCTCAGGTCCTTGTTGGCTTCGGTTAAGGCTTCCGAGAAAATCCGGTAGGCTTCTCCGAATTTCTTCTGTTCAAACAAGTCTTTGCCTTTTCGGGTATATTCATCACTCATTGGCATGTTCTGCGCCCTTTGTGCAAATACGGGTAGGCTGCAGATAATGCTCAGTAATACGATACAGAAATGTTTCATAATGTTATAGTTCGATTGCTAATATTCAATGCTAATAAGTCGCAAAGTTAATACAACGCAATCTAACTACAAAATTCAGGGCCTAATTTCTGGACTTGTCGGTGTGGTGTCTGATAGAAAGGTTAGTTCTTCAACCCTCCGTGCACTACCTCTTTAAAATAGAATCCGCGTGTTTGTCCGTCGGTTGTTTCCAACACAAGCTGTCCGTCGGCTTTCACCTCCTTTATGCGTGCCTGAAAACTCATGCCGTCGGCAATCCATTCGTGCCAGCCCTCGTTCCTGTACAGGTGTTGCGCATACAGCTCTCTGATGTCCTGTTCATGTCCTTCTGCCAGTTGTTGCTTGTAATAGGCCAACCGTTCCAGAATCTCATCCAGCACTTTGCGCTTGTCATATTCTTGGCCGGTTATCTGTTTGAGCGATATGGGATTGGGTGCATCGCTTATGAATTCCGTTTGGTTCAAGTTAAGACCAATGCCGGCTATGCAGCTCCGTATCGTGCTGCCGCTGAAGCTGTTTTCAATCAACGTACCGCTTATTTTTTTGTCATTCCAGTAGATATCATTCGGCCATTTGATGCGGATATTGTCTGTATATCTGTCCAATACATCCTTGAGTGCCAATGCCACGATTTCCGACAAGATGAAATGCTCGCTGATAGGCAAATCTTTCGGACGTATCAGTGTGCTCATCAGCAGATTCTGTCCCTTCTCGCTTTCCCATTTGTTGCCCACTTGTCCTCTTCCAGCGGTTTGGTAATAGGTATAGAGGGTAAAACCGTCGGGCAGTTCCTTTTCTTTCAGCAATGCCGCCAGAGCGCTGTTCGTGCTATTTGTTTTCGCTACATACATGGAGTAAGAAACGTTCAATAAGGTGTTGTTTGGTTTTTGATTTTCCGCCGCCGTTGTTCACAATCACACAAAACAGATATCTTTTTCCATTGGCATCTATATATCCGCTATAGCTTTTCACACGGCTGGTGGTTCCGCTTTTGGCATGTACCTTTCCGTGTAGTGATGTACCGCTCAGAAAAGACATCAACGTGCCGCTTTCTCCTGCTACAGGCAATGAATTCTTGAAATCCTCTGCATGCACGCTTTTGTTGAACATATAGTCCAGCAGGTTCACAAACACCTTGGCAGGTATGCCGTTCATGGGCGACAGGCCCGAACCGTCGCGTTGGATGAATTCCGTTTGGTAGGCAATACGGTTTCTCCAGTAGCTCTCAATCACTGCAATCGACGAGTTGGTACTGGAAGGCACTTGTGCCAGACTACCCAAGTATCTGAACAGTTGTTCCGCATAGTGGTTGTTGCTCTTGAAATTGATTTCCGCAATGATGTTTCTGAGTTCGGGTGATTGGTGCACAAAAATCCGTTGTCTTTCGCCACCTTGTTTCAGCGTGTAGTCGGCACTGTCTCTCACGAAAATGCCTGCATCTCTCAGTCGGTCTGTCAGGTGTTGAGCCAGCAGCAGTCCGGGGTTGGGAATGTCTCCTTTCAGTCCGAAAAGTCCACTGTTGGCAGGTATGTTTCCCGTCAGGTAGCGTGTGTTGCTGAATGGCACGCCATGTACATACGCCTCGTCATAAAGGGTTGTGGAGGTGCGCAAATGGTTTTCCACCACCAGCCCCGGTATGTATGGGATGGTTTTTGTCAGTATCGGTTGCGTGCCCACAGCGCCGCCTATCAATTGGAAATTGAGCGTATTGTCCATATAGGAAATGGCACATATACCCGGCGCATAATAGTTGCCGATGTCTTCCCATATCCAGCCACTGTTCACTGCTTCGGCGTCGAAAAACGACATGTCGGCAATCACTTTTCCTTCAATGCGTGTAATGCCGTATTTTCTGATTTGTTGTATCCAGGTGTTGATGAAATTCATGTTGCCCAGTCGGTGTGAGCCTAATGTTGGGTCGCCTGTACCTCTTATATATAGATTGCCGTGCAGCGTTCCGTTGCTGTCCGTTTGTCCGTCGGTTTCAATATAGGTTTCAAATTTGAAGTCCCCACCTAATAGTTCAAGGGCTGTGGCTGTGGTAATCAGTTTGGTGATGGAGGCAGGTACCGCCAGCTTTTCGCTGTCATGTTCCGCCAGTATTTTTCCGCTGCCCGATTCTTTGACCAGCACATAGATATTGGCTTGTCGCAATAAAGGTTGGTTGATGAAGTCCTCAATGGCATCTGCCCGGCATACCGTCACGGCATACATCACGGTGCATAATAATAGAGCTATACGTTTCATTCAGAGTATATATAATGTATAGATTAAAAGTTCGATTCTTCAAATGACTTGCGAAAGTACGCATTTTTTTTCAAATCGTTTCCTTGTAAGTGCAAAAACATACTTTTGTGTTCCGCTCATTCATCCGCCCTTTCTGGATTCCGTATCAAGTACGGAATGACCCTCTCTCTTTTCCTCGCTTATTCCATAAAAGCCAAAGGGCATAGCGCTCGCCCCACTCGTCATACCGCAGCAATGCAGACGTCCTCCCGCACTCCGATGCGGGACCTCCTCGCACTCGCACGTCGTTTTTCCCGCTCCTCTCGCCCTAAACGTCATACCGCAGAAATGCGGTATCCAGTAGCATGGATTATAGCGGTGCAGTAACACTCCACTCATTTATCCACTCTTCTGGATTCCGTATCAAGTACGGAATGCCCCTGCTCTTTTCCTCGCTTATCCTAAAAGCCAAAGACTATAGCGTCCGTCCTAATAGTCATACCGCAGGAATGCGGTATCCAGAAGCAATGATTATAGCGGTGCATGTAACACTCCACTCATTCATCCGCCCTACTGGATTCCGTATCAAGTACGGAATGACCCCGCTCTTTTCCTCGCTTATTTCATAAATGCCAAAGGGCATAGCGTCCGTCTTAATCGTCATACCGCAGAAGTGCGGTATCCAGAAGCACAGGACAATGGCATCCGCCCCAATCGTCATACCGCAGAAATGCGGTATCCAGTAGCATGGGTTATGGCGATGCTAAACCTCCAAATAACCCTTTTATTGTGTTTGTGTTTGTAGGTGTAAAAATTACAATTCAATAAGTATATAAAAGCAAATAATAATGTCCCCATTTTGTCCCCTTTTGTCCCCATTTCCTCTTGGTCATTTCAATTTTAATTCTTATGGGAGACCTTAAATGTGAATTTCTTGTCAAAAAATGTAATCGGTATAAATAAATAGTTTTCCAAAACGAATAATTATTTTATGGTATATAATATGTAAAATTACAATTATCATGTAATTATACATATGAGTTGGATAATTCTACACAAAACCGCCCAAAAAAAGTTTCCAAAAACTTTTCAGTTGTCATTTAAGATTATACATTTGCAGCGCAAATGTAAAAATCTTTCTGATATTGCATTTGCAATAGAATTAATAGTATTTTTAAACATTATTTTTATGAAAGAAAAAACTGTATTGTTGGAAGTAGCCAATTGTATTGTTCGGCTATTTCAAGGGAATGGACAGAATGAAGTTGAAAATGCTGATGCAAGTGTAAATGTACATGCATGCACAGTATGGTCTGTTGAAGATGTTTTTCTTCATTCTTGTGAATTTCGGTTGTTTTCCACTTTATTGGAAAACTTGTCGGAATGTTTTGCCCGTTGTGCGGCTTTCTTACGCCGTATGTCCAGGCGTTTCCTGTCTGTGCTCGCAGCATGGTTCCGCTTGTGTCGTAATTGCGTGCAACCCGCATTTGCCTATCGGGTAGTGGAAGGTTTTGCTAATCTGCATTTGTGGAAAGCAACTGATGGTCAGCCTTTGGCGGCCAATGTACCAATTGAATGTTTAATTTTAAATCCAATAATATATGAGAAAGAACGAACTATTTGAAAAAAAACAATTGGAGTGGAATGTTGATGCCGCTCCAACAGTCAGCCTAAGTCTTGACGTTGACATCAATTATGTTACAGATTCACCTTTAGCTATGAAAGTCACTCTTGTCCCCCGACAAGATGCTCCCCATGGTTTGTCACCCCATTCTTCTTCCAGAAAACAGACAGATACAGGTGAAAAGAACGTTGTTTTAATTGTAAAGGGTGAGGAAAAGCGCTTCCAAACGGTTGGCACTTCCCATTCCTCCTTCTGTCATTTTTCCTGTCCGCTTTCGTTGCGTTTTAGCTTTGAGCGGCCTCAGGCAGAGGAGTTGGCCTGTGTTTCATCCGATTTTGTTGTGCAGTCGGAAGCCGTTGTGCCCTGTTACAGTCCTCCGCAGGTACGACCCATACGTCAATCATTGCCGTCCGATTATTTCATGGAAAACGAAGAAGCCTTGAAAGACCTTTATGATTCTTTGGTAAAAGTCCATGGATTTATCGACCCTAAAACGCGCTATGGCCGTTTTGCCAAGCTTTTCGGGAATCAGGATATAGGTAAGCCCATCAATTGGGTAAAATCCGTTGCTTCTTTGACCTATTTCCTCGATAGCCTTTATGATGCAGGTTTGTTTTCAATAAGCAGGAGAGGATTTTGGCAAAGTGCAGAAAAGTGTTTTGTTGTAGAAGGCAAATACAAGGAGAATTTGCGTACCAATCATCTGGAAAATGAGAATGTCAAACAACAAATAGATAAAATAATAGCAAATGTATGTATTTACAAAGGTAAGAAATAAGTAAACATTATGACGCCAATTCCACTATCGTGGAACGGCTTCCGTAACATGGATCACTTGTTTATATTTTCTTTGTGTTTAGATTCATGTTAGTCGAGAGATATCGCCTTGTAGCCGTGATATCTCTCTTTTTTTGTACCTTACGCTTTTATTTGCGCATCCTTTCAGCAACAAAGCCCTACACACGAAAATTTTTTTCAAAAAAGTTTTTCCTTCCTTCGTTCCCTTAGCCACACACATTCTTTCAGCTAAAACCTCTACACAACCTTCTCCAAACCTCTACACAAGTCGGCATGTTTCGGAATACCCTCCTTGAAGTCCCCTTACCTTTGCACCAGTTACGACAACGAAACAGTCGTACGGAACAGAAATTATTAATTTAAAAATAGATGTATATGAACGAATTTGAAAAGTACAAAACAGAACAAAAGGCAAGCGACAGCCTGAGGATGGAGACCCGTAATGTACGGATGCGTCCGCGTCGCAAACACATGGTGGAAAATGCCCGTTATCGGCAAGTGGCAGAATCGGCTGATGAACAAGGTTTGGCAGATTCCTTGAACAATCTGACCCACCTTTATACCAAGCATCCCGAAATCGTGCAGAATTTGAGTGGGCGCATCAGTAAGCATTACCAGTTGCGTATCGTAGGCGGACGTCCGCATATTGCCCGTATGCCTTCCAAGCGTAAGCGTCCTTTTGATGATTCGGAATTGCGTCGCCAGTCCCTGTTTGCTGAGGCCACCCGTATGGCACGGTCCGATATGAAAGACCCCATTAAGTCCGAATATTGGAAAATTCAGGTAGGCGAGAAATACAAGACTCCGGTGGGAGCAGCCTGCGCCTTCTATTATAATTGTTTGAAACAGAAAGAAGAACTCCGCTTAAAGAAAGCCCAACAGGATTTGTAGCGCTGCAAGCCTGTCGTTTTTGAGCCATGGTAAGGGGCGAATGCTCCGAGTCGACCGGAAAAAGGACAGTTTTCGTGCCGATGATGGTTAGGCCAACCATAGTCCGCATCAGAAAATAAACCGGCATTCATCCCGCAATGCATAAAGAGCATGTAAAAGGTACCCATACATCTCCAGTGCGCCATGGTAAAGCGGACAAACCGCCCCTAGTGGGCATAAATTAAGTAACAATATGATTATTAACCATTTTAATTTTTTGAAATTATGGCACGCGTAAAAGATAATGTAATCACGATGGGCCTGTCTGGCCGAGTATCCAAAACACATCAGTTCCGTGTAATGTACGGAGAAACCTGGTTGGCGGAAATGCCTTCTGAGCGAACCACACCGTTTACGCCGGAGGAAACCGCACGTCATGAAAAATTCCGTCAGATAGCACAGCAAGTACGCACCGAGCTGTCCGACCCAGTGGAAAAAGCCAAGTGGGAAGCCCAGAAAGGCAAGTACAAAACCGCTTATGGTGCAGCCTTCGCCTTCTACTACAAGCAGGCAGGTGAATAGTGAACGGAATGTAAACCGACAGAACCTTTAACCCTTTCGGGAGGAGTGGCAGATGTAGAAGCTGTCGCTCCTCCTTTTTTGTGCCTGTTTGTATGGTTGGGTTGAATGCGCCTGCTCTCAATGTCCTTCCGCACTCCGATGCGGAATCCAGAAACAAAGATGGTAGCGGCTGTAATAGCAGCAATGTGGACATAGAAACGTGGTTCAATACGTTTTACTCCACTCAATAAATATTTTTCAAGGAAAAGGATGGTTGAGATTCTTGTTTCCTTATCAGACATTTTATTTTAAGCTTTTCAACTATTGACTTTATAAGTTTTTCATGTCTGGGTTTGATGCGTTCACCTAAAATAATCTCTACGATTTTTACGTCTACATAATTTTTATTGGTAAATACCCTTGTCTCTTCTTCATATTTCCAACTCCTATGTTTGTGTGATAATATTTCTTTTGCTGTTTTTTGTGTATTAACGCATTCCTGAATTTCTAGTATATCAGTATATTTTATATCAGTGACCTCATATTTATCTTTATTGATTTTGAGTCCAAAGGCTACGCCTTGACTTCCGTTGGCATAATGGGCCCACATTAATGGATTATTGTTTGATCTAGATAGAGAACAGATTTTAAGACCAAGTTTTTTATCATGTATCTTATTTTTAATCTCTTGTTCAAGTCCGTAAGCATAATAAACTCCTTCCATTGTATCATTCATATCTTTGTAGGAAGCAGCATAAAGCCTATTATTGACAAGTATGTCAACAAAAAACTCAAAATTTTCCAGACTTCTGTATTTGTAATATATAGTATCTCTTTCTGTGGTTTCCATTGTTTGTTCGTTTTGAAAGTTTGTAATGTTATCTTATAATTCTGATGAGTGTCTGTTCTATGCAATATTCGTAAAAATAATTTACATGCCAAAGAGAAGGTTGTCAGAACTCCTGTTTGAATTCCTGAAACTGAAGATTGTTATTGTGATTTTGTTCATTCTGGAGTTGATGTTCATTTTAAATGAACAGAGTGAAAAAATGAACATATTTCTTGTTCGTGTGTATTTTGTTCAGTATATTTGCAGTGTTCATTATAAATGAACATTATTGTAAAATGAACAAATTATGATGTTGGCAGAACAGGAAATCGTAAATGTTGCATTGGAAACATTGCGTGAGAAATTGGCATTATCCCCCAATATGGTCTTCCTTAAGGATAACAATATGCTACAGAAAAATGATGCTATTGTTCAAATTATGGATGTAGATTTTTTATGTGTGGTAAAAAATACAGTGACAACTGCAACAATAGGAAACATTACAGGACGTCTAAAAACTATTTCTGTAACAGAAAGTCGTCCAATATTGTTAATAGCCAAATATATAACACCAACTGTTGTAACTGAATTGGCGGCTGTTGGTATTAGTACTTTGGATTGTTCTGGTAATTGTAATATTAGATATGAAAAAAATGGAGAGATACGATTCCATTGGACGAATAAAGGAGAAAAAAGTGTTTTGTTGACAGATAGAAAGTATCCTGCGTTCCAAGAAGCTGGATTAAAAGTGATTTTTTATTTATTACAGGCACCCAGCCATGCAAGCCAACCTTACCGGGTGATACAGCAAGAAACGGGTGTTTCTTTGGGAGCAATAAAAAACGTACTTGATGTGTTGGTTGAAAGGGATTTCATGCTTGTTGTGGGAAGAAAGCGTGTTCTCAAAAACAAGAAGGCTCTTTTAAACCTATGGGTAGAGAACTATAATCAGATATTAAAACCGAAATTGCAGCTTGGCAAGATGAGATTCCGTACTGACGAGCATCGTATAAAATGGTTTGCGATGGAACTTCCTGTTGGAATGTTTTGGGGAGGAGAAAGTGCTGCATACATGCTCAATGCTTATTTGACACCGGGTTTCTTTGATATATATACGGATATTCCGGCTGCGCATCTGCTTAAAACGGGGTTTGTTCAGCAGGATGAAAATGGGGAGATAAGAATCTATCAGAAATTCTGGAAATGGGATACAATGAATCATATTGTTCCTTATGTTTTGATATATGCCGATTTGATGGGTAGTGGTAATAGTCGTTGTATGGAAATGGCAGAAAGACTTTTAGAGCATGAACTTCAAGATTACAAGTGAAAGTATGGCAAATCCACTTTTGGTGGAATTGTTGAAAACGCTTACGGATATATTCAGTGGCATGAATTGTGAGTTTTATGTTATTGGAGCAACTGCGCGTGACATAATTATTCGTCAACTTGCAGGTGCAATATCCGAAAGAAGGACCCGGGATCTGGATATTGCAATTGCAATACCGGATTGGAGTGTTTTTCAAAAAATAAAGGAAGTGTTGGTTGAGGAAGGATTCAAGAAGTCTCAATATCAGCACCAGAGGTTTTATTATGGTGATTATGAGCTGGATATAGTTCCTTATGGAGTTGCCAAGGAAGATGACAATATCTATTGGCCGCCAGAAGAAGAAATCGCCATGTCGGTGAAAGGCTTTGATGAGGTGTTGTCCGATGCCATAACTGTGAGTATTGATAATGAATTTGAAATTAAGATAGCTTCGCTTCACGGCTTGTTTTTGCTGAAATTCAATGCGTGGTTGGACAGACATATCCAGACGAGCAAGGATGCAGAGGATATGTCGTTCATACTTTCCCACTATTTTATTGCCAATTTAGAGCGGAAAATTCACCAGGAGGTGTATGATTGGGACAATTTTAATGAATATGTTGTAGGAGGATATTGGCTTGCACATGACTTGCTTTCTCTTTTGAATAAGGAACAGATAGCTTATTTCAAGAATCATATTGAGGAGGAACTTGAGAAAGAGGAAGAGAGTCGGTTGTTCAATCAGATAATTGAGTACAATCATGCTTTGACATACGAGGTAGTAAAGGGTGCATGGCAAGCTATTGCAGATGTTTTTCAAGAAGCGGTGAAAGATGAAAACAATTGATTTCAGTATTTCTAGTATTCCTGGAAAAGGTAAGGAAAACGAGGATTATATTTTATGCCATAGACTATCAGAAGATAGTTTAGTTGCCATACTTGCAGATGGCATGGGTGGTTTGTCTTATGGAGCTTTTGCCGCAAAAACCATATCTGAATCCATATTGACAGCCATAACAGAAAATGTCGATAGAGATTTGCCAACAGATCTGTTGCGTAAGGCATTTGATGTTGCCGATTCTGTTATACGTGAGAAATGTATTGAAATGCACTGCAAGATGGGAGCAGCAGTAATTGTTGCTTTGATAATTGATAATTCCTTGTATTATGCATGGCAAGGAAATGTCAGGCTATATATAGTAAGTCATGGAGAGTTGTTATTGTTGACTACTGACCATATAGCACCTCAGTTAGGAGGGTTATTCTTGACACAATGTGTCAATGGAAAGGGTTATCGGGAAGATGTTCCCGTACAATTTAGAGAGTTGGAACAGGATGATAAAATCTTTATTTGTTCTGATGGTTTCTATCAACATGTGCAGTTTGCAGAGTTGATAACACATGATACTCTTGTTTTTGAGAAAGATAGAGCAGATGACTGTTCTATAATAGAGATTTTTATTTGTCAGAAATGATAACTCGTGATTATGAGCGATTGTTATCTTCGAAGTTGAGTGCTTCTTTAAATTCTGTATAACGAGGCTAGTTAGCGGAACTTTCGGGTCTCGTTTTTTTTGTTTGTGGTGTGTGGTGTGTCATGCCGCGCTTGATGCAGTATCCAGAAACCTAGACCAATGCGCTTGCTCTCAATGTCCTTCCGTACTCGATGCGGAATCCAGTCACAAGGACTAAAGCGCTCGTTCCAATCGTCATACCGCAGCAATGCGGTATCCAGTAGCCGGGCTTTCAGCGCTTGCCTTAATGTCATACCGCAGCAATGCGGTATCCAGTAGCCGGGCTTTCAGCGCTGCCCTCAATGTCATATCGCAGCAATGCGGTTCCAAAGGACTATAGCGTTTGCTTCAATTGTTACCCGATGCGAAACCATAAACAATGTTTCCATGTGTTTGATGAAATAGGGGAGTGATGGTGGTTTGGTCTAAAAGTATTATCTTTGCAATCGTTTTTGTAAAAATTATGCTTTTTAATTCTTTTGAATTCCTCGTCTTCCTGCCGATAGTGTTTCTGCTCTATTGGTTTGTGTTCAACCGCAGTTTGAAGTGGCAGAACGCATGTGAAATGTAGAAGTTTGATTTTTGAAGGATTATACTTAATTTTGTAGGCATATAAGTTATATATTTTATGAGTATGGGATTCAGATTTAATCATATAAACGGACAATATCATCTTGCTTTTGTATCAATTAGCACATTGACTAACGATTTGAGATAAATTAATGTTATTGTTCCGACTTAAGGAGATTAAAATAGAATACTATGCTTAGAATATTTGTATGAAGATGCGATTATGAATCAAAAGCAAATAACAGTAACATCCCCTTTGCTTCCTCCCTTGGAAGAATTTATTCCTTATTTGCAACAGATATGGAAAAGCAAGTGGATAACCAATAATGGCAGTTTTCACCAACAGTTGGAGCAAGCGTTGTGCAACTATTTGGGGGTAAAGTATATATCTCTTTTTACCAATGGTACATTACCGTTGATTACAGCCTTGCAGGCTTTGCGTATTACGGGTGAAGTAATAACAACGCCATATAGTTTTGTGGCTACAACTCATGCTTTATGGTGGAATGGTATCAAGCCTGTATTTGTGGATGTTGATCCGACAACAGGAAATTTAGATCCAGATAAAATAGAAGCGGCTATTACGCCGAAAACAACTGCCATTATGCCAGTGCATGTGTATGGGACACCTTGCAATACAGAGCGTATCAAAGAAATTGCAGACAAATATGGCTTGAAAGTCATATATGACGCAGCTCATGCTTTTGGTGTCAAGAAAGGTGGTGAAAGTATCTTGAATGCGGGGGATATGTCCACTTTGTCTTTCCATGCCACTAAAGTGTATAATACAATTGAAGGTGGGGCTCTGGTGATGCATGATGCGGAAACAAAAAAACGGATTGATTATTTGAAGAATTTTGGTTTTGCGGGTGAAACAACAGTGGTTGCACCAGGAATCAATAGTAAGATGGATGAATTTCGTGCGGCTTATGGCTTGTTGAACTTGAAACAGGTGAATGCTGCGATTGCTGCCCGTAAAAGAGTGGCATTGCGTTATCGTGAAGCATTGAAGGATGTAGATGGTATCACATTCTTTGATGACCAGCCCAATATAACGCATAATTACAGTTATTTCCCTATCTTTGTAGATGCAGAGAAATCTGGTATGACCCGTGATGAACTGTATTTTAAGATGAAAGAACGGAATGTATTGGGGCGTCGTTATTTTTATCCTCTTATCAGTGATTTTAGTACATACAGAGGTTTGGAAAGTGCAAAACCAGAAAATCTTCCGAACGCTCGTAAGATGGCTGATTCAGTGATATGTTTGCCTATGTATCATAATTTGACGGATGAAAATATTGAGAAGATAGTTTCATTGATAATATAAAGAGTATGAAGGTCGGTATTATGCAACCTTATTTTATGCCATACTTGGGGTATTGGCAGTTGATAAAGGCTGTGGATAAATATGTAGTATATGATGATGTGCAGTATATTAAAGGTGGATGGATTAGTCGGAATAATATATTGATGAATGGACAAAAGAAACTTTTTACAATAAGTTTGTCTGGTGCTAGTCCCAATAAATTAATCAATAACATTTTTATTGGTGATAATTTTAAGAAGTTTAAAGGGACACTCCAGTGTTGTTATTCTAAGGCTCCTTTTTATAGGCCAACAATGACTCTTTTAGAAGATATTATTTCTTTTCCTGATAAACAGCTGGGACTCTTCTTGTTGCACAGTCTTGAGGTGGTATTAAGATATTTGGATATAGATACGGATATTATATTGTCATCATGCCTGAAAAAAAATAATGAATTACGTGCTCAAGAAAAAGTTATTCATATATGTAATTTGTTGGGTGCGGATTGTTATTATAATGCTATCGGAGGACAGAACTTGTATGAAAAAAGTGTATTTGCTTCATCTGGGATTGATTTGCGATTTTTAAAGCCGAATCTGTTACCATACAGGCAATATAATAATGAGTTTGTCTCTGGATTGTCAATGATTGACATATTGATGTTCAATTCTCCTGATGAAATCAATAGTATGTTGGATGATTATGAGTTGATTTGATATGAGTGATAACAATCCGACAATAGGAGGATACTTTGAATTGGAATTATCTCAAAGAAAACATTATCATGATGGTGCATTGCGGTTGAATACGGCAAGGAACTGTTTTGAGTATATACTGTTGGCTCGTAATTATAAGAAAGTTTATATTCCATTTTATACATGTGAAGTGATGCTTCAGCCACTTCATAAACATAACATAGCATATCAATTCTATTCAATTGATAAGAATTTAGAACCGGTCTCGATAGTCAAATTAAAGAAAGACGAAGCTTTCTTATATACAAACTATTTTGGAATTAAACAGATGATGGTAGAATATCTGGCTAATTTTTATGGAAATCAATTGATAGTGGATAATGCCCAGGCCTTTTTTTCTCCTCGCCTAGAAGGAATGGATACTTTTTATTCACCCAGGAAATTTTTTGGGGTACCAGATGGTGCTTATTTATATACAGACGTACATCTTGATTATAATTTGCCTCAAGATACCTCAATGACAAGAATGGCACATCTTCTTAAGCGTATTGATGTATCGGCAGAAGATGGGTATGAAGATTTTAAGAACGAAGATAGTATGCTTGATAATATGCCTATTTTGAGGATGTCAAAATTAAGCGAATCAATATTAGCATCGATTGAATATGATGCAATAAAGTTAAGAAGAAGAGATAATTTTATATATTTGCATTCTAGATTGGGAGATAGTAATTTGTTGAGGGTAAGTGTTGATGATGGAATGGTTCCTATGGTTTATCCATATCTTCAATCGTCAACATCATTAAGGCAAAAGTTACAAGAGCATCGTATATATGTTGCCAGATATTGGCCAAATGTGGAAAAATGGTGTAATGAACATGATTTAGAAGTTAAATATATGAATCAAATACTCCCATTGCCAATAGACCAGCGCTATGGACAGAATGAAATGGATAGAATTGTAAAATTGATAAGGATATGAAATTTATTATTATTGGAGGTCGAGGTACGGCAATCGTTATTGCTGACCAGATTCTTGATGCAAAAAACAGATTTGGTTCTGATGTTGATGTGTTGGGATTAGCATTGGACGATTTGTCGGGTGGTGATGTTTTAAGTGGATATCCTATATTATGTGGTATAAAAGAACTACATGATAAATATGGTAAATATGAGGATGTGAGATATATATATTCATTATATAGGCCAGATGTCATGGAGGAAAGGACTCGTATATTATATAGTTTAAATATACCTGAAGAAAAATTTGCGAATTTTATTCATCCGTCAGTTATGCTGGCTCGATCTGCATCCTTGGGAATAGGAAATGTTTTTCTGGCTAATGTTGTGGTTAATTCAAATGCATGTTTGGGGAATTTTAATACGGTTAATTCTGGGACATTGTTAGGGCATGATATAATTGTTGGAAATAATAATTATTTTGCGGGGCAAGTATGTGTAGGAAGTGGCTTGATTATTGGAGATAAAAATTTCATAGGTCTTAATAGCTCTTTAAGAAATGGTATTAGAATGGGGGATACAAATATAGTGGGAATGTCATCTAATGTAACAAAGGATGTGGAATCCAATAAAGTGTTGTATGGAAATCCCGCTGTAATAAAACCTCAGTTAAATCATATTATCAGGTAATCTTTTATATTTATGAATCAATCTGTTTTAGGCTTATATTTTGAAGATTTTGAGGTTGGTGCAGAAATAGAGCATGCACTTTCAAAAACTATATTTGAAAGTGACAATAATTTCTTTTCTTTGTTGACAATGAATCATCATCCAGTCCATACCAATATGGATTATGCATCGAAAAATCAACATGGAAAAATATTGGTAGTCGGAACATTGGTCTTTTCGTTGGCTGTAGGGATGACAGTGCCTGATATAAGTGGGAAAGCCATTGCTAATTTGGGATATGAAGATATTAAGCATTTGAATCCGGTTTTTGTAAATGATACTATTTATGTTCGTACAAAGATTCTGGATAAACGTGAATCACAATCGAAAAATGATAGAGGGATTGTTTATGTAGAGACAATTGCTACCAATCATGAGGGGATAGATGTTTTATCTTTTCGTAGATATGTATTAGTTAAAAAGAGAAATTGAAATGAGAGTAGACTTTTTGATGAGGACTTTATTGTATGTTCCTGGACATAACGAGCGTAAATTACTATCAGCAGTTCGTAGTGGGGCTGATATGTTAGCATTAGATTTGGAGGATAGTTGTCTTCCTGTTGAGAATAAGCAAATAGCACGAGATACAATTATCAGGTTAGTCCAAAAAGGGGTATTTAAAGAAATTAAAGGTGGTGTTTATCCACGTGTAAATGATCGTGAAAGCGGAGAGTTACTTAAAGATATTTATCAATTATCAATAGAGGGGATCAGCGGTTTTATATATCCTAAAAGTAAAACTGCTGAGGATGTGTATTTTATAGGAAAATTACTAGAAACAGTGGAATATGAGAGAGGATTCCCAATAGGAACATTTAAAATTATTCCTTTAATCGAGACAACTGGAGCAGTTGCTCATATTAATGATATCTGTACGATTTGTCCGGAACGAGTTATTGCTGTAGGTTTTGGTGCAGAAGATTATATGACAGATTTAGGTGGAATTCATGATGATGAAAGCGTTAGTATCTTAACGGCTCGTTCTATTATCGCTATTGCAGCCAAAGCTGCATCAATAGTTCCTTTGGACATAGTTCATATGAGTGTTCATGATTTGAAAAGTTTAGAACGTGAGGTTTTGATATCTAAAACTTTGGGATATGAAGGCAAGATGATAGTGCATCCAAAAGAAATAGCTGTTTGCCATAAGTACTACTCTCCTTCAGAGGAACAAGTTGAATGGGCTAAAGAGATGTTGAGATTATCTGAGGAAGCAATTGCGGAAGGGAAAGGTGTTGCCGTGAAAGATAATAAATTTATAGGGCCTCCAATGGTGAAAATGGCAAAGGATATATTACGAAAAAAGAAATTAATAGATGAAAACTAATGAAGAACCTTTGGTAAGTGTTTGTTGTTTAGTATATAATCATGCACCATATTTGCGTGAATGTTTTGAGGGGTTTGTTATGCAAAAGACAAACTTTCCAATAGAAATATTGGTACATGATGATGCTTCTACGGATGGGTCACAGGAAATAATTAAAGAGTATACGGCTAAATATCCCACTCTGTTTAAACCTATATATCAGAAAGAAAACCAATATTCAAAAGGAATAGGGGTATCTGTTACTTATCAGTTTCCTCGAGCTAAAGGAAAATACATTGCTCTATGCGAGGGTGATGATTATTGGACAGATCCTTATAAATTGCAGAAGCAGGTGGATTTCTTGGAGCAGAATCCAGATTTTGGTTTAGTTGCACATCGTATGAAGATTTATAACCAAAATACGAATACCTTTTCAGAAGATTGGTTAGGGCATTTATTTGAGAACGGAAATAAATCTTACGAAATAAAAATGGAAGAGTTCTTTAAAATCTGGGCTAATCATCCATGTACAGTAATGTTTCGTAAATCTATGTATGATATAGAAGATGTAAAATATTATACTTATTATAGGGATGTGAATATGTTTTTTAATATCTTGATGCATGGCCGTTTGATTTGTTTTTCTGATTGTAGTGCTGTATATAGAATTCATGAAGGAGGAGTGTGGTCTATGATACCAATTTTGAAAAAGAAAGAATTGGATTTAAAAGTACATCGTGAATTATATAATAGATACAAGATTCCATTTTTAAAACAAATGTATATTTATCAGCTAAAGGACAATATCAGATATATTGTTGATTATGAGATAGAATGGAATAAAATGTATGATTTATATAATGAATTAAGAAATTTAAGAAAAGAATCCTACAACTTGTATGTGTTATTTCTGATAAAAAAAATAGTAGGGGGTAAATTGTTTTCTCTAGGGAATAAGGTTTGTAAGAAGCTCAAAAAGATAGTTTAAAGAATGATTTGAAAATAATTGGAATGAGTGTAGCAATAGAATTTAATCATATAAGTAAGCAATACCGCCTTGGTTTGGTGTCAACGCGTACTTTGAGTCATGACCTGAATCGTTGGTGGACGATGAATGTGTTGCGTAAAGAAGACCCTTATTTGAAGATTGGTGAAACCAATGACCGTTCCATTAAAGGCAATAGTGAGTATGTGTGGGCATTACGTGATATTGATTTCAAGATAGAGCAAGGTGATGTGGTGGGTATTATCGGTAAAAATGGTGCTGGAAAAAGTACTTTGTTGAAATTGTTGAGCCGTGTAACAGCTCCTACGACAGGAACAATCCGTGCCAAAGGCCGCATAGCTTCTTTATTGGAAGTGGGTACGGGGTTTCATCCCGAAATGACAGGCCGTGAAAATATTTTCATGAATGGTGCTATTATGGGGATGACGAAGCAGGAAATTCGTTCTAAATTAGATGAGATAGTGGATTTCTCTGGTTGTGAACGATATTTGGACACCCCAGTTAAACGTTATTCTTCCGGTATGATGGTGCGTTTGGGTTTTGCGGTAGCTGCTCACTTGGACCCAGAGATCTTGGTAGTGGATGAAGTTTTGGCTGTGGGTGATGCTGAATTTCAGAAGAAGGCTATAGGAAAAATGCAAGACGTGTCGAGAGGTGAGGGGAGGACAGTGTTGTTTGTTAGCCATAATATGGGTAGTATAGCAACTTTATGTTCTAAAGGAGTAATGTTGTCAAAGGGCATGGTTTCATATATTGGAGATGTACAAAGTTGTATAGCCAGATATTTGGCTGATGCATCTTCACAATCTGTATATATTGGCAATAATGTAGACAATCAGGTTTATTACAAGCGGGTAGCAATTGAAAATGAAAGAGGTGAAGTTACTGATAGCATTGCTTACAATTCTTCAATATATGTTCATTTTGAATTAGGCTTTAATCATCTCCCGCAGGAAGCAACTTTGAGTTTTATGTTATGTGATTCTAACCAGAGAGCGATTGCTACGGTTCATCATTTATTGGAAATAGATAAATGTAATCTAGTGGCTCAATTACCTTCTTGCTTTTTATTGCCAGGTACTTATTATATTAAACCAATACTACATATTCCTAATAGAATGTTTTTGGATGATTGTAATGTGTATTTGCCTGTGCAAATTGGAGACACAGGTAGTGATCATTCCTTCTATAATAGGCAAGATTTGGGCTTTTTGAATATAGAACCAATATGGAAATGAACCTATTTGAAAAAATAATGCGTAAAATAAGGCTTAGGCTTATTCCTGAGTTGAAGATTCTTCATAAACCAATTTCATGGGGAATGTTTTCTAATTCAACATCAATGTTGAAGGTAGGTAAAAATGTTATGTTTTCACCTCCCTATAAAATTCATAATGCGTATATTGGTGATTATACGTATATAGCAATGAATTCTATTATTAGCGAAACGGATATAGGAAAATTCAGTTCAATTGGTCCCAATGTTTTTTGTGGTTGGGGAATTCATCCGACTAATGGATTGAGTACAGCCCCAATGTTCTATTCAACAAAGAAACAAAATGGCGTAACTTATTCAGAGAGTGATAAAATAGAAGAAAGAAAAAGGATTACAATAGGGAATGACGTTTTTATTGGTGCTAATGTAACGATTTTGGATGGGGTAACCATTGGCGATGGTGCAATAATAGGAGCAGGAGCGATAGTTTCCAAAGATATTCCTCCTTATGCTATTGCTGTAGGATGTCCGATTAAAATTATTAGATATCGTTTTACAGAAGAGCAAATTGACGCACTGTTGCGAATCCAATGGTGGAATTGGGATATAGCTGATTTAAAAGAAGTAGAGCAAATGTTTTTCGATGTGGATGCATTTATTAAGAAGTATGACAAATGAAACTCTCGATAGTTACTATAAACAGAAATAATGCAGAGGGCTTGCGCAAAACGATAGAAAGTGTGGTTGCGCAAACTTTAGATGATTTTGAATATATTGTTATAGATGGAGCGAGTACGGATGGAAGTGTGGATGTAATCAGGCAATATGAGGACAGGATTTCTTATTGGGTAAGCGAACCGGATAAGGGCATTTATAATGCCATGAATAAAGGGATAGCAAGAGCAAAAGGAGAGTATTTGCTGTTTCTTAATAGTGGTGACTATTTGGTGGATAAAAATGTTTTAGTTAATGTTGTAGCGTATGAATTAAAAGATGACATTGTGTATGGAGAACAAAACTGTATAAAAAATAATGTTGTCCATAAAGGTGTTTATATTGAGCCTCAATATTTGACCTTTCTGACCTATTTATCAGCAACATTACCTCATCAATCAACTTTTATAAAAAGAGAACTATTTGATCAGATTGGTCTATATAATGAAAAAAATAAAATAGTTTCTGATTGGGAATGGTTTGCCGTTGCTTTGTTTCGTTATAATGTTTCTTTAATACATATCAAGGAAGTAATTGCGTGTTATGATTTAAATGGTATTAGTAATGATAAAGAGATGGAAAACTTACATCAGAAAGAGAAAAACGATTGTTTGTATAGAAACTTTCCTCGACTAATGAAGGATGTTGAAGTCTATAATAGATTGTATAATAAATATTACAATATTCCCAAGGTTATAAGAGCATTTTATAATAGATTACATGGAGGAAAAGAGAAATAAAATTGTATATGTTGGTTTTGCGTTTGCACACCATAAGTATACACATGCGGGTTATCATCAAATAAAAAAATATTTACAATATGACATTTGTATAGATGGCCAATGGGAATATGATTTTGTTTATAATAAGATAGAGCTTTTTCCCGTTTTATTACGTAAATTATTTCGTAAAATATGGAAATGGCGTTTGGTTGTTACTGAGCTTATTTGCATCATATTGGCTTTGGTGGGGAAAAATTTGGTTTTTCATGTTATTTATCCAGAAAATATTATCAAATATCTTCCCCATATCAAAGGGAGAAATAATAAAGTTGTATGTACAATCCATCAACCTATTGCTTTTTTTCAATCAGATGAAAGATGGCAAAACACTTTTAAAAAGGTAGATAAAATAATTTTGGTATCTGATAAGGAAATTGAGTCGTGGAGAATATATTTACCTAATGTTACGATAAAATATATACCGCATGGTATTGATTCTGATTTTTATAGGTATGAAGCTAAGGAGCGTCGCTCGCAAGTATTAATGGTGGGAAATTGGTTGCGTAACTTTAAGTTTGCGAATCAGGTTTTTTGTGAATTGAAAAAACGGAAAAAAAATGTTGATATAGTTGTTGTAACTAATGAGGAAAATTTTTGCCATTTTACAACGTCTGTAAAATTAATGACCAATATTTCAGATGAAGAATTGTTGCTTTTATATAATACATCAGCATTGTTATTTTTGCCAGTGTATGCTTTTACTGCTAATAATGCATTGTTAGAGGCAGCTTCTTGTGGCTTGCCTATATTGATAGCTACAGATGATAAATGTAGGTCTTCATATTTATCCGAGAATATGATAACTTATGAATCATTTGATATTAACAATGTAATTCAAAAGATAATATATAAGTTGGAAAATGTGGATGATAAAGAATTGTTTAGTATGTGGGTCAGCAAACATTATAACTGGGCATATATAGCTCAGGTTACCAATGAATATTTAATATCATAATTTTGTGTATATGGACGGTTTGAAAATATTATCACTTTCAACCTATGATATATCTGGAGGAGCAGCCAAAGCTGCATATCGTATTCATAGTGGGGTGCGTGCTATAGGTGTAGATAGTACTATGTTTGTGAAAGATAAGCAGAGTAATGATGATAGTGTGTATGCTTTGAATGACTTCCTTCCATCCGATCCATTGTATAAGATAGCAGATTGGATTGCAAATAAATGTAAGAACAAATGGCTGCATTATCAGTGGAACAAGTATCCTCTGCGGAGATTGTATTACATGTCCGATTTGAGAGCTACTTGGTTAAATAATGCTTTGAAAAAGATTGATTATGATGTGTTGCATTTACATTGGATTAATCAGTGTTTCTTTCCTTTGCATATATTGCGCTCCATTAAGAAACCAATTGTATGGACCTTGCACGATAGCTGGCCTTTTTGTGGTGTATGTCATTATTTTTTAGAGTGTGATGGTTATAAAAAACATTGCGGTGCTTGTCCTCACTTGGTGTCAACAGATGAGCATGATTTGAGTTGGAAAATATGGAGAAAGAAATTGGAATATTATAAAGGATTGGAAATGCATGTTGTAACGCCTTCCAATTGGTTGGCTGATTGTGCAAGAGAGAGTAGTTTATTGGGTGATTTCCCAGTTACTGTTATCCCTAACGCTTTGGACACAGATATTTTTAAGCCACTTGATCGAAAGGTAGCTGCTGAGTTTTGGCATAAAAATTCTGACAAGAAGTATTTGCTTTATGGTGCAGTAAATGCATTGAGAGATGAGATAAAAGGATTTAAGCAGTTGTGCGAGGCATTGAAGATTTTTGTAGCAACATACGATAGAAACGATGTAGAATTGATTGTTTTTGGTGCGGATAAGCCAATAGATGAATTAAATATAGGTATGCCAGTATCCTATATGGGATATATAAAAGACGAAAAAGAGTTGGCAAAGTTGTATTCTTTGGCAGATGTGATGGTTGTTCCGTCTTTGACAGAAAATTTGTCTTGTACTATTATGGAAAGCTTGGCATGTGGAACCCCCGTAGTTGCATTCTCGATAGGTGGGAATGGAGATATGCTTCAACATAAGGTGAATGGTTGGTTGGCAAATGATGTGTGCTCTATGGCCGAGGGTATTAATTGGCTCTTGGATAAGAAAAAGAAGATAAATGGTCGGAAAGAGATAGCGGATGTAGTACGGCAAGTATACTCAATAAAGAACGTGGCAGAACAATATAAAAATCTATACTATAGTTTATGTTAAAAGACATTCCTAAAATATCAATTGTTACGCCGGTATATAACAGAGTAGACATGCTTGAGCAGACTATTATATCAGTATTAGGTCAGAATTATCCTAATTTGGAATATATAATTATTGATGGTGGTTCTACTGATGGAACAGTTGATATAATAAAAAAATATGAAGATAGATTAGCATATTGGGTATCTGAGCCTGATAATGGAATGTATCATGCTATTATGAAGGGTTTTGAACATGCAACTGGAGATATAATGGCCTGGATTAATTCTGATGATATGTATCATTCTAATGCACTTTGGCTAGTTGCAGAAATTTTTTCGGATTTACCATTGGTAGAATGGATTGTAGGGACTCCTACAATGTATAATGGCGAAGGTAGATGTGCAAAGGTATTTCCAACGGTTCGTTGGTCTAAACGGAAATTTGAATTGGGGGATTATAGATGGATTCAACAGGAGTCTGTTTTTTGGAAACGTATTTTATGGGATAAAACAGGAGCAAGATTGGATTTGAATTATAAGTTGGCTGCTGATTTTGAATTGTGGACTAGATTCTTTAAATATGCACAACTTCATTCCGTAAATACTATTTTGGGAGGATTTCGTTTACATGGTGCACAATTATCGATAGAACAAGTTGAGAAATACGAGAAAGAGGTGAGATGTATTTGTTATAATCGATCGTTTTGTTATAATCGATTGACAAAGTTTCTTCCTAAGTTCTTGCTGAAAAGGATTTATTGTTATCCAAAACTTGTTTGTTATGATTTTGTTAAGAATAAATGGGTGTTATGGTAAGAGATTTGATATTTGATCCTGCATGTAATATATTATATTCGTCTTTTTACGTAAAAGGGTTGTTTGATGTGTTTGGTAAGAATAATTGCTTATGGAAAAGTAGTTTGTTTGAAGGTCTCCATTATACAAAGGATACACATGTTTTTGCTTTTGTGTATAAGAGTGAAAAATATGTGATAGATTTTGCGGATTCAAATGAAATTTTTTATCTGGATTTTTTAGAATGGGCGGATGTCTATGGGAAGGTTAATTATAAACAGGAATGTATCCCGTTAGGATATAAAGGTAAAATTACTCCAGTAGGTTGTAATTTTGCAATAAATTATGGGCGTTGGAATAAATATAATGCAGCATTGTATGCATTAATAAATTATTTGAAGTGTTATAAACGTATTTCATTCGGATTTACTACATATCTTTCCAGATATATAATTTTATCCAAAAGGAAATGTGATAGCATTGCCTTGGCATCTTCTGAAAATGGAAAACTTCCGTATATATTTTTTCAAACGAGATGGTGGAGTGGTCAATCAAAGGTAAATAATCAGCGTGCAATGTTTATTAGGGTTTGTAAGGAATTGGATAAAAAAGGCATTATTGTGTTTGAAGGAGGTATGGTGCCTGATGTTGGGGAATATGATAAGGAGTACGAGGATATAATAGTTCAGTCAATGCCATATGAAGAATACGTAATGAAAGCGGAAAAATCTTTGTTGGTATTTAATGCTCCTGCATATTTCGATTGTCATGGTTGGAAATTGCCTGAATATCTATCAATGGGGAAAATTATTTTATCCACACCTTTTGTAAATAGTTTGCCGATTGAGATGAAACATGAGAGAGACATTTATTATGTTAATCCTTCCGAGAAAGAAATGACAAATGCAATATTGCATATAATTAATAATCCTGATTTACAGTTGCATTTAAAAGAAGGAGCACGCAGCTATTGGAAAAGATATGCATGTCCAAAAGCCAGTATGGAGTTCTTTATTAATCAAAAGCTATGAAACTATCCATTATCACGATAAATTATAACGAAGCTTCTGCTTTGCAGCAGACCATTGATAGTGTACGTTTGCAGACCTATCAGGATTATGAGCATATCATTATTGATGGGGGGAGCACAGATGAATCAGTGATTGTTATCAAAAACTATGCGAAAGAATGTTCTTCGCTAAAATGGGTAAGTGAAAAGGATAAGGGGGTTTATGATGCCCAGAATAAGGGATTAGAAAGAGCGATAGGAGAATATTGCTTCTTTTTGAATGCAGGGGACGTGTTTGCTGGCCCACATGTTTTGGAACAATTTTTTTCTGTACCTTTGCATGGTGATTTGTTGTATGGAAATTTAAAAGTGGTGCAGGACGGGAAGCAAATAGGATATTGTAAAGGAGTAGAATCTCCTACATTTCTGGATTTATATAATAGTTGTTTAAAGCATCAGGCTACGTTTATCAGACGGAGTTTATTTGAGCGGTTTGGGGTGTATGATGCATCGCTTCGTATTGTGGCAGATTGGGAATGGTTTTTAAAAGTGGCTGCTTTTCATGATGATGTCAGTTTGGAATATCTGAATGTGGATGTGGCTCAGTTTAATATTGATGGCATTTCTAACAGATCTCCTCAATTATGTATAGAAGAACGTCAATTGGTGTTAGACCGTTATATGTCAAGACGGATGCAAGCAGATTATTTGTTGCTTACAAAATATAGGAATGTTAGATATTGTAATCAATCGAGACTTATAGAATACATAATTCGTTTAATTGCAAAATTTGCCAAATATAAATATGGAGTGTAAACTTGTCAACCATATAAAGCATTATGTAGGACAAAAATATGCAATGTCCTCGCAGCGACGCTTTATTGATTATTTGAGAAAGAACGGTGTTGTAATAGGGAATAATTTAAGGTTGTTTGGATATAAAACCATTAAAATAGATATTTCAACACCTGGTTATTTAGAGATAGGTGATAATGTTGTGATTGCTGCAGATGTAACTATTTTAACTCATGATTATACGACATCTGTTTTTGTACATGCATTTCATGATTATATCCCTGGACGTTCTAAAGTAAAAATTGGAAATAATGTTCATGTTGGTCAACGTGCGATGATATTACGAGGGGTGACGATTGGGGATAATTGTATTATTGGTGCAGGAGCAATTGTAACGAAAGATATTCCTGAGAATACTGTAGCTGCAGGAATACCTGCTCGTCCATTATGTACTTTAGAGGAATATTACAGAAAACGAAAAGAAAAAGTTGAGCAAGAAGTATATGAATATGTTCAACATTTAAGAAAAACGAAGGGTGAGGGATTGACTGTTGAAGATTTTAGAGAAGAGTTTGCTCAATTCTGGTCTAATAATGTTATCTGTTCAGCATCTTTTCGAAAATTGATAGAAGAGGTGCAAATGCAGGGGCACAAGGATCTGTTTCTTTTAAAAAATCCTCCTCAGTATTCATCATTTGAAGATTTCCTACAAGCAAATAAATAGTATATGAGGAAAAAGATATTGTTCATTATTACGGCATTGAACGGTGGAGGAGCTGAGCGTGTTTTGATAAATATTCTACGCTATTTAGATTATAATCTGTATGATGTAGATTTGTGTTTGCTTTTTCAAGAAGGAGTGTTTTTGCCAGATGTGGATAAAAGAGTGAAGGTATATTCTGTGTATTCTGCAAAAAGTCTTCTGTATAAGCTACATCGTAAATTTTATCAGTATATAGGAAGTGTCTTTTTTTTATCAGGACGAATAAGAAAAACGATATGTCAAAATTATGACACTATCGTTTCTTTTGCGGAGGGCACATCATTACAATTTCATCAGTTCATTTTAGACAAAGGTAATCGTCATGTAACATGGGTACATACAGATTTTATTAATAATCATTGGACTGGGCATTTATATAAAAGAGGAGATGAAGAAATTGCATATAAGAATATGCATGAAATTGTATTTGTGTCCAAAGACGCTCAATTGCAGTTTAATCATTGTTTTCCAACTATAAATATTCAGCAACGAGTGATTTATAATCTAATTGATACAGAGCTGATTAGGAAAGAAGCAGAAAGAGAAAAACCTAAGAAAAGAAAATTTACTATTGTTGCTGTAGGGCGTTTAGTAGAAGCAAAACGCTTCGACCGTCTCATCAATGTTTGTGGTATGTTGAAACAGAATCATTATGATGTGGATACTTGGATTATAGGAGAAGGGCATCTAAGGAATGAATTAGAGGATCAGATTAAAGAGTTGCATTTACAAGACAATGTCTTTTTGTTGGGTTTTAAAAATCCTCCCTATGCTTATATGAGAGAAGCTGATTTATTTGTGAGTACTTCAGATGTGGAAGGTTATCCTTTGGTTGTTTGTGAAGCTATGACATTGGGATTGCCGATAGTTGCTACAAAAATAACAGGACCTATGGAGTTGTTGGAAAATAATAGATATGGTTTATTGGTGGAAAAAAAAGAGGAGGATATTTTGGGTGCAATTTTACAGATGCTCAAAGATGAGACCAAATATAAATTTTATAAGGGTCAGTCTTTTATGAAATCTACTGAATTTAAGGTTGATGCAGTGCTCGAAGAAATTTATTCTGTTATCTAAAATACTAGGTGATGCATAAAAAAATTTTTTATTTGTCTGGTTTAGATGGAATTAGGAGTATTGCTGCATTGGCTGTATTACTGTCTCACATTCAGATAGTATACGGAGATGTGTTAGATGGTATTAAGGGAGGAATGGAAGCGGCTAGTTATGGGGTTTCGGTCTTTTTTACTTTAAGTGGCTTTTTGATTACTTATTTGCTGTTGTTGGAGAAGGGGCAAACAGGAACTGTTCATATCGCTAAATTCTATATGCGAAGAATTTTACGAATATGGCCGTTGTATTATTTATATCTTTTTATTGTAGGCATAGTCTTACAGCATAATGGTATGTTGACTTCATCATATTTGTGGTATATTTTTATGGGAGCTAATATACCATTTTGTGTAGGAGGTGCTTTGCCATATATTGCTCATCTTTGGTCAATAGGTGTTGAGGAACAATTTTACTTAGTATGGCCGTGGCTAATAAGGAGAATAAATACTGTTAAACCATTGTTGTATTGCATGGGAGCATTTGTTGTCTTAAAGTTCTATTTCCGGTATACGGCAGATTCTACTATGTTATATTCTATTTTTGCTGTAAATAGATTTGAACTGATGCTTTTGGGGGGAATATTTGCTTTTGGCTTTAGGAATCATAAAATGGAATATTTGAATAATTATTTCGCTCAGATATTGGCTTGGATTCTTTTTATTGCTATTATGTTTTGCGGATTACGAACTCCTGGACCTACGGAGCATTTATTATTGGGTTTAGCTACTGCTTGTATAATCGTTGGTCAAATAAACAGGAGGTATGCAATCGTTAATTTAGAAATCGCACCCTTGCGTTTTTTGGGTAAAATTTCATATGGAATTTATGTAATACATCCTTTAGTAATATATGGGTTTCAATTTATTGCAATGCCTTTGAATATACAATATAGAGTTATATCTTATGTGTCAATTAGCTTGCTAACTATCTTATTGGCCTATGTATCATATAAATATTATGAATCTATCTTTTTGAGGAAAAAAAATAAATATACAACGTATCGATAGCATAAAAGGATATTATGTTTGATTCATTAGTATATAATGTAAATATACAAAACCAGTTCATTTACTATGTTTTTGTATTGCTGTCTTTTCTGTATTTCCTTATGAAATATAGAGGAAATAATTTATGTGTTTTATTGATATTGATGTTTTATACAGGATTATTTGTATTCTTGTCTTCTGCAATAAATAACCTGTATAAAATATTTGTGCTTTTCTATAGTTTTTGGTGTACCTATCGACGAAGTGCATGGAATCATACAACTTCCTACAATAGAATTTGGAGTGGTATATTTATATTGTTTTCGGTAGCTTTTTTTGTTGCAGTTACACAAAGTCTAGGGAATACCATAACGATAATTCTTAGTCAATATGCGCGTTATGTAGAAATTTATTTACTTTATTTTTTAGTTCAAAATGCTGTATTCATACGACATGAAGGTCGATTTATGTTGTTGTTGTTATATCAACTGTTTGCTGTTCAAATCTTTCATGCATTAATTAAATTGATTTTATTTCCAGGTATAGGATTTGAGGCTTTAGTGGGAACATTATCCTATATAGGAGGAGGACAAGGTACAACTATCCCGATAATTGGTTTTATTGTATTATGGTTCTATAAACAAGGAAAGTTGACGAAATATGATTGGTTGTATGTGATTGGCTTGTTGTTGGTTGGCTTTACTACCGGAAAACGAGCTGTTTGGTTTATTCTTCCTTTTGTAATTGCCGCTTTTATAGTATATGTGCAAGGCATACGGTTGAATAAATATATTATATTGGGTATAACAGCCATTCCAGTCGTCTTTTATTTTGGTGCTCGTTTAACCCCAACATTGAATCCGGAACATAAAGTATGGGGCTCCTTTGATTTGGAATATATGTTTGATTATGCAGAAACTTATCAGTTTGGGGAAGAGGGACTCTCTATCACCAACAATAAGAATGTGTTGTTAAGTAGTGTGGGTGGAAGATTGGTGGAAAATGATACACAAACAGCATCAGGGAGAGGAAATGCTACAATAGAATTGTTTAAATTGATATTTAGTGGTAAGGTAAACCGACAGGATTGGATTGGGTTGGGTTTCTCGGCTATGTATTCTACCAATTATGGTGAATTCTTAGAATTACCATTGACCATTAAATTATCTTATAAAGGTGCTGCGACAGGAATGTTTCAATCTTATGTTACAACGGGAATTTTAGGAGTAATAACGACCATTATATTTGGTTTCCTTCCATTCTTTTTTATACGTCACAAACGGTTAAGTTGGGTGTTGCTAGGAATAACTGCTTGGGAATATTTTATGTACACTGGTTTTATATTCCGTACACCAGCATTTATGGCTGTGTTCCTATTTGTGCTGTTTTATAATAACCAACAAATGGAGATAGCGCAATGGAGAAAAAAGGAGAGGAAACGTTTACAGCAAATGGAGAATAATGCTTATGAAACTATCAATCATAGTACCCGTATATAATATTGCTCAATATTTAAATGATTGTGTGCAATCGGTATTGGCACAAAGTTTTCAAGATTGGGAATTGGTGTTGGTGAATGATGGTTCAACCGACCAATCACCCGTGCTTTGTGAGGAATGGACAAAGAAAGACGAGCGAATTCGTGTGGTGCATAAAACCAATGGAGGATTGAGTGACGCGCGAAATGCAGGATTGTTAGAGGTCAAAGGAGAATATATCCACTTTTTGGATGGGGATGATTATTATGCTTCGGATAATGTGTTGCAAACATTGGTGGAACAAGTAGAACAATACCAGTATCCTGATACTTTGCTGTTTTGCCGTATAGATAAGTATGAAGATACTGGAAATGAAAACAAGGAACGGTCGTATAATGTGGATTTTATTAATCATGCATCATCGACAACCGTTATTTTTGAACATCTGTTACGCACGCAACGCTTTAATATGAGTGCGTGTTTTCAAATAATACGACGAGAATTTTTGATGGATAATCAGATTTTTTTTGAGAAGGAACTGCTAAGTGAGGATGTGGATTGGAGTATGGTTTTATGGCAACATCTGAAAACCGTAAAAGCAGTGAATTGTTATGGCTATTGTTATCGGCATCGTTCTGATTCCATTTCAACTTCACTTTCCATTCGAACTTATCAAAGTTATCAGTATATGTTTCAGAAATGGATACCTCGTCTGCAGGAAGATGTAGGAACATTGGCACAATTGCAGTTAAATTATATGGCTTTCTTATTCCCTACCTTATTGTATGGTTTCTTTTTATTGCCCAAACAAGATAGAAAATCTGCTTACGTATTGCTGGAAGAAATGAAACCTGTTTTACAATATAGTGCAACCAGAAAATCGGATAGGGTAGCTATATGTGTGAAAATAATTGGTTTTTATTTAACTTGTCGTATCTTTGCAGGTTACGGGTGTATATCTAAAAGAGGTGTTAAAGAATATATGAAAGTTCTTTTGGGAAAATAGCATGAAAGTCTTGATAATCGCATCGAAGAATAGCGGGAATTTAAGCCCTTTTGTGGTGGAGCAAGCACATGCTTTGCAGCAACGAGGGGTAGTGATTGATTATTTTGGAATAGTTGGAAAAGGAATAAAAGGTTATTTAAGAGTGCTACCTTCTTTGAGTAAGAAGATAAAAGAATTCCAACCTGACATAATACATGCTCACTATGGCTTGTCTGGGTTGTTGGCAAATTTGCAACGGAAAGTGCCTGTGGTGACAACCTACCATGGCAGTGATATCAATGTGGTGGAAGTAAGACGATTCTCAAAAATGGCGATGCGATTGTCTGCATGGAATGTGTTTGTATCACAACGTAATGTAGAATTGGCAAAAATACATAAGAAATATAGTCTGTTGCCTTGTGGTATAGATGTGGATAATTTTGTTTTGCAAAATAAGTTGGATGCACGTGATGCATTGGGATGGGATGCTGATGGGAAATATGTGTTGTTTGCGGGAGCTTATGATAATGCTGTAAAGAATGCTCCTTTGGCGCAGGCGGCTGTACAGTTATTGTCGGATGTGCACTTGGTTGAGTTAAAGGGCTATAGTCGTCAGGAAGTGGCAACGCTGTTTTATGCGGCAGATGCATTGTTGTTGACTTCTTTTACGGAAGGGTCACCACAAGTGGTGAAAGAAGCGATGGCCTGCAATTGTCCTGTGGTGACGGTGGATGTGGGGGATGTGAAGGAACGGTTAGAAAGGGTGTATCCTAGTGCTGTGGTGGAACGTAATCCGCAAACTATTTCAGATACATTAAAATCTATTTTGGAACAAGGTAAACGCTCTAATGGTAGAGAGGAACTGTTACAACAAAGATTAGATAATCAGAATGTTGCTATGAAATTGATAAGTATATATAAAAGAGTAATTAATGAAAGATAAGCTATATCGTTATAAAAGAAAGTTTTTGTTAAGTTTTATATTGCCTTTTCCTTATTTGAGATTGAGACTGTGGGTTTTAAGACAATGTGGATTTAAGTTAGGGAAAGATGTATATGTTGCAGATGGTTTATCCATAACAATAGGATATGCGGATAGAAATATATTACTTTCATTAGAAGATAGGGTAAGTATTGCACCTAATGTAACATTGGTTTTAGCCTCACATCCGAATAATAGTCGATTAAAACCTTATCTAAAGCCAAAGAAGAGATCCATTATTATCCATAAAGATGCGTGGATAGGTGCAGGCGCTATAATTTTACCAGATGTGGAAATTGGCGAATGCAGTATTGTGGCTGCTGGTGCTGTGGTTACACATAGTGTTCCTCCTTTTTCTGTAGTGGCAGGTAATCCTGCGAGAAAAATAAAAACAATAGAGTATATAGAATAAGAAACCGTTTGTAAACTGTTATATATGAAAAACTTTGCATTGATAGGGGCTGCGGGCTATATCGCACCGCGGCATTTACGTGCCATTAAAGATACGGGAAACGTATTGGTGGCAGCTTATGATAAGTTTGATAGTGTGGGAATTATGGATAGTTTTTTTCCCGAAGCTTCGTTCTTTACGGAACAGGAACTGTTTGACCGCCATTGTACAAAATTGAAGCGTATAGGACAAAATATTGACTATGTGTCGATTTGTACGCCTAACTATCTGCATGATGCACACATGCGTTATGGTTTGCGCTTGGGATCGGATGTGATTTGTGAAAAGCCTTTGGTGCTGAACCCATGGAATGTGGATGCGCTGCAGGAAGTGGAAAAAGAAACGGGACACCACATCTATACTATTCTACAATTACGTTTGCACCAGTCCATTGTCGACTTGAAAAAGAAGATAGAAAATGGACCAAAGGACAAAATTTATGATGTAGATTTGACCTATATTACTTCACGTGGTAATTGGTATTACACGAGCTGGAAGGGGGATGTACACAAGAGCGGTGGCATAGCTACCAATATTGGCGTGCATTTTTATGATATGCTGCAATGGGTGTTTGGACCAGTAAAAACCAATATTGTGCATGTCTGTACACATGACAGGGCTGCAGGTTATTTGGAATTAGAAAAAGCACGTGTACGCTATTTTCTGAGTATCAATGCGGAATGCTTGCCGGAAAATGCGGTGCAAGGGGAAAAGCGCACGTACCGCACCATCAATATTGACGGAGAGGAATTTGAGTTCAGTGTAGGATTTACCGAACTGCATACGGAAAGTTATAAGCATATATTGCGTGGTGAGGGGTTTGGCATTGAAGATGCACGCAATGCAATTAATATTGTGTATGATATCCGTCATGCTGAACCTATTGGACTGAAAGGTGATTATCATCCATTGGCAAAAATGCCGCTAAGCAAACATCCATTTGGCTGGTAGAAAGGAGTAGATGGATATACAAGTATTAACATACCCACAATTGGATAGAGGGGCCTGGGAGGCTTTGGTTTCTACCTCTCAATTTGCAACCTTTTTTCAGACGCCCGCCTGCTATGATTTCTATGCCAGTCTGCCCTTTATGGAGCCTTTTGCTTATGGAGTGGAACAAGACGGCGAATTGGTGGGAGTGATGCAGGGATACATTACCCGAGAGACGAATCTGATAAAACAATGGCTGACAAGACGAGCCATTATTATTGGTGGACCGCTGTTAGCAGAAAATATTCAGACGGATGCTCTACTGCAACTTTTGGTGTTTGTGAGACAGCAATTGAGAAGCAAGGCTATTTATATAGAAACCCGTAATTTTCATGATTACAGTGCTTTTCACAATTGTTTTGAGTTGGCAGGGTGGAACTATCAGCCGCATCTGAACTTCCATGTGGATACGTCTTCTATGGATACGTTGATGGCAAATATGGGGAAAAGTAAAAAAAGGAAAATAAAAACTTCTATGCGTGATGGAGCTCAAGTGGTTGTAAAGCCTACTTTGGAACAAGTAAAGGCTTATTATGCCATCTTATTGGACTTATATAAAATCAAGGTGAAGACTCCATTATTCCCTTTTTACTTCTTTGAAAAGCTTTATGCATTGCCTGAAGCACATTTCTTGTTGGTGGAATGGCAAGGGGAGATTATAGGAGGAACCGTATGTGTGGTGTTGGAAGGAAAGGCCATGTACGAATGGTTTGCCTGTGGTAAAGATGATATTTCTAAAACGATCTTTCCTTCTACTTTGGCGACCTATGCTGGGATGGTTTATTCTGTAGAGCATGGTATTTCTGTATATGATATGATGGGGGCTGGCAAGCCTAATGTTCCCTATGGAGTAAGAGACTACAAAAGAGAATTTGGAGGCAAACAGGTAGAACATGGCAGGTATTTGTGTGTTTGTCAGAAGTTGTTGTATCAAATTGGGAAATGTGGTGTTTTCTTAATGAAAAGAAGATAGTATGAATATATTGATAGACATAGGGCATCCAGCTCATGTTCATATGTTTAAACATGCGGCACATGAATTAATGCAGCATGGCCATAAAGTGTTGTTTACAACACGTGATAAAGAGTTTGAAATCAGATTGTTGAAAGAGGATGGGTTGTCATATGTTTCTTTGGGAAAGAAAAGAAAATCATTGAGTGGAAAAATACACAACCTTATAGGGTTCGATTATAAAGTTTGGAAAATAGCTGGACGATGTAAACCGGATGTATTTTTATCTCATGGTTCCATAACGGCCTCCCACGTGGCTTTCGTAATGGGAAAACCACATATTGCTTTTGAGGATACGTTTAATTTCGAACAGGTAAGGTTGTACAAGCCATTTACAAAAGTAATTTTGACTTCAGACTATCAAAATCCACTATCGCAAGATAGAAAGAACATTTCCTATGCCGGCTATAATGAATTGTTGTATCTGCATCCTAAACGTTTTACTCCAGATAAAACCGTTTTACAGGAATTAGGGGTTAGTGAAGATGATAAATATGTGATTATTCGATTTGTAGCTTGGAATGCATCACATGATGTGGGGCACAAGGGAATGACTTATGAAAACAAAATAAAGGCGATACAATCCTTTTTGCCTTATGCTAAAGTGTTTATATCTTCAGAAAAAGAATTGCCGCAAGAATTGGAACAATATAGAATTAGGATTGCGCCGGAACGTATGCATGATGCAATGGCTTTTGCTTCTTTGATTTTTGGAGAGAGTAGTACAATGGCAGAAGAGGCTGCAATGTTAGGAGTACCTGCTATCTTCCTGAATGATAATAGTACAATCTATACGCAGCATTTAGAGCATTCATATCAATTGTGTTTGAATTATTCAGAGTCATCCCAAGACCAAATGAAGGCAATTTCAAAAGCAGTGGAAATATTATCTACTGATAGGCAAGCAATTGTGGAAGAATATGCTTTGCGTAGAAAAAAGATGCTTTCTGAGAAAATAGATGTAACGGCCTTTTTAGTGTGGTTTGTAGAAAATTATCCGCAAAGTGCGCAGATAATAAAAGAGAATCCTGATTACCAATACAACTTTAAATAAGATGTCTTCAAAACCCTACCGCATATTGACCATTATAGGTGCGCGTCCGCAGTTTATCAAGGCGGCGGCGCTTTCACGTGCTATTCAGGAGCATTTTTCGGAGGTGATTACCGAAGAGATTCTGCATACGGGACAGCATTACGA
>CALUKG010000004.1 GCA_944321155.1 uncultured Bacteroidales bacterium | reverse complement strand
ATGGCATATAAAGTGATTGCATCCTATCCGCTTTATATGCCATCTTGCTTTTGGGGGACATTTACTGAATATCCCTGAGATATTTTAGAAATCGCAAATCATTGACAGAATACAAACTATTGTAATAACAATTTACTAATGATAGAAATACCATCATTTGAACGGATTTCCAAAAGATAAGCACCTGGAGTCATGGATGGCAAATGCAATTGTGCACCACGGGTTTCTGCAATAGTCTGTCCTGTAATGGAATATAGAAGAAGTGCCTGTACATCGTTCTCTCCCTGCACCTCAATCATGCCTGGCATAGTGCGTATTTGCCATTGGTTCTGTTCGGGTTGTGGTAGTGCCGTATATGAAGGAATATCCATACCCAACAAATAACAACAAGCGTTTTCTATCACCTGCAAGGCTGGATTAGTCAGATAGGCCGTCGAATATTCGCTGATGCCCATCATAATCAGCGAATGAGAGAGGACCGTTCCATTCATATTTGTATTGGAAGTCAATTCCACCAACGCATCAGCCGACGAGTTAGAAGAAGGCGTTGCCAAACGTATGATGGATGGATTGCCTTGCCAACTGTCAACAGCCGTCACTGCATTGGTCTGCACCTGACTGAAACATTCCAAAGTGTTTTGTTCCAAAGAAAGATTTTGAAACAGGGGATGTTGCGGGTTGGTCACTGTCATAGCCCTATCAGCCGTATTGATAGCATTTCCCCAATTCCACCCCGATGACTTCAAGGCAAAAGGTTTGAGCAAAAGTATCGGTTTTTCCACAGTCTCTAAAGCCAAGACACCAGCAGCTGCCGAATTGGGCACAGGACTTAACACCACCAAATCATAATCTGAAAAATCATTGGTCATTGCCGCGTCGTGAATGGAAACAAAGAATTCATTATTGACATTGAGCTTATCTAAAATCAGTTTGTCAGCCGGACTATCTGGCACTGTCAGATAAGCTACTCTTTTGGCAGAAACCGGCTTGACATATACCGCAGCAAAAGCTGTTGCTTCTGGCACATCATTGCCTGTAGCCGTTACACTCCATTCATAAGAGCCGACTGCTGTCGGAACACCAGAGATGGTGATGGTATTGTTTTCATCGTCCAAAGAGGCTGTAAGTCCTTGTGGCAAATCATCGGCCACTGCTGTAACCGCACCACCCGACCATTGGAATACCACTGGCTGGATAGCGTCGCCCAACAGCACACTTTGAAGTGTATTGTTGGAAATACAATTAATGGCACAAGGAAAAGCTGTAAAATCGCCCGATTCATAACATCCCAAATCGGGGGCCGCACCAGAGAAAGGCAAGCCTACATTAACCCCGGCATCAATCAGGTCACTGTTTTCCACCAATTGCATAAACAGATTCTGTGGAAGGGAACCGTCAGACTGACGTTCTTCCAGCACCAGTTCCACATCAAGCGAAGCAAAATCTGCTGCCGTGCAGCTGACTCCCTGCGTATTCCAACTATTGTTCTGGTCAACAACTGATGGACATTTAAAATAGTTGTCACTACGGGAAGATAACGACAAGGAATTTTTCACCGTTATACTACCACCTTCTCTTGTACCAAAGCCATAGTCACACCCATTGTCATAAGCCGAAGCATTGTAGATGACCATTGCACCAAAATTATTGTTTTGGTCATACCCTCTCACTGTATTTCTCACGGAAAGGCAACGACGTAACTCTACATTATGTGTGCTTCGATTTCCCCCCAATTTGAAACCATTTCCATTGCCCAAATTGACATAGTGAGCCAGAGAGAGAGTAATTTGGTTACCGTCATCATCTGTTACCTGACGTTCTGTAAGAAACTGATCAAACCATTCCTTATCCTGCTCATAACGAGGATGGTCAGTCATATCATAAAACGCAGGACCATTGGCATAACAGATACAATTTTCCATAATGGTAGGTGTATCCGTGTAACGGTCAAAGAAATCCCAACCATCATCTGAATTATTCCACGAACGGCATCCGATATAAGTATTGGCAGGACCACTGTGCTGCTTATCAGCAAAGCCATCAGCATTTCCACCATAGTCAGCAGCCGTAAGCCCTCCCAACTGATAATCAAAATTATCGTGTGAATCACAGTTCTTTATCACATTGGCCCCTCCTGTTTTCATCTGAATACCGCTATCGCCACATCCATATACATCCAGGTTTTCAAGCAAGCAATAGCTTCCATAGTTGATAAGCCCATTCTTACCCGCATAGCGGATAGTGAGCCCTTTAAGATGAAAATACTCCGAACCGGTAGCTATGGATATCCCCCTTTCTCCGTAAACCATATTACGGAAATCAAAGATCGGTTTCTCACCCGGCCATGCCATGATTACCGTCCTATTGGTTGCCGTTCCCGATTTGGAAGAGCTAATGGAAATCTTCTCCGCATAATCGTATTGTCCGCCCAAGACAAAAAGAGTGTCTCCAGAAGACAAACGGCTTAATGCAGACAAAAATTCACAAGGATCATCATAAGAATTGCCACTACCAGATGCATTGGGAGCTGCAAAATGATTCCGCGAGAAGGCAAATGGTTGGATAAGGAAAATGCATATCCAGAAGATTATCAGTTTTTTCATGCTATTGTAATTTTACAGGTGCAAAAGTACAATAGCAAATGCAAGTAAATGTGGAAAATTTGACGGGAAAACGCATCATATGGGCAAGCAATACAGCAAGCGCAAGAAAAATTTCTCTGCGTGAACTTTTGTTGCCAATCCAAGACACAACATCGTAAAATTGGTCCTAACACGCTCACCCTTTAAATAATAACACATTTTCATGTGTTTTTCTTCCAGAATTTGGTCGATGATTTTCTTATTGGCAAA
Source organism: uncultured Bacteroidales bacterium (assembly GCA_944321155.1). Lineage (GTDB taxonomy): Bacteria > Bacteroidota > Bacteroidia > Bacteroidales > Paludibacteraceae > Gallipaludibacter. The sequence goes on along the minus strand of CALUKG010000004.1, from coordinate 59,477 downwards.
ATAGGATGCAGAAAATTCACCAAATGATACCACCTTTTTCTTTTGCAGTTGTAAGAAAAGATTCAATTTGGAAAGTACAAACAAAAGCGGTTGAATGTCATTAACACAACACTCCTGTGAAATCATTTCTTGACGGAGACGTTCAAATAGGAAACGGGTATCTGTGTTTTTACAGAAAGCATTGGAAGTTATAGAGACTGGATTATATAAATAATTATATCCCACATATTCTATTACTTTCACTTTTGAAAATGACATCCAACATTTATATGCAAATACCACATCTTCAAAAATTATATTTTCAGGGAACAACAAACGTAATCGAAAAAAAGTCTCACTTCTAAAAAACTTAGTACAGGCACTGACTAATACTAGAGCTGCAGATGATACTTTTTTCAACCGGCGGACATAAAATACCTTTTCATTCACATCCACTTTACGATAACCAAAGGCCAACATCTCATTATCTGCTATTTCCCGCATACATGTTTCATAAAAATCAGCATCAAGATAATCATCTGAATCAACAAAAGAGAGATATTCCCCTTTGACAAAGTGTAATCCTGTATTGCGCGCGGCAGACAATCCTTTATTTTCCTGTGACACAAAGACAATTCGTTTGTCCTTAGCTGCATATTTCTCACAGATGGCCACAGAATTATCTACAGAACCATCATTGACAAGAATAATCTGCAAATGGGAATAGGTCTGATGCAGTATGGAAAGGATACATTTTTCCAAATATTTTTCTACATTATAGACCGGCACTATTACACTAATCAAAGGATGGTTCATAGGCATTTCTCAAAAATTTGGACAAACTGTTTTGCCTGAAATTGTCGTGAAAAAAGCTGTTTCTTCTCCACATTAACCTGCTGGTGAGTATATCCGTTACGTTTCCATTCTTCGTATTTTTCCAAAATAAAAGCCTTCACCTCTTCCACATTTGTAGCAGCCAGGCCTGCATTGGTCTTGCGAATGGCATCAGCCAAACAAGACTCATCGCTACGCACACAGAGTATAGGCTTCTCCACTCCTAATGCTTCAAAGAATTTAGTCGTCATAATACCAAAAGGACCGTTTTCCGTCGTTTTATTGGAAAGGACAAGGATAATGGAACTTTGATGTAAGACATCAGGAATATTTTCTGGTGATACATAAGACCTGTATCTCATATAATCTTCCACACCATATTGTTGTGCAAGAGAAATAAGCCTATTTTTTGTCGTTTCATTCACATAAAAATTACACACTACGTCATTATTTATTTTCAGCTCCTTGTGCAACTGTGACAAAGTTTCAAAAAACAATGTAGGGTCTTGCATCGTCTGCCCATAAATCTTTCCTGTATATACAATCTGAAAAGTTGGAGTCACGCTATTATATGGGAAAAACCATTTCTCATCAAAGCCATTATATATAAGATGTACATTATTATTCCATTGCGACAAAAAGTTTTTATGCCATGGAGACACTGTTATTACCGCATTAGCCTTTTTTATTACCCTATTTCGCCGCTTAATATTAATATCTCGGAAGCATGCATTAACCAAAGCATAAAGACGAGGGAAAGCATTAAAACGATGTTCATTATATTCACCCCCCGGACATTGTTCTGCCAAATCCCTTAAATCAACATATAATGGTATTTTTCGTTTTGCTGCAAATTGAAATGCTGCAGGCATTGGAAATGTATGAAAAGAGGAACATAATACCACATCAAACGACATATCTTTGCATTCGCGACAAAGAGTCTTATAATAGTAGCGATTCTTATAATCAAACAGAATTCCCGCTAAAAATTTCAGCATCCATTCGATTTTAGACAACAAACCTGTATTATAATAATAGTAAGCAACTTGTCTGTTTGGACAAGGTAAACCTTTATATTCCTGACCTTTTATCTTCTCCGTTAACAAAAAAGGATTCCAACCCATTTTCATCAAATTATCGCACAAACATCTTACCCTAGGGTTATAGGCCGGTTCAGCAAAAGCATCGGTTAAGATCAATATATTTCTTTTCATATTCACTGTACTATCATCTCGTGCAATTTCCCTATATAATCCAACGTATCAATATACAAGCGTGCGTAATCACCCTGCGGGTCCATGACCGAAGTGTTGTGCCACAACAGAACGACTTCACCATTGTATTGATATATCTTATCCATCAATTGCTTAATCTGTTCTATGGCCTGACTATATTGGAGGTTCATGTAATTGGGTGACATAAGCGTACATTCCATAACCGACATAGGATGTATGGTCAGATTGGTCAATGACAAGGTTTTCGGATTGATCCATTTAAAAGGTCGTGATGTGCCCATGCGAAAGCCAATTCTATCGGCAAAAGCCATCGTAAAATCGTCCATAATCCCTGCGTCGGCCAATGCTTGCATATCATCAACTGAACAAGTGCGCAAATAATGGTAACGGTTAGCTGTGACATTTTTCTGAAAAGCTTCCTCCAAACGCTTTTTCTCTTCTGCGATTAAAGTTGCATTTCCACCAGACGCATAACTGGCATGAAGCCCTATCTTGCAAGTATTTTCAGTGCAAAAAGCATTGAATCCCTGCAGACTCTCTGTCTGCAAATCATAGACAGGTCTGTCATAAGGATTTCTTTCTTTGTCAGCAGCCTTCATAAAAAAACAGACCTCCGCTTCAGGGAGTTTTCGATCCTGTTCAATGAGCCATGGAAAAGTATAGGCAATATCGTTGTTTATATCAGCCCAGGATTTCAGAATATCCGTCCATTTTTCATTGCCTCCCATGAGAATCCGCTTAAAACCACCTAATGTTCCACGCAAATGATGATAATAATCCAAAGTATCAACATCGTGTGTGAGATAAATCTTGCTGAATCCCCGTGGGGCTGAAGCGAGATGACACCCCAACTCATCAAGCCATTTCCGAATCAGAGTACCATATTCATCCACCAATGGCCGATGGAGAAAACCAGCCCTCTTCGCCAAAGCATGCTGTGCATCGAAACGATTGTGTACATCGCGTCCAGCCTGCAACAACTCTTCGTAACGTGTCATCAGGAAAAAAGCGGAAGCTGGCAAATCTGCATGTACTACAAGTGTATCATGATACATACAGACTTCCGGTTTTCCGAAAAGGACAGGAACTCCCTCCAATTGTGCCAAAGGTTCAGCTGGCATTGAAGAAGCTGTACCATAAGTACCTTCATGGAAAAAACCGCTGGGCACAAACACCAAACGATAATGTGCAAAGTCCTCTTCATTAGCTGTGTAGCCCACCCATCCCTCAGGCAGCGCTTCACCTACCATGAAGTCAATCAAATAGGATATAAGTTCATTTGAAACCATAAGGCAAAGATACTAAAAGGTGAGTGCAGAACAAAATAATGGAACTTGTTTCATTTATTTTATTCTGTCGAACTACCTCCTATCTTATTCAGAGATACGGAATGCCGAACGGAGAAGTCAATGCCAAACGCAGTTTTACTATCCAGCATGGCGATACGCCCTTTATTTTACCAAAAGAGAAAAATTTGTTCTTAATATCTTACTTGTTATTACATAACTGACTCCATCGCGTGTCTTGGCTGTTTGCCGATATAATCGTATCTTTGCAGATTGTAAAAAGAGTTTTGCAATCCCTTTACCCAATGAGTTATCGAAGAGCCTTATTAATGATTTTGCTGGCTGTACATTCATTTCTTTTGAATGCGGCCATACTCACAGACTCGCTGAAAACCCAATATAGCAAAGGAACCTTTCATACCTATTGCGAAGTCTTGACATTGGCAGACATGCAAACAGCTGATGACGTGGTCAATGACTTCATCAGCCAGTTTCGCGGAGACCCGGAATTGCTGTTTGAATGGGCACTTAAAGGTGTAGGCAAACAGGAGGATGATGAAAAAGACGCCGTACTACTGGTTCTCAAATCGACTGTATATGACCCACAAACATCGGTCGGGACCATCAAGACAGATATTGTAGTGCCTGGATTGACAACCTTCAAAGATGTGGACATAGAGAGCAAGGTTACCAAAGAGCAGTTAAATGACGGGAGTATCCGTGTGATTGTAGATGTGTATTATTCCAATTCATTCCTGAAAAAGGCATATGGTACCTATCATATTTGTCCGAACGGCTCTGATAAAGTTATATTGAAGATACACACTTACATCCGTTTCGGGTGGTTTTTCGATTTATTCATCACCCAACGCAGATACAGAAATTTGGCCGAGTTCAGAGTAGATAAATTCATGGATAACATGAGAAAGGAAAGCGAACGACGCTATCAGATTCAGAAAGAACAGAAAAACGACAAATAAAATGGCAGAAAACACATTGCTAAGCAAGTTGGAGGGACTCCAACACAAATTTGACGAAGTATCGACCTTGATTACCGACCCGGCCGTTATAGCCGACATGAAACGCTTTGTCAAACTCAATAAAGAATACCGTGACCTGGAGCGTGTATTGACCGCCAAAAAGCGATACGAAACTTTATTGAACAATCTGAATGAGGCCAAAGACATTTTGGCTAACGAGCAAGACCCGGAAATGAAAGAAATGGCCCGTGCAGAAATAGATGAGATTGAGCCGCAAATTGCTCCGATGGAAGAAGAAATCAAACTGCTACTGATACCGGCAGACCCAGAAGACAGCAAGAATGTTGTGATGGAAATCCGCGGTGGTACAGGTGGTGATGAAGCCGCCATTTTTGCCGGCGACCTGTATAGAATGTACACCAAATATTGCGAGTCAAAAGGTTGGAAGACAGCCGTATCGAGTTTTACTGAAGGTTCGTCGGGTGGATTCAAGGAAATCATTTTCACTGTAACAGGTGAAAACGTATATGGCACGCTGAAATATGAAAGTGGTGTTCACCGTGTGCAACGAGTGCCTGCCACTGAAACGCAAGGCCGTGTACACACATCAGCCGCCTCTGTAGCCGTATTGCCCGAAGCCGATGAATTTGACGTAGTTATCAACGAAGGTGAAATCAAGTGGGATACCTTCCGTAGCGGTGGAGCCGGTGGTCAGAACGTAAACAAGGTAGAATCGGGTGTACGTCTGCGCTACATGTGGAAAAACCCCAATACCGGCGTGAGCGAGGAAATCCTTATTGAATGTACGGAAACCCGTGACCAGCCCAAAAACAAGGAACGCGCCTTGTCACGTTTGCGTACGTTCATATATGACAAAGAGCACCAAAAATACATTGACGATATAGCCAACCGCAGAAAGACCATGGTAAGTACAGGAGACCGTTCGGCCAAGATACGCACCTACAACTATCCGCAGGGACGTATTACCGACCACCGCATCGGTTATACCATCTACAATCTGTCGGCCTTTATGGACGGCGACATACAAGGTGTAATAGACCAGCTAACCATAGCGGAAAACGCAGAACGTCTAAAAGAAAGCGAACTATAATTTAACCCTCAACAACCCAAAGCCATGACAAGAGCAGAATTATTTGAAAACATCCAACGCAAGCAATCATTCCTATGCGTAGGTTTGGATACCGATGTAACCAAGATACCCGAACATCTGTTTGATGAATCGGACGATGCCATCTTTGCATTCAACAAAGCTATCATCGACGCTACTGCCGACTTGTGTGTAGCCTACAAGCCCAATCTGGCCTTTTATGAAAGCATCGGTCTGGAAGGCTGGGAAATTTTGGATAGAACCGTAGAATATATCCGTACCAATTATCCCGACCAATTTATCATAGCCGATGCAAAACGTGGTGATATTGGCAACACATCAGCCCTGTATGCACGTGCCTTCTTTGGCAATATGGATTTTGACAGCGTAACTGTAGCCCCCTATATGGGAGAAGACAGCGTGAAGCCATTCCTGACTTATGAAAACAAGTGGGTTACTTTATTGGCTCTCACCTCTAATAAAGGCGCCTTTGATTTCCAACTGATGCGTGATGCAGAAAGCGGTGAACGCCTGTTTGAAAAGGTGCTCCGTACATCGCAAACTTGGGGTAATGCAGACAATATGATGTACGTGGTTGGTGCAACTAAAGCCTCCATGCTGACAGATGTACGTGCCATTGTGCCCGACCATTTCCTATTGGTACCCGGCATTGGCGCACAAGGCGGTAGCCTGCAGGAAGTGTGCGAATACGGACTGAATGACCATTGCGGTCTGCTGGTTAATTCATCAAGAGCCATCATTTATGCAGACAACACTCCCGCCTATGCAGAAGCTGCCCGCAAAGAAGCACGACGTGTTCAACAGGAAATGGCAACCGTATTGAAAGCCAAAGGATTGATAGAAGCGTAGCTTACAGAAGCCATCGGACTATAACGAGGTTTATAAAAAGAACAAATATAAGAGAAGCCATATCTTCATTCTGACAGGGATAGGATATGGCTTCTTTGTTCTTTATACGAACGAAAACAAATGATACAAGAAGCCTCTTTCCCATGACAGCAAGGAAAGAGGCTTTTACCGCTCCACAAAGATGGAGCGCCATTCACATTAAACTACTATTTTATTTGGTTTGTTCTATTGTAAGATTGTCAATAAAGACATAGGTTGGAGTGTTTACACCAAATTGTCCTTTATCCGTACTGTCGAATGTAATCATTACTGTTGTAGCATCGGACAATGGAGTGAGGTCAACTTCCACCCATTCCTTGTTGATATAGGTTTTTCCATCACGGAAATCGGCCAAATAGTAATCGACAGAACCCGTTTCCGTTTCGCCTTTATATCCAGTAAATGTCACCTTAAACCAATCGCCAGATTCAAACTTTTTGGAATATGCACTGCCATCACGTATTTCATTGTAAGTATAAGTACCATTGGTAACCATTACGCTTTTCAAAGTGTTGTTGGTATAACCTTCCTTATACGTACAATTGAATGTCGCTCCATCATCATATGCCAAAGCAAACTGAGCGGAACCATTGGCTCCCTCACCTGCTTTAGGGCTATATTGATTTGTGAAGCCAGAAGTAACGGTATCAGTAAGGGAAGAACAAGCAAAACCCATATAAGAAGTACCTGTTGCTCCCCAATCAGTAAATATATTTTCGAATATAAAGACACTAGAAGCAAAAGAGCCATAATAAGAATTTCCGTCATGTTCTCCGGAAAGGTCGCTACCATTCCAGAATCCTTGTTCGCCCAAAACCACATCCTCGAAAGTAGCTACAGAACGTGAGACATTTGGATCAGGAGCTGTAAAGCTTATACTGTCAATATTAGACACATTCAATTCAAGGACATTGCCATCGGATTGCCATACATATACTTTTTGTTGTGCAGATGCAGATAAAACAATAGCTGCCATTGCCAAAACGGAGGTAAATATTTTTTTCATACTGATTAAAGCATTAAAAGGTGATTAGTTTTTGATGAATTTCACTACTTGGTTACCAATTTGAAGGAGGTAATTTCCTTTAGCGAGATTAGACACATTGATTTGTGTTTGTCCGTCAGAGGTTTCAAACACATTGAGCAAACGCCCGTTAATGTCAAACAAGCGCAAAGGCATTTGTGCAGCCGTTCCCGTAACAGTGAGCTGTTCAACCACAGGATTAGGGAACACAAACAATTGCGCTGACTGCGATTCAACTTGCGGCAAAGCCGTCTCCATTTCACGTTCGGCAAACAGCACACAACTAACCCCATCCTGCAGGATTTGCCCCTGTTTGTCCTCCACCACCATTTGATCATCGAAAGTGATTTTTCCGACAGATGCCAGTTCATAAACCGTCTCAGAACCATCGGCCGATAATGCAACCAGCACCGGTCTGATTTCAGCATGCAGCCATCCAAGCATGCATGCGAAGAGCAAAAATGTACATTTTCTTTTCATATTACACATAAAATATAAAGGTTGCAGAACCAAACAGGAGGACCATAAACTATCCAAGAAAAGCCGTGCACCTGATATAACCCCAACTCCCGGAGGTATAGTCATCCTACGATTTTGGCAGGTCTTCTGACTTGGCGTGTATTACGATTCCTTCCCGGAAAAATCCAGTGGTTTATTGAGGTGCATATCGTAACTTCCGCATGCGCGGCGGCCTTACAGCAGCGGGTACTGTCACCGATTTTCACGGTGTTCCCTTTTATTGACACGACAGATATTCGCATCAATACCAAAACCGAGGCAAAGATAGACGTTAGAATGGAAAAAAGCAAGCGATTACCCAAAAAAGATTGTAAGAAAGAATGTGTTTCATGCTATGATTTCGGCATAAATTTTGCTGGTAGTGCATAGAAAAAAACAGACAAAAATTATGGTAAAACACATTGTATTTTTCCGTCTGCAAGACGAAGCCGAAGGGCACAGCAAGTTAGAAAACGCACAAATCATCAAGGAAGGTCTGGAAGATTTGGTAAATTTGGTACCTGTATTACGAAAGGCAGAAGTAGGCATTAATATACCGAACGCCCCTAAAACAGACTATGACCTTTGCCTTTACTGCGAATTTGACAGCTTCGCAGACGTAGAAGCTTATCAAGTACACCCGGAACACGTGAAAGTGGCCACCTATATAGGAAAAGTACGCAGTGGCAGAGCAGCTGTGGATTATGAAGTATAATCAACATTCTCAAGACAATGAAGCATATCTATATCGGTTTGCTAATTTTGGCAAGCCTGTTTTTTACATCATGTGAAGGTCCAATGGGACCGCAAGGCCCTGCTGGTGAGAGTACCCAATGGGAAATCATCAATTTGGCTGCAAACGCCAACAGTTGGCAGCGTATGAGTCAGGAAGATGGTACCAATGCCTTTTACATGGCCAGTTTTGATATACCTGAACTGACATCGTTTATCTATAACAGCGGACTGGTGCAATGTTATCTGGAATATGACCAAGGCTCAAGCAATGCGAGCCAACAACTGTTGCCACAAGTAAGACACTATGAACAAGTGGATGGCGAGAACTACGATCTGTGGACGGAGACAGTGGATTATGACTACATGGTAGGTAATGTGAACATCTACGTTACCTATTCAGACTTCCCCGATGAGACTATTGCCCCGGGTGCCATGAATTTCCGATTGGTATTGATGTGGTAATCAACGAGGAAACAAAAAAATATATTGCCGCACACCGCAATGACGATGTGCGGCAATTGGCATTAAAAGGCTGCAAGGATAACAACGTGGACCACGGCATGGCCTTGCAGCAAATCAGTGCCTACCAACAAATCAAAGACAAGCTGCCCAGTCTCGCAGAACGTACCGACATTATCTTTCCTGTACGACTTTCATTGGAACAATGTTCATCAGAAGAAACAGCCCATCTGAAAGCTGAACTCATCAGAGGGAATCATTTGGCCGACCTTACCGGAGGGTTCGGCATAGATTGCCTGGCTTTGTCTAAACAATTCGAACGGGTAAGCTATGTGGAGCGCAACGAGGAATTGTGCAAAATAGCCGAGCATAATTTCCCCTTGTTGAGCACTACTCCGATAGATATCCATCATGAAGATGGCATAGCCTTCTTACGCCAACATCCCGAAATTGACACCGTATTCATTGACCCTGCCCGCCGTACACGTCAAGGCAGTAAAGCAGTACTGATAAGTGATTGTGAACCCGACATCAGCCAAGAAATAGAGTTATTAACTCTAAACGGGCGGGAAACATGGGTTAAATTGTCGCCTATGCTTGACCTGAGTAGTGCGCTGCATTCTTTACCTGTGAATGAGGCATATATTATTTCGGTAAAAAACGAATGTAAAGAACTGCTGTTACATTTGAAAAAGGGGGTAAAAGAGCCTGTGATAACAGCCATAGACATCAGTGGCAGCGGGGAGCGGCAACTGTTCAGCTTCCGGCCTTCGGAAGAGGCGGCTGCTACGGCAGAGATTGCCCCAAGCATAGAGAACTACCTGTATGAGCCCAATGCCGCCGTGATGAAAGCCGGAGCCTTCAAAAGCGTGGGTGTACGTTACGGATTGAAGAAATTAGACACGCACAGCCACCTATATACCTCCGCCCATATGGAAGAAAGCTTTTGCGGACGGGTGTTTGCCGTGCGTGAGCAATGGGAATTCAACAAACACAACCTGCAAGCGATAAGAACTCATTATGTCGCTGCGCATGTGAGTACGCGCAATTTTCCATTAGGTAGCGATGCCTTGCGCCAACGTCTGAAAATAAAAGAGGGCGGCCATGCCTACCTATTCGGTACGACAGTGAACCGCTCTCTGTATATTATTGCGTGTGACCGCATCCGTTAATCACCCACCTCCTGCACCTGTTTCCATGCTACACTGGCTATCTGTTTGACTGGTTCGTAGGCGATGGATTCCGTTTTCATTTCAGGTTTGAGGATATGGAACTTATTGTCGAGAAAGGCAAATCCATTGAGGATAATGCTGGTGATGAGTGCCCACTTTGTGAGTCCGAACAGACCTCCCAACAAACGATTGAGCCCTCCGAGACTGATGGCGGAAAGCATTTTGGTGAAGAGCTTTCCAATCAGATGCAAGGTGAGTGCTATTCCGAGAAAAACGAGACAGTAGCTGATGACTTGTGCTACCTCTGGCTTCATGGTAATCATTTCCTCGAGTTGCCATGCGAGATGCGGCGCCCAGATGCGTGCGCCTATCACTCCTGCCGCCACAGCCACCATGGCTGTGAGCTCGTGTACGAGTCCTTTGACCAAACCCCTAATCAATCCGTAAAGAAGGGGGATAAGTATTATAATGTCCAGTATATTCATATTTCACAATCGGCTTATCTAATATATTATCTGCGGCGGTGTTTTCGGGATTAAAGTGAAAGACGTTAATTCCGCACAAGTAAGCCGTGTAACCCACATCAAATGCGAGAGGATACATGAGAGAAACCTTTCAGCTTACATATTCCGGCATAATTTTAGGGTTGTGCCAAATAACTCATTTTGACACAACCCCTTATTTTGTCAGTTTTCGTCAATACTTATTTTTTGTCTGACCATTCAGTTGGCGTCCAAGGTTTGGATTTGTCGCCATTATCATAAAGCTCAAGGTCGTCAAGTGAACGCAATGAAATGGACCAAGAGAAATCATCTGGAGCATATTTGGCATTGTCCCAATAGAAACCGGCAATACCTGTTACATTACCCCTATACTGTGCTTCTGGAATGTACATATAGGCGTATTTGGCATATTCACTGGTGGAAACAAGAATAACATTACCCTCAGCATCTTCAATGGCACGTCCTTGCGGGAAGTTGAGGAAGTTCGTAGTAGGAGCAAATACGTTTGCCGCACCATCCTCCGCAGGATTACCATCGGTCAAATTTGCCAACGAACCATAATTCTCATACTTCTGGTTAAAGAAGACATTTTTGATGCAAACAAGACGTCCGTCCATCTCTTCTTTGGTTGAATTGAGAATATCAGAGATAGTCAATGTGTCAACCACAATCTTGCTCTTATCAGGCAATCCGATAGCCTTTACTGCCTTATGGAATAATGGCAATGGAATACGTCCAGGCGCCCAACCTACTTTTTCTGCCGCATTGGTAGCATATTGATTATTGTTGTAAGAAGGAGCACAAAGTTGTCTTTGGCTTGCATATTTTCCCACTGCCAAACCATTGCAACGGATAGCGATAAGTTGTCCCATAGGGAACATGCCAGAGATGCTACCACCATCTACGCCAATACGCAGGGTTTGCGTGTGATCTTTTTCATCCTGAATGATGAGCGTTTTATAAAAATTACCGGCATAGTCATCGGTAAGGACACGTCCGCGGATAATGATATCCTCACCATCCATAGGAATGTCGTCAACACTAAACAATGCTTCCTGGCCTGAACGTGTGCGTACAGGGAAATAGGTGCCCGTTTCAGTAAGATAGGTATCAAGAAATTCCTTGATAGTATGGGTTGCCTGTAATTCTTCTGAATCAGCAGTGACATCTTCCACACTTATGGGTTCGGGGGTACATGCAGCTATAATAGCAGCAAGAATAAAAGTACCGAATATTTTTGTTGTTTTCATAAGTTTCATTCTTTAAAGATTAGACAATCATTAGAACTTATAGGTCAGGTTCAGGAAGAAGTTAGCTCCCCAAGCATAGTAATATTTAGCAGGGAATTTCCAAACGTTGTTGGCGATTTCCACTTTCTGGATTCTATTTGAACCATTGAATCCTTCACCCTGCACGCTTGAAACAGGGATACGTCCTTGCTGGTAACCACCTGTTTTCATGTGTGTATTGTTGAGCAAGTTGCTTACGCTGAGGTTGATGCTCAAAGACTGGCGTTTAGGCAAGTAAATGAGCTTTCCGACAGACAGGTCTACCAAGAAACGGTTGTACCAATCTTTAGCCACGAGTGATTCCTGGTCGGAAAGGATATTATGAGGATAGGCCACTACGGGGTGTCCGTATTCATCGTAAATCATATTACCTTCTGCATCTTTTTCAATCTTATACATTCCGTTGACAGGCGATCCATCGGCACGTACACCTGTGAACAAACCTTGCATACGGCGTGAAGGAGAGAAATCGAGGTAGTTCCAATCGAAGTAGCTCACGGTGATATCGGCAAACCACATTTTCGGGTGGAAGAAACTCAGCTTCAAGCTGGTGGCCAGTTGAGGCCCGTTGTTTACCTTAAATCCGTTGATGAGTACGCTGTCGCGCAACTCATAAATAGGATTGTTGTTGATGTCAGAAGCAAGTGACATACCGTTTTCTGCACTGGTTACGCTGTAAGCATCAGAAGTATAGTGCGCATCCATGATAGAAGCAGCGCCAGAGAGCGTAAAGTATGTACCGAGTTTGACAGCCAAAGCAGCTTCACCTCCCTGATGGATGGTGTTGATACCTGTCATAGCCTGGTTTACGAATGTACGGTAGCCATCATCATAATAACCATTGAGTTCTGTACCATTGACAAAATGAGTGCGGAAACCGGTAACACGACCACGAACGATTCCATAATTGAATTCATAGGTCAAATCATAGGAGAGCGTCTTGGAAGACTGCAAGCCATCGATAGTGCGGTCGTGAATACGTTGAGAAATGTAAGCATTTCTTGCCAATGGAGCACGGCTCTCAGCAAGGGCGTTGACCTTGATTCTGTTGCGACCGTCAATCTTATAGGTCAAACCTGCCTTGAAAGACGGGTCAAGGAACCAATGCAATTGTCCTTTACCAAGAGAATTGTAAAGAACGGCCAATTTGTCGGCACCGAAATCCGGATAGCGTTGGTTGTAAACGCTCTGAAGATAGATGGCACGACCATTTTCCATGTGGCCCACACGATAGAACTGGCTATAGGTAAGTTTAGCTGCATAATAGAAATCCAATTGGTTGAAACTCCATTCGTTCTGGAGAAATGCAGCAGCAGAGAACATGTTGATATCATAGTTGTAACCGAAAACATCGCCATCCTTGACAGCCTTGTTCGGATTGTTGATATCGTTTTGTTTTACCATTTCTATTTCCTGCTGCGTCATGCCAATGTTTTGAGCAAGGTCTGACATATCACGTTCTGCAAACGGGTCTACGTCAATCCATTGGTTAGCTCCCAACAAGTCTTCCACTGTTTTATAATGTTTGCCTTGTGATACTTTTGTATCAATACCAGCAGTAATCTTTAAATGGTCAATCGGTTGTCCTGTATATAAGGCATTGAACATATTCTCCCAAATATCGTTGTGACGGCGTTCGAGGATGTATTTGGCAGAACCTTCTGGATTGATGGCATTGTTGGCATAGTTGGAACGATAGAGTTGGTCCCAATTGATTTGAGTTGTTTCGGGGTCTTTGTTCAACCACAAATCAGTAATCTGCTTGTAAGTTTCATAATCAACAGAAGGTCCAAATTGAATGCCATTGTACTCTTGAGGGGAACCTAATGAAACCCCATTCATATCCTCCATGATGAAATTACCATTTTCGTCAATCTGGTTGTCAAAAAGGAAAGAAGGCAGATTACGATAATAATCAGGACGAGGGTCAGGAGCATTGTAGAAAGTTAATGCCGAATTGCTGTAAAGGCTATAATGGAAAGCCTCGTTGATTTTAACAGAATGCTTGTCATTAATCTTCCATTCATAATTGAGAATGGCAGTCGGGTCGAAGCTCTCAACAATGCGTGAGTTACGCACTTGACCGTTCTGATATCCCCAATATGCATTGTAATAGATAGAACCGTAAAGGTCATAAACCTCTTGGGTTACACCAGCAGACTGCGCACGGCGGGTAGGTGAGCCGAAAGTGGTAATGGCCAATTTATGATTGTCGTTGAAAAACTTTTCTGCGGAGAAATAGTAGCCTCCCGAATTATAGAAGATACCTTCACCAATAATGGGCGTTTTGGTATCGATATATGGAGAATAGCGGTATGCCAATGAAGCGGCAATGGCCCATCCGTTTTGCATGACACCCGTTCCATAAGTAGCATATACCCTACCCTTGTAGTTTCGGTTGGTTCCAGAAAGGCCCACTTTCCAACCAGCAGCCACACGACTGGCCGTTGAAAGGATATTGGTGGTATTTCCTACACCGCCATAAGCAACAGAATTAGCTTCGATACCATTGGTTACATCACGGTTGCGGGTGGCATCATTCAGACCACCAATCATGGAATAGCTAAAAACGCCACGCTCCTGGCTATTGAAATTAACTCCATTGATATACACTTGCTCATTCTCCTGACCATAGCCCCTTACGCGGAAACGCATAGGACTGAACGCATAGGAAGTAAGGTTGGAGAAGACATCTCCACGACGTGACAAGCTGGTTGACATGTTTTGTGACTGTCCGTCGTCAGAAAGATCGGATTCTGAAAGTTGTACCAGAATTTCCTGTTTCATTTCCGTTTCGATGTCGCTTTTAAGCAACACCGTGCCAAGGTCGTTGGTTTGATTTTCGGTGAGTTTTACCACCTTTACCTGTGTGAGAAAACCTGAAGCGGAGATAATAACCTCTTCATCAATAGGCTGCAAGAGCTGCAAAGAAAATTCGCCCTGAGCATTGGTGGTTGTGGAGATGTCCTGATTGGCCAAGCGAATTTTAGCTCCGACTATCGGGCTCTTGGAATGTTCAGCGGTAATGACTCCCTTGATTGCCGCATTTTGCGCCATCAAAGGAAATGCTGCTATTACCAGAAGCAGTGTAAAAAAAATTTTTCTCATGACATTTTGATTTTTAATAGTGTCAAAAAAAGGGTGTTACCACCCTCCACTAAAATATTTCTGCGCAAATGTACATATTCTTTTTTACATTTCTGTAACAAAACATCAGTTTAATATTTTTTTGAGAAGAAAATGCGAAAGCAATACACTTAAGGAACAAGCATAATCCTGCTTTCTACCAAAGCATTACCAACCTGCCCGTTTTACAAGATGTCTGCATAAAATCAAAACAAAAGCAACACTGGTTTCAAAACAAACAGACATACAAGAACTGACAGGAAAGGAAATCAATAAAAAAACATAAGACAAAACATAGCTTCCAAAAGCAAATTCCTACTTTTGGAAGCCATGTACATTATTTATATTTGTAGTTTTCTTACTTCAACAGAGCCAATGCCTGTTTAATGCGTGCAAATGCTTCAACAAGATTTTCATCAGAAGTGGCATACGACATGCGAATGCAATCAGGTGCACCAAAAGCATCACCGCCCACACATGCAACATGGCCCACTTCAAGCAGGAACATAGCCAAATCGTTGGAATTGTCTATGGTTTTGCCATTATAGGATTTACCATAAAACGCAGAGCAGCGTGGAAATACATAAAATGCTCCCTGAGGATTATTGATTTGCAAGCCTGGAATTTCACTTACCAACTGAAGTACCAGATTACGACGGCGCAAGAAAGCCTGACGCATCTCTTCAACACAAGACTGATTGTCACCATAAGCTGCTTCTGCCGCCTTTTGAGCAATGGATGAGGGACCGGAAGTATATTGTCCTTGCAGGGTATTGCATGCCTTGGCAATGGCCAGCGGTGCAGCAATCCAACCAATACGCCATCCAGTCATGGCATAGGCCTTGGAAACACCATTGACAATCACCACACGGTCATGAATGGATGGGAATTGCGCCAAGCTGGCATGAGCGCCCATGTAGTTGATATGTTCGTATATCTCGTCAGCTATAACATATACATTCGGATGTTTTTCCAGAACTGCAGCTATAGCGCGTAATTCCTCATATGTATAAACACTACCGGTTGGATTGGATGGAGAGCAGAGGATTAACAATTTTGTTTTAGGTGTAATCGCCTGTTGAAGTTGTTCTGGAGTTATCTTAAAGTCCTGTTCTATGGAAGCTGATACATATACTGGAGTTCCTTGAGCCAAAACTACCATTTGTGGATAGCTCACCCAATAAGGGGCAGGAATAATCACTTCATCACCAGGAGAGACAAGCGCCATCAGCACATTGCAAACAGACTGTTTGGCACCATTGGAACATACAATCTGCTCCGGCTGATAGGTTAAGCCATTTTCGCGCAGCAACTTACCGCAAATTGCCTTGCGCAACGACAAGTAGCCTGGTACGGGAGAATAAAAGGAAAAATTGTCGTCTATTGCTTTGTGTGCGGCATCCTTGATATGTTGCGGTGTATTAAAATCCGGTTCACCCACACTGAGATTAATAACATCGATACCTTGTGCCTTAAGTTCACTACTTTTTTGAGACATGGCCAAAGTGGCAGAAGGAGCCAAAGCCCTTAAACGCTCGGATAACAATACCATAATTAATTAAGAGAGATGTTGAGAATAATACTTTTCTATACCTTGGCGCAAAGGTAAAGAAAAATCCGTAAGTTTTTGCTTGTCCAATGCGTTTTTTAGAAAGAAAAGGATTTGAACGTAGCTTATTTGTAAAGCAAGCCAGAGAGGCAAATAAGAATACACTCATAAATAAAAGTTTTCAACAGGCAGAAAATCCTTCCTCACACCTCGTTCTTTTTTGACACTTTTCCATGAAATCAGATGTTTTCATGACAAAAATTCACTCCGAAAGGCCAACACATGAGTCGACAGAGTCGGCCGAATGTCGGCACAAAAGCTGCATGAAAGCTCTTCTGACAAAATGACTCGTCAGACAGGATATTTCTAACAAAATGACAATTCGAGTACAATTCAAGTCGATTTCAACAAGGGGGAAGGAAGTAGTTTTCAACAAAAACTGAACAAGAATCAGACAGCAGAGCTTTTGCTACACCTGATAAAACCCATATCTTTGCACCAAACAAAACAACCATGGCAGAATCAGCAAAAAGGAATTACAAGAGAAAAGAGAGTGAGTATGTGCCCATCGGGCCAAACGAATTCGGGAAGTTGCCTCCTCAAGCGCCAGAGTTGGAAGAAGCCGTATTGGGCGCTATCATGGTGGAGCGGGATGCCTACGCAACCGTAGCCGGTTTTCTGCGCGAACAACATTTCTATAAGGAGATACACCAATATATCTATCATGCCATCACTACGCTGTCGAGCAAGCAAGAGCCGGTGGACATGCATACGGTGACGGAACAGCTTCGCAAGGACGGCAAGATAGAGCAAGTGGGCGGACCCTATTATATTGCATTGCTGACATCGAAAGTATCGTCAGCTGCCCATTTGGAATTTCATGCCCGCATCATTGTGCAGAAATACCTGGCACGCGAACTGATACGCATTTCTTCTGAAATACAAACAAAGGCTTTTGACGACCGCACGGACATTGACGACCTGATGCAAGAAGCTGAAGGAATGATGTTTCAAGTGTCGCAACAGAGCATGCAACGCACTGTGGTACAAATAGACCCTGTCATCAGCGAAGCCATAGACCGCATCAGACAGGCACAGAAAAGTGATGGTACGAGCGGTGTGCCGAGCGGTTTTCACGATTTGGACAAACTAACCTCCGGATGGCAAGCTTCAGACCTGATTATTATCGCTGCCCGTCCAGCCATGGGAAAAACCGCTTTTGTCTTGTCAATGATGCGCAATATGGCTGTGGATTACAAGCAACCGGTAGCATTGTTTTCGTTGGAAATGTCGAATGTGCAGCTGGTCAACCGTTTGCTGATGAATGTCTGCGAGATTGAAGGCGAGAAAATCAAGAACGGTCAGCTGAGCTATCATGAGTGGGCACAGTTGGATGCCAAAGTACAGGAATTGTACGGTGCCCCCATCTATGTGGACGACACTCCGAGCCTTTCCATATTTGAATTGCGCAGCAAAGCCCGCCGTCTGGCCCGAGAGAAGGGCATCAAATGTATCATCATCGACTATTTGCAGTTGATGAACGCAAGCGGTATGAACTTTGGCAGCCGTGAGCAGGAGGTAAGTATGATTTCGCGCTCTCTGAAAGGATTGGCCAAAGAATTAAACATACCTATTATTGCATTGTCACAGCTGAACCGTAGTGTGGAAAACCGTGGTGGAAGCACCACCGGACAAGATACCAAACGCCCGCAGTTGAGCGACTTGCGTGAATCGGGAGCCATCGAACAGGATGCCGACATGGTCTGCTTCATTCACCGTCCGGAATACTATCGGATTACAGAAGGACCCAACGGTGAGGATTTACGCGGCAAAGCCTATATCATTGTGGCCAAGCACCGTAATGGTGCAACAGACGATGTATTGCTACGCTTCAAGAACATCTATGCAAAATTCATGAATATTGGAGACGGAGATGCAAATCCTTATGCAACCATCAAATCGAGACTAAACAACAACACTTCCGGCATGAAAGGAAATACAGGTGGGATTAACCATATGCCGGAAATGCCCGATTATGGCATTGGGAACGACAATCCGCCATTTTAGCATATGGGATTTCATAGCATTGCGTAATACAATAAAAAAGCATATCTTTGCAGCCGCATTATCAAAATGCAGTTAGTTCACTTAATGTTTAACCCGTCGGAGGGGCAACTTTCCGGCATAATTTCAAAAAATTCCACTAATGGAAGAAAACAAAGAAAACATCGTTGAAGATGTAAAAAAGCCAGTAGTACCTGGTGATTTCGATTGGGATGCTTATGAGAAAGGCGACACTTTAACCAGCCAATCAAAAGAGGAGCTGACCAAATTGTATGACAAAACATTGAATGCCATCAAGGACAAAGAAGTTGTTGAAGGCACAGTAATCTCCATCAACAAACGTGAAGTTGTTGTAAATGTAGGTTACAAATCAGACGGAATCGTACCTATGAGTGAGTTCCGTTACAATCCCGATTTGAAAGTTGGTGACAAAGTTGAGGTTTACGTAGAAAACCAAGAAGACAAGAAAGGTCAGTTGATTTTGTCTCACAAGCAAGCTCGCGCATCTCGTTCTTGGGAACGCGTAAATGCAGCTTTGGACAACGACGAAATAGTAACCGGCTACATCAAATGCCGTACGAAAGGCGGTATGATTGTTGACGTATTTGGAATCGAGGCCTTCTTGCCTGGTTCACAAATTGACGTTAAGCCAATCCGCGACTACGATGTATTCGTAGGCAAAACTATGGAATTCAAGATTGTTAAGATCAATCAAGAGTTCAAGAATGTAGTTGTTTCTCACAAAGCTTTGATTGAAGCTGAATTGGAACAACAAAAACAAGAAATCATGAGCCGCCTGCAAAAAGGTCAGGTATTGGAAGGAACCGTTAAGAACATCACTTCATACGGTGCATTTATCGACTTGGGCGGTGTTGACGGCTTGATCCACATCACAGACTTGTCATGGGGCCGTGTTTCTCATCCGGAAGACGTTGTTAAACTTGACCAAAAGTTGAACGTTGTAGTTCTTGAAGTGGACAACGACGAAAAGAAACGTATCGCTCTTGGCTTGAAACAATTGACTCCTCACCCATGGGATGCTTTGGATCCAAACTTGAAAGTTGGTGACAAAGTAAAAGGTAAAGTCGTTGTTATGGCTGATTACGGTGCATTCGTTGAAATTGCTCCGGGCGTAGAAGGTTTGATTCACGTTTCTGAAATGAGCTGGTCACAACACTTGCGTTCAGCACAAGACTTCTTGAAAGTTGGTGACGAAGTAGAAGCCGTTATCTTGACACTCGACCGCGAAGAGCGCAAGATGTCATTGGGTATCAAACAATTGAGACCAGATCCATGGGAAACTGTTGAAACCAAATATGCAGTAGGAACCCGCCACATGGCAAAAGTTCGCAACTTCACCAACTTCGGTGTATTCGTAGAAATCGAAGAAGGTGTAGATGGTTTGATCCACATTTCTGACTTGTCTTGGACCAAGAAAATCAAACACCCATCAGAATTCACTCAGATTGGTGCTGAAATCGAAGTTCAAGTATTGGAAATCGACAAAGAAAACCGCCGTTTGAGCCTTGGTCACAAACAATTGGAAGAAAATCCATGGGGAGTATTGGAAAACACCTTTACTGTTGACAGCATACATGAAGGAACCATTTCAGAAATCAACGACAAGGGTGCCATCATCGCCTTGCCTTATGGTGTTGAAGGATTCTCTCCATTGAAACAATTGGTAAAAGAAGACGGCAGCCAGGCTAAAGTGGGTGAAACTCTTCCATTCAAGGTAACAGAGTTCAACAAAGACTCAAAACGTATCATTCTTTCACATGTCCGCACTTATGATGACAACAAGAAAGAAGAGAACGAGAACAAGAAACGCCGTGCCAAGAAAGAAGAAAGCCCAGCTACTCCAGCCTTGGAAAAGACCACTTTGGGTGATATCCAATCACTTTCTGAGCTGAAAGAACAGATGGATGCAGCCGCTTTGGAAAAATTGGCCGCAAAAGAAGCCAAGAAGGCATCAAAAGCAGCTCCTGAAGCTCCAGCCGCAGAATAAAACATTAATATGTTAGCAATAAGCAAAGGCGAACGTCCCTTCAAGGCCGTTCGCCTTTCATTTTGTCAAAAGGCACAACCACATCAATTACACACAAATTCCACTGAATCACAATCGCTTGTCCGCATATTTTATTAAGAGGGTGGCATTTTGTTGTAAAATAGAAATATATTTCCTACCTTTGTCAATCGAAAACTCAAATAACCCAAAAACATTATGGAAAAAACGATTGATGAACTGGACCGTAGCATTCTACGCATCATCACCAAGAATGCTCGTATACCTTTTAAAGATGTAGCTGACGAATGCGGCGTATCAAGAGCAGCAGTGCACCAGCGCGTACAACGTCTGATAGAATTAGGCGTTATAACCGGCTCAAGCTACAATGTCAACCCGAAATGCTTAGGTTACCAGATGTGTGCATATGTAGGCATTATACTCGAAAAGGGTTCCATGTACAAAGATGTGATTGAAGCCCTGGACAACATTCCAGAAATCATCGAATCACAATATACATTAGGAGCGTATTCCATATTAGTCAAGCTTTACGCGCGCAACGACGAACACCTGATGCGTTTGCTGAATGGCCAAATTCAAAGTATTCCCGGCGTAGCTTCAACAGAAACCCTGGTTTCGCTGGACCAGCGCATCAAACGTCAAATCCCCATTGAATTGAATAGATAGAGTAAAAGAAACAAATTGGCATGGAAACAGTAGTAAGCGGCATTCGTCCGACTGGAAATCTGCACCTCGGCAATTATTTCGGTGCAGTAAAAAGTTTCATCAAAATGCAGGAAGACTATAACTGTTTTTTCTTTATAGCAGACTGGCATTCACTGACAACACACCCTCATCCTGAGAATATCCGTAAAAGTGTAAAAACCATATTGGCAGAATATCTGGCTTGCGGTATTGACCCGGAAAAAGCCACCATATATGTGCAAAGCGATGTAAAGGAAGTTGCAGAACTCTATCTTTACCTCAACATGAATGCATATTTGGGTGAATTGGAACGTGTTACATCATTCAAGGAAAAAGTACGCAAACAACCCGACAACGTAAATGCCGGCTTGCTTACCTACCCTAGCCTAATGGCTGCTGACATCCTTATCCATCATGCACATAAAGTTCCGGTAGGCAAAGATCAGGAACAAAATATGGAAATGGCCCGCAAATTTGCACGGAGGTTCAACACCATCTATAATGTAGAATATTTCAAAGAACCTGAATCATTCCATTTTTCTGAAAAAGCTGTCAAGATACCTGGCTTGGACGGTTCTGGAAAAATGGGCAAAAGCGAAGGCAATGCCATTTATCTGGTGGATGACGAAGCCACCATCCGCAAAAAAGTAATGAAGGCGGTAACAGATAGTGGTCCTACCGTTCCCAACAGTGAGAAACCGGATGTCATCCAAAACCTTTTCACGTTGATGGAAGTTGTATCAGACCCTTCCACCTTAGCCTACTTCAATGAGCAATACAACAATTGCGCCATCCGCTATGGTGACATGAAAAAGCAGTTGGCAGCAGACATTAACCAGTTTTGCGCCCCTATCCGCGAACGTATAGTGGATTTAAGCCAAAACAACGCATACATGGAAAAAGTGGCACGTGAAGGCGCAGAACGTGCTCGTGAGAGTGCGGCAAAGACACTGAGAGAAGTGAGGGAAATTATCGGTTTTAGAGCATAATACCCCCTTTCTCATTCCAACATATTCCCCTACAACCGCACGGCAATGTTAACATGTCCGTGCGGTTGTGTTAATCATGGGTGTACAGGTGTGCATGGCATGATTATTGAATCTGTTTCAAAAAAACTCCGATTATGAAAACACGTATTATTTTATTCATCTTTATGGCGGTTGTCACCTTGCATGCAACGGCACAGGCGTTTATAGATGACATCTATTATACTCCTGCCGACGCGACCAAGGCAGCCCAAACACCAAAAGCAAAAGTAAAAAACGGCGCTAAAGAAATTATTTTCATTGGCGACACCCCTGTTGCTGCCAATACGACAGATACTCTTGACGCTGCCAGTACTGCCGCATTACAAGCCAGCAACTCTGCAACGACACAAGCAGGCGATACCATTGAATTGAGTGAAGGTACTTATCTAAATGGCTTTAATGGTTCTATTTCAGATATGGAATATGCACAGCGCATATACCGTTTCCACAACCCACGCTTGTCCATCCATATAAGTGACCCGGCTTACACAGATATATACTTTCTGGATGAGAGTCTATGGAATGTCTATATAGACCCATACAATTACGCCTATGTAACACCAACCTGGACCAATCCTTATTATTTTGACTACATGTATCGTCCATATTCTTATGGGAACTGGGCATGGATGTACAATCCATACGGTTTCTGGGGCTGGAACAGCTATTGGGGTTGGAACAGTTATTGGGGATTTTATGCCGGCTGGGGTTATCCATACTATTGGGGTGGTTGGTATGACCCATTTTTCGGATATCCATACTGGCATCACCACCACATTTACCATGGACCATATTATAACCACTATGCTTATAACAACGAAGGTGAACGCAGACGCCTAAGTGGTACACGCGTTAGCACAACAGTTGACAGGAACGCAGCAGTATTAAGTAACCGTACGTCGTACAGACAAAACTCACATACCACATTGAGCAGCAATCGTGTATCTGGTACTAACCGCATAAGCACAGGCACAACCAACTCACGAAGAAGTGGAAATGTATCAACAGGTGTTGCCAGCAACAGCACAAGGCGTTTAGCCTCTACCGGCAGCAGCCAAGCAAACCGCATCAGCACAGCCTCACGTACGGCCAATAATAGCAGCTACAGCAGCAATAGTCGTCGCAGTGCCACCAGCAGTGCAAATGTTTCCAGCACAACTGGAAGAAGCGGAAGTTCTGCAGTTAGTACTTACATGCGTAGTCAATCGTCAGATAGCTACAGGATGAGTACCGGTACACGAAGCAGTAGCAGCTACAGCACACCTTACAGAACTTCTACCACACGAAGCAATTCGAGCTATAGCAGCCCAAGCAGAAGTAACAGTTCACGTAGTAATAGCAGTAGCTATACTCCGAGAAGCTCATCGACCTACCGCTCCAGCAGTCCGTCATACCGCTCCAGCAGTCCGTCATACCGCTCCAGCAGCAGTTCTTCATTCCGTTCAAGCGGCTCTTCCTATTCTGGCAGCCGTTCTTCGGGAACAAGCAGTCGCAGCTCCAGCAGCCGTCGTTAACATATAATCAAACTTGATAAAAAAGAACACAATGAAAAAGACAGCAATCATATTAGGTATAAGCGCACTATCCTGCTTCGCTCTATCAGCTCAAGACGCTTTTGATGCAGTTAAAATGAGTAACTATGACATCAAAGGTTCTGCCCGCTACATCAGCATGGGAGGCGCATTTGTATCATTAGGCGGCGACGCTACTGCTATACAGGACAACCCTGCCGCATTAGGTGTATTCCGTTCTTCGGAAATAGCCTTGTCGCTCAATTATGACTACACCCGCTCCAACAGCCAATGGAACGGCAACGGCAGTTTTGGTATATTGGATAACTTCACGGCCAATCAAACCAATATTGTATTGAATATCAGTCCTTACGGAAAAACGAAAGGTTTGGTTTCCCATAGTTTCGGATTTGGTTATAATCGAGTTAAGAATTTCAACAGAATACTCTCCGCTGAATCAAAAACCGGTGTAAACACATCACTTACCGATAATATGAGTGCTTATGCCAATGGCAACAACAATCCATTGATTCCTGAAGCCTTCCTGGAAGGAAACGAGCCTTATAACAACGAAGAAATAGGATGGCTATCCATATTAGGATATGATGCAGGACTGATGCACTATGATACCACACGAGTTTCCAGCAACAACCCATGGGTATCTACCTTATCACCCGGTGAAACTGTACAACCCTACCAAAAACTGCTAGAACGCGGTTATATCGACCAATATAACTTTGCATGGGGCGGCAATATCGACAACCGTTATTACATCGGTATAGGACTTAATCTGTTGGATGCTGAATACAGTTTGTCATCCGTTTACAGCGAAACATTCTCTGATACAAGAGGAGGGAAATTCAGCCTTGACAATTACCTAAGAACAAGCGGATTGGGATTTAACGCCAATTTCGGTTTCATTGCTAACCCGGTTAACTTCTTGCGCATAGGTGCATCTTTCCAAACACCAACCGTCTGGAATTTTACCGACTTGAGCAACGGCAACCTGAACAACAGACACCAAACACCAGATTGGGTGCAAGATTACCGTTTGCACACTCCTTTAAAAGTCAATGCAGGCGCCTCATTCTTATTTGGTAAATTAGGACTTATCAGTTTGGAATACGAATACAATAATATAAGAGGAACACAACTCTTATCAAACATTGGCGACTCACAGAGCTATTCATTGGCCAACCAGGATATGAAAGACATGTTTAACGACATGCATCGTATAAAGGTAGGTGCGGAATTCTGGGTGATGAAAAATCTTGCTCTCCGTGCAGGTTATGTATATCAGACCTCTACCACCAAGGATGATGCACGCCGTTATATGCTAATCAATTCAACCCGTACAGATACCTACTATTCCATTGTAGGAGATGCACATTATGCCAGTGCCGGTATCGGTTATAGAAACGGCTTCTTCTTTGCCGATTTGGCTTACCAGTACAGAGTCATTGATGAGCAGATTTATCCTTACGAAAATCTGTCAGGGGGCACGTTGAATCCTATTCTCGCTCAGACTGAACGCCACAGCGCTGTGTTCTCATTTGGTTTTAAATTCTAGGAGAGAGAGTTCATGGCTCAGTTCTTCAATGGAAGAACAAACTTTTGATTGATTGAGAACCCATTTATCAGCCGATACTTCCACGGAGGTGTCGGCTTTTTCTTCGCCACAATAGCCAAACCGAGCCAATGCGCGCACCGTCCAATAGACCCTCATCTTATCACCATATACATGTACCGGCTTATAAGTATCGTAGCTAACAGAAAAATTGCCATTAGCCGGGTTAAAGAAAAAGGATTGCGAAGCAAAAACCTCCTGAAATGCACCTGAAAGCACCAAGTCTTCCGGCAAACCACAATACATACCTTTTTGCGGAGACATAAGCCATAACCTATCTGCGGTCTGCAATGCCAAATCCAACTCATGGGTAGAAAGCACCACTGCCTTGCCTGTTTCATGAGCCAGACGTCGCAAAAGCAACATGGTATCGACCCTATTGGGCAAATCCAAGTGAGCTGTAGGCTCATCAAGTAAAATGAGCGGAGTATCTTGTGCCAAAGCACGGGCAATCATAATACGCTGGCGCTCCCCATCTGACAGTTCGGAAATACGACTGAAAGCCTTATGCTGCAACTTGACTTGCTGCAAAGCCAATTGAATATACTGCTTGTCTTCGTCGGAAAGATTGCCCAGCCAGCTACTATACGGATAACGTCCCAATGCAATGACATCATAGACAGTCATGTTTTTCGCTTCTACCGGATCAGTCAGCACCAATGCGAACAACTTAGCCTTCTGCTGCGAAGACAAGTCGTCTAAAGACTGCCCCTGCAAAAGGACCTTACCAGCCAAAGAGGGCTGAAGACCAGCCAAGGTCCTCAATAAAGTGGATTTTCCACATCCGTTTGTACCCAACATGCAAATCAAGTCACCATTTTCGACAACCAGATTCAAATTAGACTGAACAATATAATTTCTGTATCCAATAGAAAGATTTTCTGTAGTAACAAGCATAAGGTGCCCGAAAAAGAATTAACCGAACAAAAGTAAGCAAAAGTCATGAAGTAGCCATCCTTTGCACACTATTAAAGATTATAATGTAGCTACAACAAAGTATTTAGTAATAATCTTCCAAAACATATCGGCGAACAAGACAATAGTATTCGGTAAAAACAAATATAAAATACCATTTTGCGTTTGTTACTACGACCAGCTTTATGTATCTTTGAATAAAATATAGACGGCTCAGCAGAATCCAATTACAAAACTGCGTTTTGCATTTGCTTCTGCGCTCGCCTTTTGCTATCTTTGCACTCTTAATTATAACATAAACTAACTAAACAGAAAGATTTATGTGTGGAATTGTCGGATATATCGGGTATAGAGATGCTTACCCCATTCTAATCAAAGGATTACACCGTTTGGAATATAGAGGATATGACAGTGCCGGCGTAGCTTTAATCAACGAAAAAAACGAATTGAACGTATATAAGGCCAAAGGGAAAGTGGCTGATTTGGAACGTGCCGTAGAATCAAAAGACGTAAGCGGTCACATAGGTATTGCCCATACACGTTGGGCAACCCATGGTGAGCCCAGCGAGGTCAACGCCCACCCACACTACTCCCAATCAGGAGATTTGGCTATAATCCATAATGGTATCATTGAAAACTATGCCATCATCAAACAATCATTGCTGGAGGCTGGATATACCTTCAAGAGCGAAACAGACACCGAAGTTCTGGTTCAACTGATTGACTATATCAAAACCAGCAATGGCACTGATTTGCAGACATCTGTACAATTGGCATTAAACCAAGTTATCGGAGCATACGCCATTGCCGTTCTGGACAGAACCCAACCCGACACGATTATAGCTGCCCGCAAAGGTAGTCCTCTGGTAATCGGTATAGGTGAAGGCGAATATTTTCTGGCCTCTGACGCTACCCCTATTGTTGAATATACAGACAAGGTGGTATATGTAGGCGAAGAAGAAATCGTTTGCTTGCAACGCAACAAGGAATTGCGTATCAAAACCATCAGCAATGTTGAGAAAACACCGGTCATCAAAAAATTGGAAATGACTTTGAGCCAACTGGAAAAGGGAGGTTATCCTCATTTTATGCTCAAGGAAATATTTGAACAGCCAACTACCCTGGCAACCAGTATGAAGGGACGTGTCAATGTAGATAACAACAATGTGACATTGGCTGGATTTATTGACAACAAGGAAAAGTTTCTCCGGGCAAAACGCATTATCATTACCGCCTGCGGTACTTCATGGCATGCCGGACAAATAGGCATGTATGCCATTGAAGAATTTGCACGCATACCGGTTGAGGTGGAATATTCATCTGAATTCCGTTACCGCAAACCAGTCATCACCGAAGACGACATAGTAATTGCCATTTCCCAATCGGGTGAAACAGCAGATACGTTGGCGGCCATAGAATTAGCCAAATCACAAGGAGCTTTCATCTTTGGTATCTGCAATGTTGTCGGTGCATCCATTCCACGTGCCGCCCATTCCGGTTGCTATACCCATGTCGGTCCGGAAATTGGCGTTGCCTCTACCAAGGCTTTTACGGCCCAAGTAACCGTACTGATTATGCTTGCCCTGATGATTGGCAAAGAAAAAGGTACATTGAACGAAGAAGATTATCTAAGGATTGTAGGAGAATTGGGACGTGTGCCACAAAAAATATCCGAACTGCTCAAACAAAATGACAGCATAGCAGAATTTGCCAAGACATTTACCTATGCACAGAATTTCATCTATTTGGGCCGCGGCTATAATTTCCCCGTTGCACTGGAAGGAGCCTTGAAACTGAAAGAAATCTCCTATATCCATGCAGAAGGTTATCCGGCTGCCGAAATGAAACATGGCCCCATCGCTTTAATCAGCCACGAGATGCCGGTTGTTGTGATTGCCCCACAATGCGGTACCTATGAAAAGGTCGTAAGCAATATACAAGAAATCAAGGCACGCCATGGGCGCATTATTTCCATTGTCACCAAAGGTGACGAGATTGTCAGAAAACTGTCTGACTATGTCATAGAAATACCCGAAACAGAAGAATGCCTGGTACCATTACTTGCTGTAATCCCATTGCAATTACTGGCTTACCATATTGCCGTGGTAAAAGGTTGTGATGTGGACCAGCCCCGTAATCTTGCCAAATCAGTAACCGTGGAGTAATCCATCAGATTTCATATAGCAACGCCCCTCAAAAGTACAGGAAACTTTTGAGGGGCGTTGCTATTAGCCCATATTTATCCAAAATCTTTATTCCTTAGCGTCCAACAGCATACGGGCATTTTCGAGAGCGGCCTCCGTAATGCTTGCACCACTGAGCATCTGAGCAATCTCACGAATGCGCTCATCTGGCGTCAATTGCTTGATAAATGTTTCCGTACGCTCTTCGGTATCCTTTTTATACACTTTATAATGCGTATTTCCTTTTGCTGCAATCTGTGGCAAATGCGTTATAGCCAATACCTGCATGTGCGTTCCCATCTGCTGCATGATGTGTGCAATATTATTGGCTACCTCACCGGACACCCCCGTATCAATCTCATCAAAGATGATGGTAGGGAGAGCCTGTTTTTCCGCCAGAAGAGCCTTAAAGCACAGCATCAGCCGGGCAATTTCGCCCCCAGAAGCCACCTCTGCCACATTACGCAAGGTTTGGTTCTTATTGGCGGCAAAAAGGAAAGTAACCTCATCCATACCACTCTCCTGCGGATGCTCCAGCGGTGACAATTGCACTTGAAACTGCGGATGTTGAATGCCTAATGCCCTCAATTGTTCCACCAGACGCAATTCTATAGGTTGGACCGCTTTTTGACGTGTTTCCGACAAGGCCCGTGCTGCTTGCAGCATCACCTGCCGTGCTTGTTCCATTTGCTTGCGTGCTTCCTCTATTGCCTCATCAGCATTGTCAATGTTCTGCAACTGCCTGTCATACTGTTCATACAAGGCTATCAATTCACGAGTAGAACGCACGTTATGTTTCTGCATCAAGGTATTCAGCAAATTGTATCTGTCTTGCAGATACTGTAATTGCTGTGGGTCAAAGTCCATCCTCTCAAAGCGGTCAGCCAAACCGTCAGCCAGGTCTTTCAGCTCTATATAGGCGCTCTCCAAGCGTTCCGCATCATTCTGCAGTTCTGCATAATGCGTCACTGTTCTGTTGAGCAGATTGGCCGAAAATTTCATACGTGAAAGAATGCCCTGCTCGTCATTTTCAAACAAATCCACAATCTGTGCCAAGGAGGTTTTGATTTCCTCCGTATGCTCCATGATGTTCAGTTGGTTTTCCAATTCATTTTCCTCATCAGCCTGCAAATGCGCCTCGTGCAACTGATTGAATTGAAAACGTATATAATCAGCATCCGTTTTCTGCTTCTCTATAATTTCACGCAAAGTATTATAGTGACTTTGCGCTTTGCGGAAAGCATCATATGCCGATTTGTACGCCTCTTTCTCTGCCTTATTCTGCGCAAGTGTATCCAGGACATCCAATTGGAAATGATTGGCTCCCAAAAGCAAATTTTCATGTTGCGAATGAATATCAATCAATTGGGCCGTGAGTTGCTTGAGTTGCGCAAGGGTTACGGGAGTGTCGTTTACAAAGCAACGCGATTTGCCATTGGTCGACAACTCACGTCTCACTATGCAATGCTGCGGGTCGTAATCCCAATCATTCTCCTGAAACAAATCGTGCAACGGATAGAGGGAGATGTCAAAATCCGCTTCAATGACGCATTTCTGTGCCCCTTCTGAAATAGCTTTGCTATCTGCTCTCTGCCCCATGATAAGTCCCAAAGCCCCCAATATGATTGATTTTCCCGAACCCGTTTCACCCGTAATGGACGAGAAACCCGCATGGAAATCCATCTCTAATGAAGAGATGAGCACATAATTATGAATGGATAAATGTCGTAACATGATTATTCAAGCAATTGATCATACAGTGTATTGCGGGTAGGGTCAACATCCATCAAAATCTCATGCACTGTGTTTTTTTCCGCTTCCGAACCTTTGGAAAAGATGTTCACCAATTCATCCCCTTTAGCATCCAAAAAAGCCACAATCGCAATTGCTGAAGGACGTGCGCGGTTTGCTTCACGGATAACAGGAAGCCCTTCCGCTATTTTTGCTCTTGCATTCGCCACATTTGCCACCATTTCATCAAGCGCCAAGCGGTGATAGTCATACAAAAAAGAGCGATAAGACTTAAACGCCTCATCCATCAGATTGTTAATCAATGCATAGCGGTTTTTCGTATCGCTGAAAGATTTCCATCCTGCCGCTTCCGATTCGTCAAGCGAAGCACTCTGGGCAGCCAAAGCTATATCCTCCGCTTTCTGGAAATAAGGCGTTCCACCCAAACGTGAATAGGTATCCATGTCGTAGCCGATAATCAGATAAATGTAATAGGCCAACATGGCGGTCAGATTGGTGGTAAACACATTGTCCTGATATTCCAGCTGCTCAAATTCCGTGTAGGAAAACGTGAAATTCTCATCTCGGAAATTGAGTATCGGCGATGAATAAGACGTGTTATAAACCGGACGACGGGATTGGACCTGCAAGGTACCCACCATGATATTATCGCTATAGGATGACAGAATAATGGTCATATTGCAATCAATCTTCTCTTGATTGGCAAAAGTCATATCTGTCCACCGACGGTTGTTGACAAAATCATTTATTGATTGTTGCAGCGTATTGAACACCGAGGTGTTCGTTCCTTGTATCTGGTCAGCATTGATTTGGATATTGCAGTTCAATTCCTGCGCTTTCATCCATCCCATGGTGCCCAACACGAGCAATAATAGGCATATTCTTTTCATAGTCCCTTAGTGTAAACAGGTTGACAAATGCGCCACAATGTCTTCCGCCACCTCTGATTTCGGCTTCAGCGGAAATTCTTTCATTGAGCCGTTTTTATTGATAATGGTAATCTTGTTCGTATCATATCCGAAGCAAGCGTCTTTGTCGCGCAAGGAATTGAGCACGATAAAATCAAAATTCTTCCGTTCCAGTTTTGATTGCGCATTGGCTTGCTCGTCATTGGTTTCCAAAGCAAATCCCACCAAGACTTGCTTGTCCGTTTTCATCCTTCCCAATGCGGCAGCAATGTCGGAAGTCGGTTTCAAACGAAGCATCCAGTCATCCTTACCCCGTTTCAACTTTTGGTCAGCAGTAGTTTCGGGTGTAAAATCGGCTACCGCCGCACTAAGCACAGCTGCATCATGATGCGGATAGGCCTCTGTGGCTGCCTCAAACATTTGTTGTGCCGATTCCACATCTATCCGTGTAATGGACGGATGCATCGTTGCCTGCCGCATAGGTCCGGCAATCAGTGTTACCTGCGCTCCATGTTGTGCGCACACCTCTGCAATGGCACACCCCATTTTTCCGGAAGAATAGTTTCCGATGAAACGGACTGGGTCAATTTTCTCATAGGTAGGTCCGGCAGTTACCAAAATATGTTTTCCTGCCAGATATTGCTCCATAAACAATTCCGTTGCCTGCCTTACAATAGCATGCAGTTCCGGCATCCGTCCCTTGGCCACCACCCCACAAGCCAACTCGCCGGATTCGGGCTGCATGACGCACACAGCTCTTTCTGTCAATGTTTGAATATTGTGCTGCGTTGCGGGATGCTCATACATATGAACATTCATGGCAGGCACCACCAGCACTTTTCCTGTAAAAGCCAAATAAGTAGTAGACAAAGCGTCATCTGCTATCCCTTGAGCCATTTTCGCTATGATATTGGCGGTTGCTGGTGCCACTATCATCATATCCGCCCAATCGGCCAAGGCGATATGCTCTGTATGGTATTCTGCAGGACCCTGGAACATGTCCACATATACTTTATGGTGCGTGAGTGTTTCAAGGGTAAAAGCTGTAACAAACTGGAGTGCACTCTCCGTGCACACCACTTTCACCTCCGCTCCTGCTTTTATGAGCAAACGGGCCAATTCCGGCGTTTTGTAAGCCGCAATTCCCCCCGAAATACCCAATATGATTTTCTTTCCTTGTAACATAAGTTTCGTAAAGGTAGAGTTTGATTGAGCAAAGGTACTATTTTTTTGTGAAGTAAAACATATCATTGACAGCTTACTTCTTTTAGTTATCCTGTTATCAATTCCATCTGAAAAACCGCTGGAATACATGTTATACAACATATTCTTTTGTCTGCCGCTCAGTTCTCATTCTTTCTTTTTGACAGTCTACAACATCTATTCATACATCCAGTTTCAACTCAAAGCTTACATTTTGCTATTATTCTAACGACTCAAGCATACATTTCATGCTAATTCGTTAAAATCCAACAATCCATAATACAGCATCAAGCAAAATCGAAACATTTTGCAGATTATATATTTTTTCTATATTTGCAGAAAACACTTAAATTATTTTATTATGAAAAGATTCTATTATTTTCTTGCAATTATTATCGCTTTAGTTGCTTCTGCGTGTTCAACTAATGAAGATTTATCTCCTATACAAGAGAATAAAATTGCAAAAGACGCAACTCCTATGTTGTTAACTGACGCTTCGATTTCGGTTTACGAAACTGTTTTTCCTGAGTTTGACAGCAAAAAGAAACCCATGGACAGTCTTGAAGTCCAGAAAAAGATCAATTGGGAGGAAGTGTTTTGGGCTGATTTTCAATCCGCAAAAATCGGTGCTGCCAAAGGGGTAGAAATGGGGTTTAGCATAGGGTTACATTTTGGGCAACCTATAAAAGGAATTGTAATTGGAGCTTGTGTAGGAGGTGGCGTATATGGCGCTTCTGCATCCGTTTCCACTGCAATTTCCACTTGTGCCATTACTGGCCCAATCTCGACAGAACCAGAAGTGTATATTGCCTATCCAAATTCCGTGGATTGTACCGTTCCTATTACAAACAACTGTGTTTCATATAATGGCATTACGACCTCTGAAATGGGAATACTACACAATAAAGTTATCATGGCTTTATTGAATGAGCATCCAATAGATGAGTTAATGAACATGAGCGTTGAAGAACATTTGGATTTGGTGTCTTACTACGCAGAGCAAAATCATGGCATTGAATTGTCGGATAAAGGAAAGAACATATTGATGGATGAATCCATAACAACAGAGTATGATGCAAAAGTGCAGGAGGTGCTTCAAGAATATTTTGAAGGACTTACCATGCTTCATGGATCATTATTGTTTTCCTACAGTAAAAAATTTATGGAGATGCAAATGGAAAAATCTTTGGAAGATCAGAAGTATGAACCCATAGCTGCGATAGTTAATGGAGCAATCAGTGTATATGTAAACAGTAAAATACTATGGAACACTTATGTGCCCGATCCACAAATAGCACGGCAGTTTATAGGATGCGACAAGAATGACAGATGGAGATTAATGGACATTGATGAATTGGCAGTGAGGATTCTATCTGGTGAGATTATTTTATATGGCGTTCCCAAAATAAGGAAGGGGAAAATAACCGGCATATTCTTTTACGAGGAGCTATGGGAAAATTATGATATGAAGTCAGAGATATGCCTGAATATTTTTGAAAAAAGAAATTTCGTATTTGATAATGCTGATTTCAAAATGCTTACAGATGATGTAGTGGCAGAGGAAGGAAGCTACGAAGTGTATGAAACGGAACATTTGTATTCCGGAAGAACTCATTTTGTGTTGTTCGAATAAAAGATTAACGGTTTAAACTTAATAGTCATGGAAGAAAAAAAGAATGAAAACAAGTTGCCCATCAAGCACTCGACAAATGCAGTCGGTGTGCTGATAATGTTCGTATGCTGCTGGAGTCTTTTGGCCGATTATACGCTTGGCAGATTTTGGCAAGGGTACAGTGTGTTTGCCCTTATCTATCTTATTTTAGCAATTGGGAACTATGGTCGTAGGCATATTGTGGAAGTGTTGCTTTGGTGGTTGGCAGGAATAGTACCCTTGGGACTCTTGGGGGCGGCAATGCTGTATAATATATCTTCTTTGACCTTAACAGCCGCTATTGCTGTAGCTGGTCTGGCACTTTTTGTGTTGATCTACTCCATTGTCCCTATACTCAGAAAACGTTTTGGAAACATGCAGGGATTAACCCTGATGTTCCTGTCTTTGAATTTTGGAATCGCAGTGGCTTTGGTGTGCAGATTGCTGATTTGGCTTGATTGATGTATATGATAACAACAAACAATAAATTGGATAATATTTATGGAAAAGAAAATAAATGACACGGGCATGATGCCTGTGCTGGACAAGAAAAAGGCAGAAAGCATGTTCGTCTTGTTCATGGAGGCAATTATAGGTATATTATCGCCCGGACTACAACCGCTTGAATTTTGGATGTGGTGCGCTCTTTGCGTCATCATCGGTTTGTGGTACAATGTAAAATTATGGGGTAAGGAGAATGCCGTAAAAGTAGTGTTGTGGAGTCTGGTAGCCTTGGCACCCTCATGGTTGTTGGGTGCGGCAATGCTTTATGACACAAAACCGCTGAACATGATTGCCGTAGCAACTGTTGTTTTTGCAATGTTCTTTGTTTGCATCTGGTCACTTGTGCTGATGCACAAAAAACGTTTCTACAACGTTCCTTCTGTAACTTCATTCTTTCTTTTCGCCAATCTGATAGTAATGATTGTACTGTTGGTTACTCTGCAAATATAGACAGCATACGGCGGTTTGAGTCTATCTGCCAGTTGAATTGAACAAATATAACGAACAAGCAATGTAATTCACGTCTAACTGTCAATGAGCCGCATTCGACTTTACCACATAGTCACTATGCGGTTCTTTTTCGTAATTCTGGACTTATAAAACCAATTTGATATTTCTATAACATTTGTCCTAACCCAAAACCACACACAATAGAGACAATTCCCTCATATTTATCCTCCCTTCGTCTTGTAGTTATTGGCTGTTTGTCGTACTTTTGTGGGATAAAACCAAACTCTACTGAAACAGAATTAAAGGTGAACAGATTCCTAAAGAACGCAATTATCCTATTAATGACAGTATGGACTGGCAACACCTATGGCGCCACAAACATAGACTACAGTCCGTATATGCCCTATGACAGTTTAATCAGCCACGAACTGGAACTATACGGGCTACCTTCCAACTTCCGGTTTATTCCGTTGTTACTTACTGAATGCAACGAGCGCTTCAGCAATGAATACGCAGCCGGACCATGGGCTTTATCCGCTGCTGCTGCCCATCATTATGGATTATTGATGACTCCGGGATATGATGAGCGCCACGATATGAGAAGTTCCACACTGGCAGCTGCAGCCTATCTGGCGGATTTGTATGCTCTAAACGATTGCGATGCTGAAAGGACATTACGCCAATTTACCAAATGTGCAACTAAACGCATATACTACAATCAAGATGTAAGTATTGTTTTTCTACTGAACCGCATGGAAGTAGGATTCAAGAATTATTTAGCATTGACACACGACACTCTACCTTCCAGAACCGCCATCAATTTACGCAAGACTGTCAGAATAGGCGAATTCTGCCGCTTGCTTGAAATTGATTCTGCGGCACTGGTTGCCAATAATCCCTGCATCCGTCCTAAAAGCCATTTGCTGTATAAAGACAGCCGCATCTACATTCCCTCATCCAAAAACGAGGTGTTCAATGCCACCGCCGATTCTCTGTACTCACATGCCATAGATGAAAGCAAGACTAGCCGGATTGTATTGCCGACCGAGCGTCCAGCCCCACTCCCCAAATATATCGTTTACAGAGTCAAATCGGGCGATACATTAGGACATATTGCACTTCGATATGGTGTTGGTGTATCACAAATCAAACGTTGGAACAAACTGCGTTCCGACATGCTTCAAATTGGCCAACGACTGAAAATATATCAATAGATGAAAGCATACAAAACAACCCTGTTCATATTTGCCATCATTGGCCTTCTGGCCCTCTTATGCCTCTTTTTCCCAAAAGACGGTGTGCAAATCGGTCCTTTAGAGCTGGAATTTCCATCACTGGAAGAAGTGCTGGGAGCACCGACCGACACAGTGGAAGGGCCCAAGGAATCGCCAGAAGAACTGTTGGCACGACGCCTGGAAGAGATGCGTATGGAGGAAGAGAGCCAATACTTGGATTATTTTGAAAATAATCCGGCACGCATTGAATTTCCCGACAACGACCTGCATACCTTAGACGCATTTTTTGCAGCATTGGACAGTGCGGAATCCAAGGAATTGCGCATTGTACATTATGGTGACTCCCAGATTGAAGAGGACCGCATAAGCAGTACTCTCCGAACAGAATTGCAATCGGAATTTGGTGGACAAGGTGTTGGGCTGGTGCCTGCCATCCAAACCATTCCGACCGTATCTATAGGTCAATCCTGTGACAAGGAACTCATACGCTACCTGGTTTATGGAAACAGTGAAATGCGTGCAGAAAATGACTTATATGGCATTATGGGACAGAAAGCGATTCTGGACACAACCATCCATTTACGTTTCTATCCACTATCACGTGTAAGCGAAGATACGCCCAGCCGTTATTTTACAGAAGTTAGGGTATTGGCCGGCGAGATTGAAGACACACTGAAAATACGTTGCAACGGAACTACCCTATGGGCTGACAGTACTCAGAAGGGTATTGTTGAGCTCAGTTTCCATCTGCCAGACAGCAGCGTAAGAGCCCAACTCGAAATAAGCGGAAAAGCTGCCCTTTATGGCATCATGCTCGACGGGAAAAATGGAGTATCGGTAGACAACATTCCTATGAGAGGCTGTTCGGGAACTGTTTTCACTCAAATGAATGGAGAACAGCTTGCGTCTTATTTCCGCAACGAAAATGTGCGCCTTATCATCATGCAGTTTGGCGGCAACTCTGTACCCTATCTGAAAAAACCGCAAAGCATCAGTAATTACGGCAAGCAGATGGCACGACAAATTAAATACATGAAACGGCTTGCTCCTGATGCTTCCATCTTGTTTATCGGGCCGTCGGATATGGCCACAAAGGTAAAAGCCAATATGGAGACCTATCCTCATTTGCCAATGGTGATTGACTCGATCCGCCATGCTGTGTTGAATGCCGGTGCTGCCTATTGGGACTTATATAGCGTAATGGGCGGACACAATTCCATGGTACAATGGGTCAATGCACAACCGCCGCTGGCCGCTTCTGATTATGTGCATTTCTCACGAGGTGGCGCCGAACGCATAGGCGACATGTTGTGCAAATCATTGATGCTCTATTACGACTACCACAAGTGGCGTACAGACACCACGCAATGGAGCGACACCACCAAGATGTTGAATGACAGCATCCTATTATTGAGAGAAGAGGCAGCCGCCTTAGAGGAAACCCAAGTTGAAGAATAAAGAACGTTATGAATTTAATCAAGAAAATTTTCTGCCTGAACATATTCCTTTTGATATTTTTTCCATTGACGGCCCAACCGCCCCTGAAGCAATTGCCGGCCTACAGATGTGTGCATTACGACAGGAATGTATTGCATTTCCCCAACGGCCATGAACGGCAGGACACGCTCTATGCCAAAATGGACAGCCTACTGGTTTTCGGGCGGGGCGAAATAAATGTATGGCATGTGGGAGGTTCACATGTGCAAGCCGATATTTTTTCCCACCGCATGCGCTTAAACCTTTCCAATATGATACCCGATTTGGCATCAGGAAGAGGCATTCTTTTCCCCTATCCCATTGCCCGTACCAATTATGGATACAACTATAAGGTTAGTTATACAGGAAGTTGGACAACAGGCAAGAACACCAAGAAAGAACAGCCTTACCGTTTGGGAATTACCGGCATGGCGGCACGCACCAGCGACGAAAATGCCAGCATCACCCTACGCCTGAATACGGACGGAAACGGATTGTGGAAATTCAATGAACTACGCATATTAGGTTATGGCTCAAACGACTCTATTTTTCCCTACATCGTAAATGGTACAGACACTTTATATGCCCAACGTGACAGCATCAAGCCGGGTTACATTATCCATTTGAAAAATGCCATAGACTCGACCACTTTATACATGAATGTTGACGATGACGAATGGTTTACACTGACAGGAATCGAGCCAGACAACCGACAAGGCGGTATCCGCTATTTCTCTTCTGGAGTCAATGGTGCAGCCGTTCCTGCCTGGCTACGTTGTGCTGATTTACAACGCGATCTGCAATTGGTCAAGCCCGACCTGGTGATTTTTGCCATTGGCATCAACGATGCAGCCGTGCCCTACGGAAGATTTGATGCTGAGCATTTCAAATGGGGCTACAGGCAACTGATCGATCAGGTTTTGCGAGTTTCACCGGATTGTGCCTTCATTTTCATCACCAACAACGACAGTTACCGCTACGTAAGCCGCAGAAGAATGGCACCCAATGCCAACGGCAGGATAGTTCAGGAAGCATTCTATGACTTGGCCAAAGAATACAAAGGAGCCGTGTGGGATTTATTTGACATCATGGGCGGATATGGCTCCGTTGACAGTTGGGAACTTGAAGGTCTCGTACGCCGCGACCGTCTACATTTTACCGTTGATGGATACAACCTGCTAGGCGACTTATTATACAATGCTTTGCTAACCGATTATTTATTTGAGCGATAAACAAACACTATACAATGGAATTGAGCACATTATTGAACTTCATAAAAGACGTTTTCGCTTTTGACGAGAACTCTCCCTTATTGTTTACCCAATTTTACTTTTGGGCTTTCTTTGCCTTGGTTTTTGCTGTATTCAGTCTCATCAAGAGCAAACGGCTCCTGCGTAACAGCTTCCTGCTTTTTGTGAGTCTGTTTTTCTATTACAAAACCAGTGGGCTTTTTGTGCTGATTCTGATGTTTGTAACCTGTTCTGATTTCTTAATAGCGCAACGCATAGACAAGGCCAGTAGTGCCATCAAAAAGAAAGCATGGCTGATATGCAGTATAGTCATCGACCTGTTCCTGCTCTGTTACTTCAAATATGCCTATTTCTTTACGGATGTCATCAATAACATGTTCGGTTGGGAACTGCACGTATTTGACGCCTTCGCATGGATAGGTAACGCGTTGACAGGCACAGAGCGGTTCCGCATTGACCAAATCATACTACCCGTCGGCATTTCTTTCTATACATTCCAAGTAATCAGTTATACTGTTGATGTGTATAAAGGCGACATCCGTCCGGTAAAAAACCTGCTGGACTTCGGCTTTTATGTGAGCTTCTTTCCCCAGTTGGTGGCTGGTCCTATTGTGCGAGCCAGTGAGTTCATTCCACAACTCTACAAACCCTATCACTTAGGTAGACGGCAATTTGGTATCGCCGTATTCTGGATTATCAACGGATTGGCCAAGAAAATTATCTTAAGTGACTATATTGCCGTCAACTTTATCGACCGCGTCTTTGAAAATCCCTTGCTCTTTTCCGGTTTTGAAAACCTGATGGCTTTATTTGGTTACTCCTTGCAGGTTTATGCCGACTTTTCAGGCTATACCGACATCGCCACCGGTGTGGCCATGCTGATGGGCTTTTATCTACCGCAGAACTTCAATTCACCTTACAAAGCACCCAATGCCAGCAATTTCTGGAAACGTTGGCACATATCCTTGAGCCGCTGGTTGCAAACCTATCTGTACATTCCTTTAGGAGGTAACAGAAACGCAAGTTTCGGAACCTATTTCTGGATTATACTTATTTCGCTCATAGCCCTTATCCTTTCCGGCAGCCTATATGCGGCACTGGCCGTCATCGGTGTTGCCCTGATTTTAGGACTTGTGGCATGGTTCAAACCCGAGAAACGAATCAAAATCATTACCAACTTGAACTCGTTCATCACTATGCTTTTAGGTGGTATATGGCATGGAGCCAGCTGGAACTTCATGATTTGGGGTGGACTGAACGGTGTCGGAATGATTATCTATAAATTTTGGCGTGACATGAAATGGATTTGGCGAATGGTATGGGTGGGTGCTACCACCTTAGCACTTGGTCTGCTGTGCCATTTCACACCACAACCCGTCTATAACATGCTGTTCGTATGGGTTGCCATCATCTGTGTCGGTTCCCTTATCCGTTACATCTACCATTTGACACGCTGTCAATATCCATTTAAATACTTGGGACATGCTTGGGCTGTGGCACAAACCTTCGTATTCATCACTTTTACCCGTCTGTTTTTCCGCTCCGGCTCCAACCTCGACCCGGCTGTAGCCAATGAGGTGGCATGGAATACCGCCAAAAACATGGTAAACCAGATTGGCAGCACATGGAATACCAGCATTATTCCTCAAATAATCTGGGAATACAAAAATGTGTTTCTACTAATTGTATTGGGAATGATTATCCACTGGCTGCCGGTCAATTTCAAACGCTGGTACCGCTTGAATTTTGCACTGCTGCCCGTTCCTGTCATCGCATTATTGGTAGTGGTGGTAGTGTTTGTCGTTTACCAATTCATTACGGCTGACTTGCAGGCATTCATCTATTTCCAATTTTAACCCCAATCGGTCATTAGAAAATAGGGGATAGTCCGATAACATCTTCCAAATCCAATGATTGAATGGGTTTAACGGAGAAGTACTGACGAAAGGCCTTATCTTTCTTCCACAGGAAGCGAATTCATAAAGCCTTTCAGTTCTTCTTTGGACAAATTCCCCTGTATAACAGACACCACATATTCTGTGGATGACTCGGTACATAGGATATATACAGCATTGGGAGAAAGTTTCTTGTAGTATGTCACTGTATTTTCACCGTCATTTTGATGACGGTCAACCTCTTCATAATCATTTTGCTGTATATACGTAAGGGTTTCTTTCGTAAGTGCGGTAATGGTTGATGGTTCATCCGCAACAATAATATCCATACTATGAAGACGGTCAATACACGTTTCCGTAAGCAAGCTATCTTTCTGGTTCACTCCCATCAACCGAAACATTTTGGGGGATATATAGACCGTTTGCACGGAAGGAATCTTCTCCAGACGAGCCACCAAAGACTCTGCACCAGCAGGAATCAAAGCGACAAAAAGAAAAACTGCCAACAAGGTTTTACGAATCATTTTGTATGCAAATTAATGATTAATTTTTCTCTTCTGTAGAACATCCTTCCGCGGAATTGTCTATTTGAATCATACCAGCCAATTCCTCCAATTTGAACTCACCGGAAAAAAGAACCAGATTATTGGAATCGCCACAACTTCCAATAAGCAACTCCACGACCCAATTCTGCTGTTCCTTTATCAGGAAAAACACCTTATCTTCGCCATCCTTCATACGCATCAGCACCTCATAACCTTGGGATGGGAGAGCCGACAAGCGTTTAGCATAATCCTCCTTTACCGTCAGTGAACACTCTTCCAAATCCAACATTCTGATTGCAGAAATACGCTTTGCCAATTCTTTCTGACCGGCTGATTTCATACCCATTTTGACGAGGAAGCGAGGCAGATTCACATAATCGGCCTTCTTCTCTTTCTTG
Source organism: uncultured Bacteroidales bacterium (assembly GCA_944321155.1). GTDB lineage: Bacteria > Bacteroidota > Bacteroidia > Bacteroidales > Paludibacteraceae > Gallipaludibacter. The sequence goes on along the minus strand of CALUKG010000004.1, from coordinate 17,486 downwards.
AAATCATTCATAATAGCAGTTGCATCATCGGCATACAGCAAGGGTACCGACAAACACAAAGCCAAAAATAGGGCAATGGTTTTCATAGGGCAATACCGGTCTTTCTGATTTAGAATTATTCTTCCTCCTTCGGAAGGCGTTTTACAAGCAATTTGTCAATACGGATGCCATCCATATCGGCAATCTCTATACGGAAATCCTGCCATTCCACAAATTCACCCACGGTTGGGATATGCTCCATTAGGTCGAGCACCAATCCACTCATGGTGTTATACTCATCCGCCTCAATATCTTCTATATCAAAATAAAGCAGGAAATCATGGAAAGGACATTGACCATCAATGTACCATTCATCATCCGAACGTTGCACAATATCACTGTTTTCATCCTGCGACAATGTCCCGACCAAAGCCTCCAACATATCTTTCAATGTAATGATTCCGACAAAATCACCAAATTCATCACATACGAAAGCACGGCTGAGATTACGTTCCTTCAAAGCTTCAAGCGCCTTGTAAACCGACATATTTTCAGGGAAAAAGACCGGTTCACACATAAAGTCCTTGAGTTTACCATTCTGGTTAAGCGACCAGCGTGCATAATCCTTCAAGGAAATTCCACCAATAATCGCCCCATCAGCAGATGAGCGTATCGGATAGACCTCAAATGTTGACTGACACACGATTTCGGCCACTGTAGCATAGTCCATATTTTCATCCAGCATTACCACATCCTGCCTACGCGTCATGATAGAGTCCACATCCATATCACCTAACATGAACGTGCGTTCCACAATGTCCTGCTCCACTTCCTGCACCACTCCAGAAGCTGTCCCTTCCTCAATCAAGGTCTTGATTTCTTCTTCTGTCACCTGATTCTCTTCATCTTTCAAGCCAAACACCCACAAGAGAAATTGGGTACTTTTTGCCAGAGTCCACACGAAGGGCATGGCAACAATTGACAATATACGCATCGGAATAGCAACTGCCGTAGCCGCTTTATCCGCCAAATTCAAACCGATTCGCTTGGGAAACAATTCACCCAAAACAATGGAAACATAGGTAACAATCACAACGATAATACCTTGTGCCAGTTTGTAAGCCACAGAGACACCAACTCCTTTTTCCACAAGAAAATCACCAAAACTCTTGGCCAACATATCACTAGAAAAGATACCGGTAAGAATACCTATCAGAGTAATGCCAATCTGTATGGTTGAGAGGAATTTATCCGGTTGCTCTGCCAGCTTGAGAGCTACTCTTGCCGCTTTGCTTCCTTTGGAACCTGCTTTTTGAAGTTTTACTTTTTTTGCTGAAAGCAATGCTATTTCAGACATTGCAAAAAGACCGTTTAATAGAATAAGTAATAAAATTACCAGTAAGTCACTCATAAAGATTTTAGATATTGTTATAAATAGTATAACGTAGTATTTTCAATAATGTTGTGCAGTTTGACAATATTATTTGACGATATAGGTTTTTATTTTCATCACCTCCTAACAACCGTCCCCATATCAACCCCATCACAAAACTGCGTTTTGCATTATCGTTCCACTCGGCTTGCACTTTATTACAGAAGATAAGCGCGCCTTGGCAAAGCAAATGCACAAAACTGCGTTTTGGATTTTGCTTTGCTATTAATTGCATTGCAATCGGGCGGCGCCTCATCATAATCCGAACAAGTTCGGTTCTGATTTCAGCTTGCACCAATTGTCAGCTTGCACTTCTTTAGAGAAGATAGGCGGCGCCTCGTCAAAGCAAATGCACAAAACTGCGTTTTGGATTTTGCTTTGACCTCGGCTTGCACTATCTTTGTCCCATAAAAAACAAAGCGGATGACAAAACTGACGCCTCCCATATCAACCGACAAAATACTGTTACATGCCTGTTGTGCTCCCTGCTCTTCAGCCATAGTGGAATGTTTGCTGGAAAACGGCATACGGCCTACCCTGTTTTACTATAACCCCAATATTTTTCCCGAAGAGGAATATCTGAAGCGTAAAAACGAGGCAATCAGACATTGCCACTTATTGGGACTGGATTTTGTGGATGCCGATTATCAACACGAAACATGGCTAAAGGATATATGCGGCTTGGAAAATGAGCCTGAACGCGGTGCTAGATGCTTGAAATGTTTTGAAATAAGACTTTTGGCTACCGCACACTACGCTGCCACCCATGATTTTCAAGTATTTGCCACTACTCTATCTACTTCCCGTTGGAAAAATCTGGCCCAAATCAATGCAGCCGGCGAGAAAGCCATGGCAGCAAACGAAGGCACTATTTTCTGGGGAGCCAACTGGAGAAAAGGAGGGCTGCAAAACCGACGTTCAGAACTGATTGCCCAATATGGCTTCTACAACCAAACCTATTGCGGCTGCGAATTCAGCATGCAACACACCATAAACAAATAAGCATGAAAAAGATTCAACTGAAAGACCTACCACCCTTAGGGAAAATCCTGTTACTGACCTGTATTATGTTGGGTTGCTCGGTAATAGCCATCATCTTATGGGGACTTCTCAATGACGGAAGTCTTATTTCCTTAAAATGGCTGCAAGTCATACAAAGCGTTTGCGTTTTCATTCTGCCATGCATTGCATGCAGCTATTTGTGGGCAGACCAACCATGGAAATGGTTGAGACTTACAAACCTACCCCATTTCTGGCCAATTATACTAACTGTTTTGCTCTTTATCTGTGGTATACCATTCATCAACTTGTTGAGTCATTTGAATGAACAGCTCCGCTTACCGGAGTTCATGGCTGATATTGAGGCATGGATGCAAGCATCAGAAGCCAATGCAGGAAACCTAACCGAACAATTTCTTCAAGATAGTACCTTTGCCGGCTTATTGTTCAACCTATTCGTAATGGCTATCTGTCCCGCATTATCAGAAGAAGTATTATTTAGAGGCACACTTCAGCCTTTATTGGGAGAAAAACGCCATCCACACATTGCCATATGGTCAACAGCCATCCTTTTTAGCGCCATACACATGCAGTTTTACGGTTTCATTCCACGCATGTTACTGGGGGCAATGTTAGGATATAGTGTTTTCTGGTCGGGCTCATTATGGTTAGGCATTATAGGTCATGCCGTAAATAACGGTATGGCTGTCGTTTCCTATTTTATGGCCAACAGAAAACATTATGACACCAATTATATGGACCAAATAGGGACAGGTGACAGTCTATGGCTGGGTATTGTCAGCGGGATTTGTGTCGGTGCGTTGCTCTACGCTTTACGCCGTTCGCTCACAATGAGTAATGCTTCCTCGCGCAATTCCTCGGGTAATTGAATGTTTCTAGTCTGAAGACTTCGCAACCATCCTGCTACATCCTTTTCACGGAGGGTATAAAACACATCCTCCAATTGCTTTATCTGGCTCTCTGTATAATCATCGGGAGTGATGCCTGCCAACGCATCCAGTTCCTCATCATCATAATACTCTATTTTGGTTGTTTTGGTAAGAAGGCTATCACGTTCACACACAGCATGGGCTCCGCAACATTCTCCATCATCGGCCACCGTTTCTTCTTTAGGAAGATTAGATGTATTTTCCTTTCTACCAAAAATATAAGCCAATACACCTATTAACAGCAATACGGCAACAGCAATAATTATAAACCAGACCATAAGCTTTCGTTTTTGTGGGCACAAAAATACACAATTTTCCCCTGAAGTAAATTACAACATCACATATTTCAACAAAAAAGCGACCTGAAATATCAGACCGCTTTTTCCTATTTCCTTTGTTTATGATTGTTGACTATTTCTTGGCACATCTTTTATTCAGCGCAGCCACCACTTCTGCTGTAATGTTATACTCTTCATTGGCCTGAAGAAGATTGTCACCTGCTGTGTTGCTGATAATCATGTGGTAACGGCCATCCGCATTGAATTCTTTCAAGAAATTATTAATGGTATCGCGCAACTGTAAGCTCATATTCTGCTGTTCAACCATCAATTCTTCTGTCAACTTAGCATCAAGATTTTGCAGTTCCTGCTGTTTTTGGAGGATACGGGTTTGTTCTTGTTCTGCACGTTCGCGGCTCAAGAAAGCATTGTTTTCCAATTTGCGTTGAAACTCTTCCATATCGGCCTGCAATTTACGTGCTTGTGTATTTATTTTGAGTCTTGCATCTTCCTGTTTACGCATCAATGCTTCGTTGGCATCAACCGCAAACTGATATTGCAATAAAAGCGAATCAACATTAATATAGGCAACCGGCAATACTTCTCCAGTTTGAACTTTTTCACGTACTTCTTCTGCTGAAGATTTTGTTTCTTTCTTATTAAGTACCAAAACGAAGAGCACAATGACTGCCACTACGAGTACTGCATTGATAACGATGCTAATTGTTTTATTCATAAATGAAATGATTAAAGTTGTTTTATATCTATTTTGACTTTATTTTTCTCTTGTTGTGCCTCTCTATCCTGTGATGTGGCACATCCAATGCCTCTTTCCTTCATTGGCTTACTTCCACCAATATGAATATTAGGGAAACGCCCTCCTTTGATGAAAAAGATTTTAAATCCCAGAAGCAAGACTGCTACCAGAACAATCAATATGGTAACTATCAGTAGTTGCAGCACAATGTTTTTATTTTTAAATTGGAGGACAAAGGTACTTTAAAAAAAAGGATATACGTATGCTTGCAATCCTTTTTTTGTGGTAATACATATATTTAGCAGGCTTTTAACATTTTCTGCTTTCATTATTCTCCCATTGCCATGAAATCAATGTATTCATAAGTATTCCCTATGACACGGAGATATTTGTCGAATTCATCTCTGGCAATTACCACCGTTGCCCTGCAATCATTCGGGTGGAAGGATAACAAAGAGGCTGTCTGCAATGATTTATCCAGAAAAAGATGTACATGATTTTCTGTATCATTAATAAGTCCAAAAGGCGAAACTGATCCAGGTTTAAGTGCCAAATATTTCATCATGCGTTCGGGCGAAGCAAAAGAAAGTTTACCTTGATGCAACTTCCTTTCCAAATCATGAATGGGCAATTCCATATCGGAAGGGAAACACACCATGTAATGGCGGTTGCCCTTGTGGTTTCTGAAAAAAAGATTTTTGCAATGCACAGAACCATCCTTTTTCCAATATTGCATAGCCTCCGCAATAGTAGCCGCAGCCGGATGATGGTAGCACTCGTATGTAATCTGATGTTTATCCAAAAAATCAAATACGATTTCTTCTTCCGTCATGACTAGTTCAAATAAAGGTTATGTATCCGTTCATGCCCGATTGTGGTATGAGGTCCGTGTCCGCAGTACACCACAGTCTCATCTGGCAATACCATCAAGCGTTGATGTATGCTTTTGAGCAACTGCCGATAATCCCCTCTCAGCACATCTGTCCGTCCAATTCCTCCTGCAAAAAGAGTATCGCCGGAAAAAAGGATTTTTTCTTCCGGAAAATAGAAACAAAGTCCTCCTGGCGAATGTCCCGGTGTTGCAATGACCTGACAAGTTGTTCCGCACAGTTGAAGGATTTGACCGTTTTCCAAATATCCTCCTAATTGTTGGCTCTCCATCTTAAACCTTGACAAACCAAACAAGGCTGCCTGTTCCGGCAAAGCATCCACCAATGGTTCATCTTCTTTGGATGCCAAAGGCAACACGCCATACTTGTTTGCCACAAAATGATTACCAAACTGATGATCGAGGTGCAAATGCGTATTCAGCAAATACTTCACTTTTAAGCAATTGTCCTCTATATAATTTTCCAGCTGTTGCTGTTCCTTTTCAAACATACAGCCTGCATCTATAATAGCAGCCTCCTTTGTCTGCTCATTATAAATGATATATGTATTTTCCTGAAAAGGATTAAATGTCAACACATGTATATTCATCTTCGTATGATTATAAAGGTACGTAAACTGCTTTCTTTGTCTTAAAGTACTCCTCTTTGAAATAATCGCTGAGTTGATATTCTGAGGCCAAATGTTTAAACGGCCTTATTTCTTCATTCAACTCCCCCCCTTTAAGGCAAATCAACCCATTGGGAAGTGCATTGAACTGTTCTTTGGCAACGTTTTTCTTTGTCAACGACACCAAATCAGCCAAAGGCATTACTGCACGGCTTACAACAAAATGAAATTTCGCTTTTTCATCTTGTACCCGCAGATGCTTTGCCTCAACATTTTGCAAGCCAATAGCCTCCTTTACTGCCGTTGCCACTTTTATTTTCTTTCCAATCGAATCAATAAGAGTAAAATGACATTCCGGAAAAAGTATTGCTAAAGGAATGCCGGGAAATCCCCCACCCGTACCAACATCCAGCAATGCCGTTCCTGGGTTGAATTGCAACACCTTGGCAATCCCCAAAGAATGGAGCACATGATGCTCATAAAGATTTTCTATATCTTTACGTGAAATGACATTGATTTTGGCATTCCAGTCAAAGTACAAATCATAAAGTGCAGCCAATTGTTGCTGCTGAGTTTCCGTAAGATTCGGAAAATATTCGAGTATCTTTTCCATCTAAATAAATATAATATCTGAAATCCACTCCACCCGCAGCTAAAGCTAAAAACGGCTGGTTCCATCAAAACAGTGTGTGCAAACTTTACATTTAGGAAGTCCTATTGCTTCCACCAAAGTTTCCACCGTATTGAATTTTAGCGAAGTAAGTCCAAATCGTTCACGAATCACTTCAATCATTCTCTTATATTCCGGAGAATCTGTGGTGGCATATTTCTCCAAATTCTTGTTCTCATCACCCTCCAACTCTTTAATGACACGTCGAGTTATCAACTCAAGTACGCCCTTGGAGGAAGTGAATCCGATAAAAGGACAACTATATATGAGTGGAGGACATGCAATACGCATGTGTACCTCTTTTGCACCATAATCATACAGGATTTTCACATTGTCACGCAATTGCGTTCCCCTCACAATGGAATCATCACAGAACAAAAGACGCTTATCCTGCAACATGGAACGATTGGGTACCAACTTCATTTTTGCTACCAACGACCGCATAGATTGGTTAACGGGGGTAAAACTACGTGGCCATGTAGGAGTATATTTAGATATGGCGCGATGATAGGGAACGCCCTTTCCTTCTGCATAGCCAAAAGCCATACCAACACCGGAATCAGGTATACCACATGCACAATCTACCACAGAATCATCTTTCTGCCCCATCTTCAATCCACAGGTAAAACGTACCTCCTCTACGTTACGCCCTTCATAACAAGAAGTGGGGAAACCATAATAAACCCAAAGGAACGAACAAATCTGCATTTCTTCGTTGGGCTTGCGTAACTGTTCTATTCCATCAGCAGTTATGCGGAGTATTTCACCAGGGCCGACAAAGCGTTCAGTTTCAAAGTCCAAATTAGGGAAAGATGTTGTTTCACTGGCTACAGCATAAGCATCTTCCTTCTTACCCACAACTATTGGAGTACGTCCCAATTTATCACGAGCCGCAATAATTTCATGCTCCGTCAGAATAAGCATCGAACACGACCCCTTAATCTTGTTGTAAACATTTTCGATGCCATCAACAAAAGTCTTACCCTGAATAATTAACAATGCTATCAATTCTGTTTGGTTAATACATCCTGAACTAAGTTCACCAAAATGCATATTTGCCTCTAACAATTCAGCTTCCAACTCGTCAATATTGACAATCTTGGCCACTGTAACAATAGCAAATTTACCCAGATGTGAGTGAATGATAATCGGTTGAGGGTCTGTATCGCTGATAACACCTATACCGGAATTACCGACAAACTTGTCCAATTCATGCTCAAATTTTGTCCGGAAATAAGTGTTATCCAAATTATGAATTGACCTTGCGAACCCATTTTCCGGGTCATAAGTAACCATACCTCCGCGGCGGGTCCCCAAGTGCGATTGATAGTCTGTTCCGTAAAACAAATCAGCTTTGCAAGCCTTTTTAGAAATAGTTCCAAAAAATCCTCCCATACCAGCGAGTTTAATTATTTGCTTGCAAAGATAAGATATAAGAGGGCAAAAGCGCAAATTCGTTTAAGCGTTTTTGTCCTTCATCACTCCGTTTTTCTAAAATTTGCCCAATGAAGAATTGGCATATATTGATAGCATAATATACCTTTCAACAGCCTATCATTGCATAAAGGCAATTATTATTTATTTAACAAAACCCTTCGTGATCCATTTCTTACTGTTCCAACGACGAATGAACAAAGCGGCACGAATATTCTCATCCAACAAAAAGGCGAACCACATACCGACAAGTCCCCATCCCATTGTAATGCCAAACAAATAGCTGCAAGCCACCGACACACCCCACATCACAATAATACCCGCTGTTATCGGGTAATAAATATCACCGGCAGAACGAAGGGCATTGACAGCAAAAATATTGACGGCACGCCCAAACTCCAACACAACATCAATCCAAAGAATAACCACTCCCATTTGAATGATAGTTGGATTATGGGTAAGCAAGGAGAAAGTCCATTTACCGGACAAAGCAAACAGAATGGACAAAGCAATGGAAATGGTCACCGACCAACGCATCACCATTTTACCCAATACATAAGCCGCATTCGGTTTCTTGTCGCCCATAAGGTGTCCAATCGTTATTGCCCCACCCTGTGCAACAGCCACAGAAAACAGATAAACAAACATAATAATATTGACACAATAGGTTCTGGCCGCCAATGCCTCATTACCCAACATATTGATAAAATAAGTAATGACTACTTGCGACAAGCTATAGGAAATCTGTTCCCCTGCTGAAGGCAAGCCTATCTTAAGCAGATTGCGCAGCTCCACAAAGGGGAATGGCTTAAAGAGCCGACGTGGAAAAGAAGGAATATGTTTTTTAAACAGAAGCACAAACAATACCAACATGGCCACCGTACGACTGGCCGCAGTAGAGATTGCCGCTCCTTCTACTCCCAAAGCTGGCGCTCCGAACTTTCCGAATATAAGCGTATAGTTTCCTATAATATTAAGTATATTCACTATAAGCGTCACTAACATCGGATAAACCGCTTTGTCCGCACTACGCAAAGAGGCCGAGATAGCCATTGAAATGGCCTGAACCACAGCAAAAGCTCCTACTATACGCATATACGTCGAACCTTCGGGCATAAGTTCCGGACGCAATCCCATAAGGGAAAGCAATTGTTCCGCCCCGAAATAAAGAGCAGCACTTACTGTCAGACCAAACACTAAGTTGAGTAATAAAGACACACCAACCACTTGTGTTACCTTGTCATGCAACTTGGCACCAATGTATTGTGAACAAAGAATGGAAGTACCTACTGCTGTCACTTCAAAAACAAGGAAGACCAGATTGATAAGCTGATTAACCATACCCACCGCAGCCACACTATTATCGGAATGCTGACTAAGCATAATGGTGTCTACTGCACCGAGGGTCATGACGAGCAATGTCTCCATGAATATAGGCCCTGCCAATTTGGCCAGCTGGCGCTGCAATCCATGGGGATGGATGTGACGATAAATTTTCATACCTAACTAATACCTTATAGTGCTTTCAAAAAAGCGCGCAAAAGTACAAAAGTGTATAGAAACAAACAAGGAGGACAATTCCCGATTATCCTCCAAATTACAAACCTTTAATAATTACGACTGAATTATCAGTTTTTTTCGAGACTTATCTTCTCGTATTTGTATTTCCGGCGTTTCAACTCTACAGCTGCCCCTATACGGAAAAGAACCTTGATGCTTCTTGCATACACATGAAATGCCAAAACACTTTGCGGTTCGATTTGCTCGTGGCGGATCAAATCCAAAACAATATGTGCACACGAACGCATCAAATCTTCCAAAGCAGTAGCCTCCAGTCCTCCTTCCGGCAATTTCAATACCTTGTAAAGGACATATTCATCCAACAAATCAAACCCCTGCTTGTTTCTCAGATGCAGATACAAATTAGGATTACGGGAATAGCGTTGCCAATCTTCATCCCAATAAGCAGCCAGTGCCATACCCACATAACCAGCCCACGCCAATGCCACACTCGGATACTCTGCTATTTGTGGTACCGCATCCGACACATAATCGGGAGCAATCTGATACCATTTTTCATCCAAGTCATCAGAATGAAGCAACTGTCCATCCAAATAGCGACGTCTGGTTACTTCACGCAACAATAATTCCGTCAACTGACGCTCATAGCGGTTAAGATATTCGATATTTTCCATTATTGATATGATTTGCTGTGCAAATGTAGGAGTTTTTGGGGAAAGAGGAAAAGACGGCTTAAAACAAACACTTTACAATGCGAGAAAACAGATAAAGTCATAACAAAGCACAAGCTTGCACAACCAAATCACAAACAAACTATCATGCACTTCTTTTTAAGTGCAGAAGTTCACAAAACAAACCGCCATGTCTTATTTATCCAGAAGTTCAATATCATCCTTATCAAAAATCATCCGCAAAATCTTCTTTTTCATATCGGATTTAAGTTCAATAGTCAGCACGGCCTTTATCTCATTATTATCAATAGCATCACTTTTTTTCTCAAATTTATCGGGATACGTAAATATGTCAATTATATCCATATTTAAGCTTGTTGCAATATTTGAAACCTGCCACAAACTAATCTGAACACTTCCATTCATTATTTTACTGAATTGGGAAGGTTCCACACCTGCATACTCAGCCATCACACTTTGAGTTATTCCTTTGTCATTCATTATTTTACGCAGGTTTAAAACAACAGGGTGTGCGCCCAAATTTTTCTTGCTTTTCATATCTACAATATACAACATTTTCCATCAACTAGAAGTGCATAACATTAATATTAATATCAAATTATTACATTAAATGTTTCATGGTATGAAATTTTATTTGTACTTTCGCCGCACATAAAAAACATCAATTCTAAATAAATTCAAATTATGAAAGTCAGATTATCTTTATTATTACTTACTTTGCTGTATGGTGGCTTCCAACTGAGCGCAGAAGAAAGCAATCAGCTCAATGAAAAATACAGAAGAAGTTCTATTGCCATGTTTACGATTGTACATCCAGCAGACTCTTTCAGCACCGAAATCCGACAAGCTGTACAATCGATGCCATTCCCTGACAAATATGATAATCACGACATAGGAATACAATTTTTAGAAGGAACACCACATGCCGACCGTAAAGTAGACTTATCCAATGAAATTATTGAGTACCTCCGTCAAAATCAGATTGCAAAAGAATTAGTTGCCAAATGGTTCTGTTTCAATGGGAATGGATTTGACACAAAACTGATTGCAGAAAGAGGATTATATGACGCAACAGTTCTAGACGCACAAAATGCCATGAACACCACCCGCGGGCAAGCCATGTTGGCTGACGCAGGTGAAGAGCTTATAGGAAAAACCTTTATTCTTATAAACGACATATCATATGTTGATCACAAAGAACGTGCAGAAATTGTATCTGAGACTTCACGCGCTGTAGGTGAAACAGCACAAGTAGTAGGTGATGCGGCCAACGAAGTACTTGGGTTATTTGGCGATCTTGGCAGTTCGGTTGGAGGACTTTTATCTGCAACTGGTGGATTAGTCAACACAGCAGCAGGAATGTTGGGAGACATCACAGATATGCTCAACATTAGCGGATTCGTTGTACGCATCAATTCTTATCTTTTCCAATTAGAATGGAATGATTCTATTGCAAACACTTTCTACAACAACTATTACACAATCAATGAACCAGAAAAAATCTCTGCATTTTTAGCAGATACCACAACATTCCAAATGAAATATATTGGAAAATACGAGCAATACACAGACAAAGGCACCATGTATTCGCAAAAAAGTCAAAGCGAGCAGATGTTAGTAACTTGCACCCGTACGTTGGACAAAAACATTGTTAACTTACAAAAGAAATACCCTGTCTTCCAAGTAAAAACACCAATATGTGAAATCGCTTACAATGACAAGGACAAGTTCATCGGATACAGAGCATATATAGGCACAAAAGAAGGTATCACTCCTAAAAGCAAATTTGTAGTACTCGAAAAGCAAGTAAGCGAAGACGGACAAACATTCTACAAACAAGTAGGAACATTAAAACCTGACAAAAACGAAATTTGGGACAACCGTTATATGGTTTCTGAAGAAGAGCTAAAAAACAATGGCGGACGCCCATTAACTGCCACCCTTTTGAAAGGTACTAAAAATTTAATGCCAGGTATGTTGTTATTTGAAGGCAAATTTGATGCAAAACAAGAAAAAGCAAAAATAGCCCAAGCAAAAAAAGAAGCCAAAGCAGCAAAGAAAAAAGAAAAAGAAAAAGAACAAAAGAAATAAGTGTAGCATATGAAAAAAACTAGTTTATTATTAATCATCGCAACGTTATTGTCTTTTACATTTGAAGCATCTGCCAAGAAAAAAAACAAACAAGATCTTGCTACGACACAATGGGAATATGAAATAGAACCTGCCATAGGTCAAGCCAGACAAGGTTCATGCATTGTAAAAGTATGGAGTTACGCCAAGAATGTAGAACTAGCTTCAAAACAAGCGGCAAAAAATGCAGTCCATGGCATCTTATTCAAAGGTTATGGTGCTTCTACTGATGGCAGCCGCATTCCTGCACAACATCCTTTGGTACCTGACTTACAAACGGAGTTAGACAACAAGGCCTATTTTGATGAATTTTTCAAAGATGGAGGACCATATATGCGATATGTGTCACTGATCAATAACGGAATTCCCAATCCCAATGATTTGATTAAAATATCAAAGAAATTGTACAAAGTTGGTATTGTTGTCACTGTTAGAAAAGATGATTTGAGAAAAGAATTGGAAAATGCCGGTATAATCAAGGCACTAAACGCTGGTTTTTAAAACAATTGCACCATGAAGAAATTTCTATTTATCTGTCTTGCCCTCGTCTGCTTGTCTGTAAATGCTTTCTCACAAGCAAAAAAACCAATAATAATGGTTGTTCCCAGTGATTTATGGTGTAACCAAAACGGCTACATGCAGGAAATCGATGAAAATGGAGACATAAGCAAATTCCCTGATTACAAAAAAGCGCTTCAAGAAAATGCCGATTTATTATTGGTCATCAGTAAAATCAATGAGTTAATGGCAGAAAGAGGATTTCCGCTAAAAAATCTGGAAAGTGCTCTTAAATCTCTTGAAATTACCGAAGCAGAAACATCTCTTTACACAAGCCACAATGGCAGTATGATAAAGGAAAGTCCAATTGACAGATTAAAACGCAGTGCAAAAGCTGACATTTGGATGCAACTGACATGGACCATCAATACTGTTGGTCCTAAACGTTCCATCACATATAATCTGCAAGGCTTGGATGCATATACTGGCCTACAAATAGCAGGGGCGTCAGGTACTGGTGCACCCTCTTTCAGTGCCGAACTACCGGTTTTGCTTGAAGAAGCGGTTCTACAACACATGGACAATTTCAACTACCAATTGCAGAACTACTTCAACGGTTTATTTGAAAACGGTAGAGAGGTCAGTATCATGATTCGTGCATGGGATAGCTTGGAATATGGCTTAGAGAGCGAATTTGATGGAATGGAATTAACTGAAATAATCGAAAATTGGATTAGCGACAATACGGTTGGAGGACGTTATAACCTGACTGACGCCACTGAAAATTTCATGTCATTTGAGCAAGTAATGATTCCATTGTTCAATGAGAAGGAGCGCGCTATAGATGCTCGTGCGTGGCTACGAGGTTTACAGAAACACCTGCGTGACCAATACGGAGTTGATTCAAAATTAGCAACACGCGGATTAGGATTTGCTCAATTAATTGTTGGTGAAAAATAAAAACAAATAGCCATGAAGAGAATATTTGTGTTCATTTTCTGTAGTCTTATCATAACGTCCCTACAGGCACAAGAACGAAACATTGGAATAACTCCAGTTCTACCTTCTGGATTGGATGTGCCGGAAAGGTTACATCCCACACTCCAGCAAAAATTACTGCAAATAGCCACAAACAACGGATATGGTTCTGAATCTAATGATTTTATTCTGACATGCAATGTAAGTGTACTTGAAAAGACGGCTGTACCTGTAGTTCCACCACAAATAAATGTACACTTGGAAATATCACTATATGTGGTAAATGCTATTGAAAAGGTAATTGTTGCCGAGAAAAGCATCGAAATAGCAGGAATTGACAAAACAGAAAATTCCGCATATACACAAGCATTACGGCAACTCAACCCCCGTAAACCGGAAATCCGTAGCTTCATGACCAGTGCTAGAGAGAAGATTATTGATTATTATGCAGAGCGTACACCTGTTTTAATTGCCAAAGCACAGTCTTTAGCTAAAACCGGGAAAACAGACGAAGCCCTTCTCACCTTATCTTCTATTCCCGAGTCTGTTCCTGAGTATCCAAGCGTTGCAGAACTGATGTCTGATATTTTTTTACAAGACCTGAACAAAAAAAATGAAAGCATCATCATTTCTGCCCAGGCTGCATATGCTCAGAAAGACTACACTGAAGCACTGGAGATTTTAGCAACTGTAGATCCTTTAAGCAATCAGTTTGGGAAAGCCACTAAAATGATGGAGCAAATCCAATCCACCATGGAGGAAAAGGAACGTCAAGCAAAAGCGGAAGAATTGGAACGCCTTCGAATACAGATGGAATATGCCCAAAAAGTACATGAAGACGAGGTAATGCTAAAAAAAGCACAGATAGAATCTTCCTACAAATACGCCAGTGAGATTGCCCCCCAAACATCTCTAACTGGAAGTAGCACGAGCACTTGGCTAAGGAATCTGATTGGTTTATAATCAAGTAAAGCAAACAAGCCTATGACTAAGATAATAAATGTAATAAGCATCATAAGCCTCTTGTTCTGTTGCTGCCCTAATGTCTTTTCGCAATATAAAGTTGTGGAGCGCAGTGATAAGAAGCGACCGGAATGGGTAGGACAAACAATTCCTGGCTACCTCACCTTTTCCGCTGAAAGTGATAATCTGGAACTGGCAAAACAGAAATGCATGGATAACATTAAAAACGAAATTATCAATGCAATTGCAGTCAACATTAGCTCTGAAAGTAGCATGATGACAGAACAAACCAAGCAGAACGACACTTATTCTACAAACGAATATTTCCGAAATGAGTTCAAATCCAGAGCAGTACAACTGCCTTTTGTATCAGGCATCACAATTGCCAATGCAGAAGATTCCTATTGGGAAAAGTTATATGACAAGAAGCAAAAAAAATATCATTATGTATTCTTCTTGAAATATCCATTCTCGCGTATGGAGCGAAACAGACTCATTGCCGAGTTCCAGTCCTATGATGAAGAAAAATACAATCAACTACTTTCAATCAAGAAAGAAGCTGAACAGCTAAATAATCTTGACGATGTCAGAAGTCTAACATTAGCACTAAATCCACTCATCAATTATTTTTTCGACGAAACCAGAAAACAGGAAGCACAATCATTACAAGAAGACCTACGGCAAATTCATAAAAAAGTGCAAGTTAATACCCTATCAAACGAATTAGGCACATATCACTATGCACTACTATTAAATGGGCATAAGGCAACCCAAGCAAAAATGCCGAATGCACGAAGCGAATTTGCCCAAAACATCTCTGTTGTACCCAATATAGATACAACATTCACCGTAACATACGAATATGAAGGCTGCCTTCCTGAAGATGAAAATGCCATTGACTTGCTGTTCAATTTTGGTGGGACAACACAACGCCACCGCTTTTACTTTGATTTAGGAGAAAACAGTATGGAGGTTATCCCCCAAGGAACCGTCAAAATCAATGGTACATACAATGAAGAGAACAGTTGTCTTGAGAATATAACGGTTGACTTTGGATTACGTTCAAAATACGATGCTCCATTCACTATTGAAACTTTACAATTTTCGACAAATGAATTGCCTAACGTTGTAATTGAACCTCAATCCGAACAAACCTATGGAAAGGGACTCAATCATATCATATTGACTATCAATAGTACTCGTTTCAAACAAACATCAAAAAGCAGTTTGACCGACGGTACCATTACCATAAAAAATCAGAAAACAAAAAAAGAGGAAAGCATACGTTTCAAACTTCCATATATCATTAATCTATAAAAACACATCATTATGAAACATGCATTGATTTTATTTGGCTTATCTATAGCCATTCTTGCTGTAGCATCAAGTTGTAAATCGCAGCAATCATTAGCAAAACCGGAAAAAGGCGAAGTGGAAATAGCCATTCCGCTAAGCGGTCCAGAGTATCGTACTGACGCTGAATATTGGCGTGCCGTACAACAGGGTGTAAGCCCCGACATGTCTATGGCAAAAAAAGTAGCCTTGCAAAATGCACGCCAGGAGCTGGCTGCTACTATCCGCGTACAGGTTCGCGCCGTAATTGACAATTATGGCAAAAACACTGCCGTTACAGAAAACATAGATGTTGTAAACATGTATGAAGAACAAGCCTATTCTGTAATTGACCAAACACTTGCCGGTGCAGAATTGAATGGAGAAAAACTATTCAAACTTGAAAACGGTAATTATCGCTACCATGTCTGCCTGCAAGTCAACAAACAATATCTGGCAGATCAATTGACAAAGGCTTTTGAAGGTGAAGCAAAACTTAAAGCCGCATTCGACAAGGCACAATTCAAGAAAACATACGACGAACAAATGAAGGCTTTTTTGGAAAGCCAAAAATAACAACCAATAATTATTAATCCTTTAATCATCATTAATTTATGACGAAGAAAATTATGGCAGCCATAGTAGTTATGATGGCTGTATGTTTAAGCAGTTGCGAAATGTTTAATGTGGAACCAAAAACCACTTACAGCAATCCTTTCCCTGAAGAATTGGAATTTGGCAGTTATTATTGCACTGGTAACTCTGGAACAGGCGAAGTAAGCATCGGTATTGCCGTAAAAAGTATAGGAAACGTTTCCAGTGTTTATTTTGGTTACTTGACAGCTTACGGAGATGGTGCAACCTATACAAATGGCGTACAGGCTGGCTATATAGGCAATGTCAGCACTCCCAATGGTGTTGAAGTATGGGCTGAATACAATGGTCAGTTCACAACCCTAAAAAATGTAGATACAAGTTTGAAAAGTTTTGAGAAAATCGTCATACCTATCACGGTCAACAACTCTATCAAGGATTTGGAATTTGAAAACATGCCCATTACTTGGAATTAAAATAACTGTATAGGGAGGGGTCCGGCAGTGAAAATATCAAAGAACAAGTGTCATTGCTTTTTCTTGCCGGACTATTTTTATCAAAGTAATCCAAACTCTTTGACAAAACAAGGTAAAACTTGTTGAGCTATAAATAAAGCAAAACATAACCTCTAAAATCAACCCAACATGAACAAACTAACAACTAACCGAGGCTTTTGGCTAACATTACTGCTAACAATTGTAACACTAGGTAGGGACATTCAGTAAATAGAATAAAATTAGCCAACTAATTCATCCACAAATTATTGCGAATTAGTTGGCTTT
>CALUKG010000003.1 GCA_944321155.1 uncultured Bacteroidales bacterium | reverse complement strand
CATTGAATTTCCCGGATGTAATCACGGAAGCTGGAATCCTGCATTCAATTATCCGGATTTTATGCAGTGGCTATTCAGCCAAGAACGTGATTAAGAAGGAATTTCTCTGCAAGGAGGAGGTACGGGAAGAAACCGGATTTTATCCCTTAGGTGCAAGGATATATTAAATTTTGAATGAGGCTGAACACTTGGCCTGGAAAAATGTTATCTTTGTAGACAAAGAAAACGAGTTTGTTGATTCACTTTTAAATATTGAGATTATGGAATTTCTAACGAATGAAAAACTGACAATTGTAGGAGCTGCAGGTATGATTGGCTCAAACATGGCACAAACAGCTATTATGATGCATCTTACACCAAACATCTGTTTGTACGACCCTTATGCACCAGGTCTGGAAGGCGTGGCAGAAGAGATGTTTCACTGTGGTTTTGAAGGATTGAATCTGACTTTTACTTCTGATATTAAAGAGGCATTGACGGATGCCAAATATGTGATTTCTTCTGGAGGTGCTGCACGTAAAGCAGGGATGACCCGTGAAGATTTGCTGAAAGGTAATGCGGCTATTGCAGAAGAATTCGGCAAAAATGTAAAAGCATACTGCCCTGATGTAAAACATGTAGTGGTAATTTTTAATCCTGCTGATATTACAGGATTGATTACCTTGTTATACTCTGGTTTGAAGCCGTCTCAGGTTACTACTTTGGCAGCACTTGACAGCACACGTCTGCGCAGTGAATTGGCAAAACATTTCCACATGTCTCCTGATAAAATCGAGAATTGCCGTACTTATGGTGGTCATGGCGAACAGATGGCTGTTTATGCTTCTACAGCTAAAGTGGATGGCAAACCGTTATTGGATATAATAGGTACTCCTGAACTGACAAAAGAACAATGGGCTGAAATCCAGACAAAAGTAACTAAGGGTGGAGCAAATATTATTGCTTTGCGTGGACGTTCTTCATTCCAAAGCCCAGCCTATATCTCCATTGAGATGATTGCGGCAGCGATGGGAGGAAAACCTTTCGCATGGCCTGCAGGTACATATGTATATAGCCACGGATTTGACCACATTATGATGGCGATGGAAACGGAAATCACCAAAGACGGTGTTTGCTATAAGGAACTTAAAGGTACGCCGGAAGAAGAAGCCAAATTGCAGGAAAGCTACAAACATTTATGTGCGCTGCGTGATGAGGTAATTGAGATGGGTGTACTGCCTCCTATCGACCAATGGCATAGCATTAATCCGAATATCGACTAATATTCAGACAGTCTGATGAAATAGAAAAACTGCACCATTTTAAGTGATGCAGTTTTTTTATGGAAGAATGGATACAAATACACAATTTTAATTCCAACCCCATTTGTGAAAAAAGAATTATTTCTTTTCTTTGATAGAAATGGCATAACCACCGCCAGGAGCTACATATTGTTTCAGTTTGGACTTAGAGGTCACTGTAATTGTTTTTATTTCATAGCTCTGTGAATTGTTCTCATAGTTGGTATCTTTTGTATCACTATAGATTGTGGCTTCGTATTTTTTCCCTTTGTCCAGAAAATCGAACTTGATTTCTGAGGTACGGGCATTGTAGCCTCCAACGCTTCCCACAAACCAATCTCCAGTATTTTTTGCTTTACGGGCAATCGTAATATATTCTGCAGGTTCCGCTTCCAGATACACACTTTTTTCCCATTCCATAGCTACATCTTTGATGAATTGGAAGGCGTCCAGATATTGCTCATAAGTCTCTGGTAGGTCTGCAGCCATATGAAGCGGACTGTACATGGTTACATACAGAGCCAATTGATTGGCAATGGTGGTGTTGGCATGTACTTTTCGGTCTGGATTATATTTGGAGATGTCGTGTTGGAAGATGCCAGGTGTGTAGTCCATTGGACCACCAATCAGTCGTGTAAAAGGCAATATGGCTGTATGATATGGTTTAATGCTTGCCATACCATGGTATTCTGTGCCTCTGGCTGATTCGTTGCCAATTAGGTTGGGATAGGTACGGCAAATACCTGTTGGCCGAACTGCTTCATGGGCATTAATCATGATGTGATAATCAGCCGCTTTTTCCAAAGCATATTGATAATGGTTGACCAGCCACTGGCTATAGTGGTGCTCACCGCGAGGAATGATGTTGCCTACATAACCGCTCTTGACTGCTTCATATCCGTTATCCACCATATATTGGTAGGCTTTATCCAAATGGCGTTCATAATTACGGATGGAAGAGGAGGTTTCATGGTGCATAATCATTTTTACTCCCTTACTCTTTGCATAGTCACGTATGCCTTCCATATCAAAATCAGGATATGGGGTAACGAAATCGAATACATAGTCTTTGGAATTACCGAACCAGTCTTCCCAGCCTTCGTTCCAGCCTTCTACCAGGACTCCGTCAAAACCATGTTTGGCTGCAAAATCAATATATTTCTTTACGTTTTCTGTGTTGGCAGCATGTCGGCCATGAGGTTTCGCTTTGCTGTAATCGGTTTCTCCTAAATGGATACTTGGAAAATCCCATGTATAAGACCAGTCACTTTTTCCGGTAATCATTTCCCACCACACACCAACATATTTGTAGGGTCTAATCCATGAAGTGTCTTCAATTTTGCAAGGCTCATTCAGGTTGAGCGTAATGCGTGATGCCAATATATCGCGTGCGTCATCACTGACAATAATGGTACGCCAAGGGGATTGGCAAGGAGTCTGCATGTAGCCCTTGTCGCCTTGTGAATCTGGGGTAAGCCATGATTCGAATATCATATTCTTGTCATCCAAATTCAGGTGCATGCAGGAATAATCGATAAGTGCAGCTTCATGCAAATTGATGTATAAGCCGTCATCGGTTTTCAACATCAGGGCAGTTTGCACTCCTGTGGGTGAGAATGTGGTCTGTGACAGGTTGTCGGAAATGGCGCCAGCTTGCAAATCACGTATTTCAGACAGGCGTGATACCGTATAATCGTACTCTTGCGTATCATAGTCACCAGGAATCCAATAGGCAATGTGGTCACCCGTCATGGCAAACTGAGTATGTTCTTCTTTGATGACAAAATAGTTCAGGTTTTTTTGTTGTGGAAATTCATAACGGAATCCCAATCCATCATCAAACAGCCGGAATCGGATAACCATAATACGGTCGGTTACATTTTGTTGTAGAGTTACAGCCAGCTCGTTGTAATGGTTGCGAATTTCGCTTTCTTCTCCCCATACTGTTTTCCATGTTTCGTCAAAAGTAGATGTTTCCGTTGATTTTACGCTAAATCCATTCAATAATGAGTAACTGCTACCTTCATTTTTTGCGTCAAAATCATTAAAGTCTCTGCGCTGTGCCTCTCCTTTGAGTTCTATTCCTAAATGGCTGGGGGCTATCACTGTTTTTCCTTTGTAGGAAAGGGTATAGGTTGGTTTACCCTTGTCAATACTAAACTGCATTTCCAACTGCCCATTAGGCGACAATAGGTTTTGTGCGGAAATGATTGCAGTGCATAGTGCGAGCGCTAATGTTCCTAATATTTTTTTGTTCATAGCGTTGTACATTATTTGTTATTTTATTGGTTAGTCTTTTATGAGTTTATGAACGGATGTTTCTTTTCCATCTAAAAGTTTCACAAGATACGTACCTTTTGCCAATTGCGCAATATGAAGTGTAGATGATTTTGCATCCAGTTGTTTACGTAAAACAATTTGGCCGTTTATAGCATAAATTTCTACTATGCCTTTTCCATTGTTTAGATTGACATTTAGTAGGTCATTGGTTGGATTGGGATAAATATAGGTTTGCTTCGTGATGTTTTCGTTTATACCAGTTTCATCTCCAGAGGTTAATTCGATACTATACTCCAATGTGTTGTCGTTGAAACGTATGGTATATTCTCCTGCTGTTGTGATGTTAAAACTTAAATTGGGGTCTCCACCTGTAGATAGAACTGCAGTTCCACTTAAACCCTGCGCATTGCCCCAATCATCACCAGTGAAATCATAAGTGTTTGCAAATTTCAGTTCTTGTTGACCGGCTGGAATATAGATCTTTGTAGCTTCCCATTGGTTGTCTCCCACTAGATTCATTACGCCTGCCATTGTTGTCCAATTATTAAATGTTCCTCCAATATACATTTCTTTTTGGTTGGATTCATATGTGCGTACAATGGCATATTGTAGTGTTTTCGGATTAAATGTGATATAATAGCTTCCGTCTTTTTCAATCGAAAATTTGATGTTCTTGCACTCATCATCCGGTCCTTTTATAGCTGTTCCTGTCAGGCTGTTGTTACCTTCTTCTGCACCCCAGTCAGATCCAGTCCAATTTTCTGTGTTTGCAAATTTCATTTCATATGTTCCTGCTTCAAAATAGAGGCGGTCGCTTGTTAAGGTTCCGTCTTCTGACGGATTTTTTAACATTAACCTTTTGTCCTCGTCTCCGTTGAACCAGTTGGTAAAGGTACCGGCAATGAAATAAACTCCGATTTTGCTTGTATCTAATGTGTTGACTGTATCTAATACGTTGGGGACAACAATTTCTAATTCATTGCTCCAATCGGAATATTGTATGGCCTCTCCGCCGACAACCGCTACGCGGAAATATCTTGTTGGCCGTACAAAAGTTCCTTCACTTTGACTGATGGTAATGGCTAAGGAATCATTCCCTTTATTTGTACAATTGAATGACAGTAAAGCGTATGCTCCTGTTTTATAGTCAAACCCTTCTCCTTCATCGTCATACATGTATCCTTCTGCGTTGCCATCAGATAAAGGGTTCACATACAATGTAATGGAATCACAGGTATATTCCGCAGTGCTTTGTATGGTATGTCCCAAGCAAGGTAGTATGGCTCCTGGACGTAAAGCAACCGTGGCTTGATACCCATCATCTTCTGTTTCAAATGCAAGTTCATCCCAATCACCTTGAGGCAAGGTCGGATTGACTGCCCAACGTGGAATTATCAATAAGTCTTTACCTAATAAAAATGCTTGTTTTTCTTCCCGTAAATTTTCATTGGTTACATCGGCAAAAAACAGAGGACGCATGATAGGCATTCCTGTTTTAGATGATTCGTGGAATAATGTATAGAAATAAGGTAATAAATGATAGCGGCGATTGATGGCATTTCGTGCAACAGTTTCAATTTTGTTGCCGAATGCCCATGGTTCTTGTGAATGTTCTGAAGTATGGTTGCGTGAAAATGGATAGTAAGGTGCTAGAGCAAACCAATGTCCCATTAAATCAGCATTTCCAATACGTCCGTATCCGCCGACATCAGGACCTCCGAATGGCTGTCCGGAAAGGCCAAGATTGAGACACATAGGAATAGTCAGTTTCAGATGTTTCCATGTGTCAAGGTTGTCACCAGTCCATGTGGCGCAATAGCGTTGTGCCCCAAGATGGTTGGCGCGGGACAATATAAATGGGCGCTTTTCCGGTATTGCTTCAATGATTCCCTCGTAGGTGGCTTGTGACATAAGTGAGCCATATAAGTTGTGATAACGCATATGTGGGCCAGCTGCCAATCCTCCGCCGCCTTGGTGTTGGTTGTCTACCGGCATGGTCCATTCTTCAGTGTTGAATACTCCTGGTTCGTTCATGTCGTTCCATGCCCCGTCTATATCATTGTTTTTTACAAATTCTCCATAGCGTTCTCCCCACCATTCACGTGTTTCTGGGCGTGTAAAATCGGGAAAATGGCACATACCGGGCCATACTTCACCTTCATAGGCTTCGCCGTCTTTGTTTAATACCCAATAATTTCCTTCATTTCCTTCCTGATATACACTATACTGTTCATCTATTTTTACACCTGGGTCTGTAATGTAGCCGGCTTTGAAGCCTTTGCTGTGAAGCGAATCGTTCATAGCAATAGGATTTGGTACACCATCTGCCGTGAAATAGTTTGTTGCATCATATGTAAAAATGCGTTTGCCATCCATATAGTCGATATCAAACCATATAACATCACATGGGTGTTGCCTACGTCTGAGCTCGTTTGTTATATATAATACGTCTGATGGTTTATATGAAGGATTATAGCGTGATTGATGGTAACCGATTGCCCATAATGGAGGCAGATTGATGTGTCCTGTCAATTCGCTGAGTGCTTGCATCATTTCCATCGGATTGTTTTTTTCAATGACAATAACACGGAAAGATGGGCCTTCGCTGGTTATCTTTATAGGATTGGACAGATTAATGTTGGAACGCCAACTGTTATCTGCAATAATACCGAATGTCTTTCCGTTTGGACGTACTCCCATAATCCATGGATGGGATTGGTATAGACCGGGTTTGTAATATCCGTAGTTGTCATTGTTCCATAATGGTATGTCATAACCATTTCTGCGTAAGTCACCGGTAACAAGTCCGGTACCATATAGATCAGTACCTTCTTCGAAAGTAATTTCAACAAGAGTTTTACCTTCGTCTGTTGTGCCGAATACAGGACGTATTTCCCAAGTTTCAGGTACGTCATTCTGGTATAGGAGGTTCTTGGTTATGGCAAATGATGGCAATGTTTGGGTAGAATCGAAATCTGCAGGATAGAATACTGCCATGTTGTTGTCAAACAAGAACGATGTTTGTGCTTGTACGCTTAGTAAGCAACTTATGCTTGCTATTAAGTACGTTGTGAGCCTTTTGTACATATTCACAATCTTTGTTGTTAATAAATAATCGTTTTATATGTTATAGAATTGAGGCTTATAATGTAGATGCCTTTTTCTAATGGTAAATGTAAATCAGTAAATTGTCTTTCGTGGATGACAAGCCTGCCTGACAAATCGTAGATATGCAATGTATCTATTGTTTGTCCGTTCGTGCTCCATATATGTAATCCATCATGTCCGTTAATTGATATTGTTGTTTCATTGGGTGTTGACAATGACGATTCTTCACCATTATATTGAGCTTCGATTGTCTCGTTCAATAAGTTGACTGTAATGGTATAATGACCTTGTTTGTCTTCGTCAATAGTCCATTTATAGTCGGGAAATGTGTGTACAGTACTTCGTTCTCCTATATATGAGGCTGTTAGTATTGGAGCATTTTCGCTGATAGCATGAATGCTATATGGATCCCATGTTTTCTGGCCTAAGAACTTGAAGGCGTTGGGTTCTACATTTTCATTGCGTATTTTTAATTCACCTTCAAATACGTATGTACCAATAGGTTGATTTTCATTGGATAAAAGAATCGCTTTTTCTGCATCCCAGCCAGCTTCTGTAGCCCCTCCAATAATATAAAGTTTTTGTGAAGGCAAAAAGACTTGTGCGGTTACTCTTTTTTGTATTAGGTCGATTCTTATTTTATAGGCAGGATCATCAACAAGAACTTCCCAACCGGCAGCATTATTGTCATTTGTTGTAACATATCTGCTGTTGCCGGTGATGTCAATGGCTTCTTGATATGGAATATAATAGGTTGTATAAGGTTCCGGTGCAGGGGTATCCATTATTTTTACATCTCCATTTTGTAAACTTCCTCCGTATAAGAAAAATGTTCCGTCGTAGCCTTTAATAAGTTGAGCCGTGCCGTTAGGTATGGCACTACCGCATATCCATAGGTTTTCTGGTAGTTCATCCAAGTTAACAGATTCGACTACCATAGTAAGTTGGCGCATATCAACGGTTATGGTATATAAACCGGAATTCTGTATGACAAATTTATAATCATCTATTTCAGTGGTATGATAGGCTAAATTGTGTGTTTGGCCTAATACGACAATTTCATTTTCACTCGTGGCATTAAAACAGGGCCAAAAGGTTCCGCCGGCATTAATGAATTTGAAATCACTTGCACTTAATTGTCCTGTCCATGTAAATATGGCATTTTCTGTATTGGATGATACCAGTGTCATCTTTTGTGCATTGTTATTATCCCAACCATTGGCGGTTGCACCGCCAATGATATAGAGTTGCGTATAATCTTGTGCCAATGATAGGCTACAGAAAAAGCATATATTAAGGAATATGGAAAATATTCTTTTCATGATATAACTTTTTATATGATTATTCTTTGTGTTTGTTGATGGCCGTCGTATTCCATTTTGACAATATAGACTCCATTAGGTGTACTGTTGGGAATATTTACGTAAAATCCCATCGAGTTTTTCTCGTCTTGCTCTAAAATTATTTTTCCTGTAATGTCATGTAAATACAGTTTTATACGATGGCAAATCTGGTCTGTATTGACACATAGTTTTTTTTCGTTTTGAATATAGTGGATGAAAGCGTTTTTGTCTTCTTTTGTCGTTTGTACTGCACTTTCTTCTGAAAATATTATGTTAATTTCGATGGTTTCATCACATGAAGTTGAGGGAATATAGAGTTTTATTATTTGCATTTCGCTGTCATAATTCCAAGTTCCATTCCCTTCATTGCCCATTTGATATGGAATGTGGTTCACTTCAACTGATTGTGGGAATGTTGCGGCTAATATATGTAACTCGTAACTTCTGTTTGTGGGCATGCCATTGAAATTACCTTCACGTGGGTATATGGTGAAGGTTCCTTCTTTTTCATTACGGTTTTGGGTTATTTTAGTGAATGTATAAAGGCCATTTTGATAATTGTCATTGTCGTTTTCATCTTCATAATACATAAACTCGCCTTCTTGTCCGGGAGCAAATTGCAAAATAAGTTTATCTGGACGGCTTTTTAGGTGAGATAGTTTGGGATACATTGGAATAATTGCACCTTCTTTGTAATAATGGGGGATATCTGCCTGGGTGAAAGTCCGAGTATAACTTTTGTTTCCTTCCAGGATATCGCCACTATTTACCTCATACCAATTCCCTTTTGGTAGCCAAATGGTTTTATGGCTAATGCCATTGTTGTTGGAACGTTCTACTATTGGCGCTGCTAATATGTTATCACCAAACATATATTCGTCGTTGTGCTTGTAGGCTTCGTTTTCTTCTGGCCATTCGTAATAGAGTGGGCGACATATTGAAATACCTGTGTCATAAGCTGTACGAGCCTGTGTATAAATATAAGGCGCTAATGCATACCTGAGTTCTATGGCATCACGCATAAGTGTGAAATTGTCATATTTCCAGATTCTTCGTTCAATCGAGGCGTCTTTTGTGCTATGTGTGCGGAGGATAGGGGAAAAGACTCCATATTGAATCCATCTAAGGAAAAGTTCTGCATCATTGCCGCCATTTTGGAAATGTCCGCCGATGTCATGACTCCAATAGCCATAACCAACATTTGAAGCTGTAGCGGTAAAATAGGGCTCAAAGGCAAGGGTCTCAAAATTTGCATGTGCATCCCCAGAAAAGCCAACCTGATAACGATGATTGCCTAATCCTCCCCAGCGGTGGAAAATAATGGGGCGACCGTTTTCCTGTTGTTTCTTATCATTGAAAAACACATGGTTTAGCCAAAAAGTGTTACCTAATTTTTCTACATCATTGGCCAATAGCCATTGTTGCCAATCTAACCACCAGAAATCAACGCCAATGTTTTCATGTGGACGTATAATGTGTTTGAAAAATGCTTTATAGAATTCTTCATTCTCCAATCGCCATGGTATAGTTTGATTGGTGGGTAATCCTAGTTCATTGGCTAATGCTGTAAAGTTATCTTCATCAGGAGCGATTCCATCTGCAGGATGGAGATTGAGTGTGGCTTTTAAATGATTGTCATGAAGCCAGTTCAGAAATCCTTCCGGGTCGGGAAATAAACGCTTATTCCAACTCCATCCAGTCCATCCGCCACGTCCTCCATCATTACTGCTACCGGAATAGTGCCAGTCCATATCGACAACCATTACATCGAGAGGAATGTCATGGTCTTGTATTTCGCCTACTAAATCCTTGAAATCTTGTTCTGAATACTCTTCATATTTTGAATACCAATATCCGAATGCGTACATGGGTGGCATGGGGATGCGGCCAGCTATTTTAATAAAGTCTGATAACGCTTTTTTATAGTCATGCCCGTAACCTAAAAAATACCAGTCCATAGCAGTTTTGTCTTGACGTTCTCCGACCCAATCTACTCCATTTTCCCTTGGTTCGAACATTAGGCTTATACTGCCGTCTGGACGTTCTCCTGTTTCATCTATTACTGCCCAGCCAGAACGTGAGAGAAGTCCATTTTCCATTTCTGATAATTTGTTTGTCCCGTTTGCGTTGTCCAATGTACGCATGGTTCCTTTTAAATTTAAATTATCGGGTTTCCAGGGATACCATGTCTGTGTACGACCATCCATCTCAAATGTTATTTTGAGGTTTTCTGAACTTGCAGGGTTAAATGTTCCAGGAAAACTGCCTATACGGTATTGTAAAGAAAGTTTTTCTGTTTTTATATATAAAAATCCGTCACGTTCTTCTTTTGTAAAAGGTGGTACTGGCAAGCGACGATTTAGCACCGTGAAAGAAGCACGATCTTCGAATTGTTGTGTTTCACTCCATTCTATACGAATCATTTCTGGGGTTAATATGGTAAAACGCATATTTCCCGAAATTACAATAGCTTCAGGGGCTGCTATAGGATTGTTTTCACTATAGACGGAATGGATAAAACAGCTTAATAATGACAATATGATAAATAGTTTTTTCATAGAATAATATATTAAGGTATTAATATTCAACTACAATCATACTCCAATATTTCAGTGACGGGATAGTACAATTGATTTTCCCATTTTCATATTGGTAATCCAAATGGATGGCAACACAGTCTTGATAATCAGGAGTTGCTATCCAGACTGCTTTAGGTTCTGCTTTGACGTTGAAGCTGATAGCCAGATTTTCCAACAAATCAGGTTCTCCTTGGTTGCCTTCTGTATCACACCAGTCTAAATGTGTAGCATTTCTATAGCTTAGTAGGTGTATGACATCTTTGTTTGCGAATCGTTTGCCTACTGTGGCGATTTGTTGCTTTTGTGGTGGCCATTGATTAAATGTGCATTGGTTGTCTTCAGAGGTAATATCTACACCATACCATTCTCCATCTTCCCGTAACAGATTTTCGTACGCAGTCAGAAAATCATAATAGTGTACAAGAGCGGTTTTCAATTCACCTTTCATACTTAAATTGTTGTTGGGGAAATATTCGTTGCAGAGCATATGTTCACCCAATTGCAGAATACTTCCTCCCCACGCGAATGCAGCTGCACTACCCATAAGGATACCGGGAGTATTGAAATATCCACGTCCTTTGCGGCCAAGTTCATAGTTGAGGTATGCCGCCAATACTGTTTCTTTCCCAGAAGACCAATTGTCATTGTTGGTAATTATATTTGAAAAAATGGTGAATCCATTTTCGTCATTATGATCCCATACTTCGGTATATAGGAAATCAACAGGAGCTTTTGAAATCTGCCATTCCTGCCCATATTGACCAACAGCATTCATTACCAGAGATTTGGATGGTTGTGCTTCTTTCATTTTTTCAATGAAGTTTTTGAATGTCTGGTCTAGATATACGATATTGCCGTAATAATCATATAAATCCCCACGCCAACCTAACTGGTCAATTTGGTAACCGTCAAAATCAAATACGGCATAAACATCATCATTTTGTGATGATATGTAGTCGATCCATTCTTCATTGGCTGGATTTACTAAATAGATACTGCTTTTGAATGGAGAACTTAATGCATGATAATCTTTTGAAGCATGATTTTTGTCTTTAAATAGATACCATTCTTCTTTTACTCCATCTTCAGCTGCATCGTCCAATGCACCATATGCCAAATTATAAAATAAGGATTTCATTCCATATTTGTGTGAAGTCTCAATGTAGCCTTTGACCGTGCTGAGATAGCAATCACGATTGATAATATCAGTCCAAACGCTCATTGGTGAGGATGGTGTTCCTGCCAATGGTTTATGGTGTTTGTAATGCCAGTCTTGATATTGTACATAGTTAATGTGGTGGCGGTTAAGGTCTGCCATAATAGCTTCAATTTCGCTGTCAGACATTTTTCCGTAGGCAGAAAGGAAACCATTGCGTGGAAAACGTGCTGCATCAGATGAGACATCAACGGCAATACTACCATGTATTATTTCTTTTCCGTCTACTATGCTGTAAAGATCAATCAAATATCCTTTATAATCTTCAGTTGGAGGTTGCCATGTCCAGGAACAATTGCTAAACGGTTCTTCTTTTATGGTCTTTCCTAGATGGCGGTAACGTATCATAACGTTTTCTGCTCCATCTACGGGTTTGTTCAATGTGATGTTCACTGCCTCACCGGGAATATAACGGGCCTTATCCGTGTTGAGCTGAACATCCATATATCCATCGCCATAAGTGATGGGGTCATTTATGGGATTGAATGTATTGCATGCCGACATGGATATCATAAATGCGGCACAAAAATATGATAATATGACTTTTTTCATAATGTGTTGTTAGTTATTGTTTGATGAACGAAATGGTTTCATTGAATACGTTTATCACGATACGGTAATTGCCGGCTTCACTAATTTTCCATTTGTTGTCAGGTTGATTCCCGATTACATAATCACCGTTTTCGCTTGGTGTGCAATTTGCAGTAGGTGCAAGTATGAAATCACCTCCCCAGCTATGATCTATTTCTAATGGAAATTTAATTTCTCCTTCAGAGAGAGGACCTTCGTAGACGAATTCATTTGGGTCATTCGGATTCTTGCTCATTTCGGTTACATTGTCCCAACTCCATCCGCCAGGTGTGGCGTCGCCGATCATGTATATATGTTCATATGGTGAATATCCGCTTATATCCATTCGCATATTGCGCAAATCGAGATGTAAACTATATTTATTGGCTGCAGATAGGTTCCATGTGAAAGTTGCATCTCCAATATTTTCCAATGCAATGATGGTTGAAGATCCCATACCTGCTTGTTGATTAGGTTGATATCCGGCACAGCCTTCCGAATTTTGTGTGCTCGATACTAGGAAAGTACCGGCATTAAGTGTTCCGTCATAAGTAAAAATGAATGGATCATGGCTGTCTTGTTGCATGGCTAAAGCTTCACCAGCTGCACTGCCAACTAAATATAATTTATTAAAAGGCACTTCACCATCTAAATTGGTGATACTTATGGTCAGAGAGTCAATGTTGATTCTTATATGATAAGTACCGATGGTTTCTATTTGCCATTTGTTGTCGGGGTAGTCACTTTCTTGTTCACGGTAGTGCATTTTGGTGAAATCGGTTTCGTCACGGACATAACATGGTAGCCACGAACCAAGTTGAGTGTTGAACTTTAATTCACCTTGGTTTAGCATTCCTTCCCATGTAAACAATTCTGGATTTTCATAATCGGGTATCATTGGCGTTGCAAGTTGGTTGTCCCATCCGTTAGGTGTTGCATCACCAATCAGATATACGTTCAACACACGATATTTGTATGGAGCGATGCGTAAAGTGATAACTGGGGAAACCTGAACAGGAACATTCTCTGCCGCAACTGTAGCAGTAACGCGAGCCTCAAATTCACTGTATTCTTCCAATGGAATATTCTTGAAATAATAAAGAAGAGTATCTGTAAGTGATTTATTGGTAAAGGATAATACACGTGATTCCGTTTTACCTATATTGTATTTGATTCCTCCTTCGAAATTGTTTCCTTTCAAATCCATCTCAAAATAATAGTAGATGGCAGCACTTGTACCCTGGTTGGTACCGCTGGTCCATGTTAATTGCAATGCTTCCTGGTCATCTGCACGCTGGTCACATCTCACGCTGTCTGAAGAAGCGATGAGCCGTAATGGGGTTTCCCCTTTATTGGTAATTATTTCTTCTTGACAGCTGGATAACCCCAATAAACCAAGAGTTGCTGAAAGTAATATGCATTTTATATGTCTCATTTTTTTGTCTTTCTATGGTTAATATCCTGGGTTTTGTGTTAATTTACTGTTCGCTTCTATTTCCTGTTGTGGGATGGGGAACAATAAATGTTTGGTTGTTGCAGAAGTCTTCCCGATAGAATGCAGGAAGTTAAGTGCATAATTGTCTTTATATCGGATTAAGTCGAACCAACGATGTCCTTCAAAAGCAAGTTCAATGCGGCGTTCATGTATGATTTTCTCACGCATTTCATTCATTGTAAGTCCTTCTATGTCCGAACGGTTAGTTAATCCTGCCCGTTTACGGACTTCATAAAGAGGTTCTTCTGCCAATGTGGTACGTCCTAATTCATTAAGGGCTTCTGCTTTCATAAGAAGCACATCTGCATACCGGGTTACAACCCAGTTGGCATCGCTTGTGTTGTAGTCAGGCGATTGGGCTTTGGTCAGCAAAAATTTGCGGACATTGTAACCTGTTGTTGAATAGGATGAACTATATTGCATACCATCAAAAGTGGGGCATCCCATGTAAAAAATGGTTTTGTCTTTACGTAAATCGCCTTCTTCATATTGTTGGACAAATTCAGAAGTTGGCTGATTCCAACCATAGCATCCGGCAGCCATGTTGGAATTACGTGGGCCCATAAATGTACTTATCCAAGAACACTGGTTTTCGTTGCTCCAGAAATCGTAGCTAGTTTTTCCGTAATATTGTACTTCAAAGATGGATTCTACGCCATTTTTTAAAGCAGGATCAAAATTGTCTGAATAATCAGAAGCTAATTGATAGCCGAGTTTCCCTATTTCATCACATAATCGTACAACTTCTTCATATTTTTCCGTACTTGTTTGGTAAGTAAGATACACACGGGCAAGTTCAGCCATGGCAGCTTCTTGTGTGGCACGTCCTAAATCGGTTGTAGAATACTCTGATTTTGTAGGTAATAAATCGATGGCATGCTTCAAGTCTGATGTGATAAGTGCGTAAATGGAATCAACAGGGGCACGTTCTACTAGCAAATCGCTTTCAGATGTTTGAGGTGTTGTAATTAATGGTACTCCTCCAAACAATCTTACCAATATGAAGTAGTAGTGAGCACGCAAAAAATAGGCTTCTCCTAGACAGCGGTTTTTGATGCTCTCGTCTATGGTCATACCTGGTACTTTTTCCAAGACGAAATTACAACGCAAAATACCGGGTGAAGGACCACGCCATAAATCAAGTGCTGCAAAATTGTCGGCAGTTGCAATAAAGTTGGCTAAATCAACGGTTTCTATACCATCAGTTCCACCTCCAGCCCCTACTACACTATTGCCGGCAATGATATCCAATGTCCATATGCGCATATTATAAAGCTTCGCCCATTGTAGAGGCTGATAAGCGGCATTAACGGCTGCAATTGCGTCGTCTACAGTTTTAAAACTTTGAGATGTGTCTACAGAATCCCATGGCTCTCTATTCAGAAAGTCTTCACAGGAACTTAAAAGCATGCAAGACAACGTGAATATTATGATTGATATTTTTTTCATCTTTCTTTGAATTTGATTAGAATGTTACGTTTAAGCCAAATGTGAAATTACGGGTGATTGGGTATACATTGTTGTCAACACCTGAACCTCCTACTTCTGGATCGAGACCTGTATAGCGGGTAAGTGTGAATACATTTTGTGCAGAGAATGATACTCTTACTTGCTGCATAGCTGCTTTTTGAGTCAATGATTGCGGTAATGTATAGCCTAGAGACAGGTTTTTCAAGCGTAGATATGAACCGTCTTCCAGGAAACGGTCAGAAGTTCTGTTGTTTTTGTTGGGGTCGCTGAATACGGCACGAGGCATTGTATTGCTGGTGCCTTCACCGCGCCAGCGGTCCAATACGGTAATCATCTGGTTTTGTGCAACGCTCATTGCTTCCAACGCGGCACGGTTACCGTTATAAATCTTATTACCAGCCACACCTTGTAAATATATTTCCAAATCGAAACCTTTCCAGGAAAATTGGTTATTCATAGAAAATGTCCAAGATGGGGTAGGGCTACCCAGTACAGTACGGTCATCTTCATTAATTACGCCATCGTTGTTTAAATCTTTGAAACGAATATCGCCTGGTTGTGTACTGGTATATTCGTCACTGCCGACAGTTTGAATGGCATGTTGTTCCACTTCTTCTTGGTTTTGGAAGATTCCGTCTGTTACATAGCCGTAAAAAGAACTGATAGGATAGCCGACCATGTGTATGTTGCAGTCAAAATACATAGGAACATCACTGTTTAGACTCAGCAGACGGTTGTGGTTATATGCCACGTTTGCGGTTGTCGTCCAAGTGAATTCTCCTGTGAAATTAACTGATGTAATGGATAATTCAGCGCCCATATTGCGCATAAGTCCGGCATTGATTTGTGGTACGTTCTCATCTGAGTAACCAGATGAAATGGGCACTGACATTGGCACTAACATGTCATTGGTATTTTTGATGTAACCGTCAAGGTTTACGATTAAACGGCTACCTAATAATCCTGCATCGACTCCAACGTTGATTTGTTCTACTTCTTCCCAGCGTACATTAGGGTTTGGCATTACCCAGGGAGCAAGTCCCATAACTTGATTACCATTGAAATTGTACTGTACGGTTTGTAATGCTGATGCATAAGCATAATTGCCGACGCTCGCTTGGTTACCTGTAACACCATATCCGGCTCTGATTTTCAAATCGCCCAAGCCATAAGTCTTATTGAAGAAATTTTCTTCGCTTACACGCCATGCGGCAGATACGGATGGAAAATAGCCCCAACGGTTTGCTTTGCTGAACCGTGATGAACCGTCTGCACGTATAGTGGCCGTCAATAAATATCGGTTGTCATAGGTATAGTTGGCACGTGCCATGAAAGATAATAAAGCCCAGTCACTTCCATTGCCGGATAGGGTTGGCTCTAATGTACCATTAGATAATTCTTGGGCAGTTTCACTGATAAAGCCTTGAATAGTACCGCTCATATATTCATAAGTGTTGGCTTGTGCGGAAGAACCTATCATGGCTGTTACACTATGTTTGTCGGCAAATGTCTTGTTGAAGGTTAATGTGTTGTCCCAAAGCCATGTGATGCTTTTATTATATTGGCGAGATGCTTGTGATTCGGGTTGTTCTATTGGCTCCCAATCATAAGCAGGTGTCCACGATTTGCTGTCCCAGAATAAAGTCTGTATACCGAATGTACTTTTGAATACGAGCCATTCCCAAGGTTTGATTTCTGTGTAAATGTTACCTAAAAGATTGTAGCCTTTTGTGGAGCTGGTGTTTTCCATCATTTTTCCAATGGGATTGGCTATATCACCAACATACATGGCTAATCCTACAGGACCTGCCCAGCTACCATCTTCGTTTTTGATGGCTTGTGTCGGCAAGGCTTTCATGGTGTTTTGTATATTGTATTCACCTTGCGATTTGATGTCATGGTTTAAAGACAGATTATGTCCGAACTTTAACCATTTGTATAATTCTGTATCTGAATTAAATTGTAATGTGATACGTTTATAATCGGTAGTTTTTATAATACCTTGCTGATCATAGTATGCTCCAGATACGTAATAGGATGTCTTCTTTGTTCCTCCTGAATAATTGATGGAGTAGTTTTGGGTGGGTGCGTACTGGAAAAGTTCACTCATCCAATCTGTTCCGACACCCAATGCAGTCGGATCAACAAATGCTGGGTTTTGAGGTTGTCCGCCAGCTTTCATCATTTCGTTGTGGAGTGATGCAAATTGTGTAGCATTCAATAATGGTAATGTCCTCTGTAATTGGTCAAAACCATATGATGCTTTTACATTGAGACGGCTGCTTTCGGTTTTTCCTTTTTTCGTTGTGATGATAATTACGCCATAAGCTCCGCGTGAACCATATATTGCGGTAGCAGAAGCGTCTTTCAATACATCAACGCTGGCTACATCGTCCATGTTGATCATATTTAGTGGAACGTCTGTTGGCACTCCATCAATAACCAAAAGAGGATCACTGTTGTTGATGGAGCCAATACCGCGCACTTTCATGCTGACATTACTTCCTGGAGCACCGCTTGATACGATTTGCAGGCCAGGTGCACGTCCTTGTAAGGCCGCTCCTAAGCTTGAAGAGGGTTGTTTGTCTAGATCTTTGGAAGATACTTGTGAGATAGCGCCTGTCAAATCACTTTTTTTCTGGACACCATAGCCGATGACTACAACTTCTTCCAGTTGTTCGTTGTCTTCTTTTAATACAATCTGTATATCCTTTTGACCGTTTACTTCAATTTCTTGTGTGGTATAACCTACATAACTGATTGTTAAAATAGGAGATGGAGTTGTAAGGTTCAGAATAAAATGCCCATCAAAATCCGTAATTGTTCCGTTTGTGGTGTTTTTCTCCATAATGTTCACACCGATAAGAGGCTCTTGTTTGTTGTCAAGTACAATACCTCTGACTTCATTTTGTGCAAACATTATAAATGAGGAGAAAACAAATAGGGTGGATAAAAAAATCCTCTCAAGAGTTTGTTTCTTCATGTTCATTATTAATGGATGTTTGTGTTCTGGTTTTAGATATATAAAGGACTGGTCATACAACAATTGACCAGCCCTTTGTGAGTGACAATTAACGAACTACAATCTTATGCATTTCACGAATATCCCCATTGTAAATGGCAAGAATATATATGTTGCCGGGAAGATTGTTGATATTGATTTCATGGTTGTTGGATGAAGCGATTTTTGCTCCATTTAGGTCGTATAGTTCCATGTGTGTAGCACCGTCACAGGTAATATAGTTGTCGTAAATATACCAATTTAGACCGTTGGTTTCCGTAAAGTTTGTTGCTGTGGCATTGCTTGTTACGTCTAATTTTGAGTTGGACAGATTGAGCGTCAGTGTATATGTACCTGCGTTAACGAGGAATTTGTAGTCGTCATCGCTACCGGCAATCCGTTTGATATCTAATGTCCCTTCTGCAAGAGGAACATCGGCAGTTGTTGCTCCATATGCGATGGAACTGAAATCATTGCTTGTGAAAAATTTCATTTGACCATTGTATAATTCGCCTGTCCAGCTATATACACCATCTGTTTCTGTTGAGTGCATGGTCTTGTCCTCGAAAAAGTTCCAATCATTCTCAATGCCTGTCATTGCAGGACCAATGATATAGATTTTTTCCGGGTAAATGGTCATTGTATTTGTGTTCAGATTGATTGTGAGCTTATAATTTACAGTACATGGGTAATTAATCCTAAACTTCTTGTCTGAACTGCCATCCGAGTATTCAACTGTATATTCTCCCATTTCATTTACCGGTTGGTCTGCAATGGTCGCTCCATACATTCTTTCGTAAGCGTTACGAAGAAGGAATTTCAATGAACCGCTTTTCAGTTTTATTAATGTAGTATATATTCCGGAGTTAAATTCAGTTTCAGCTATAGGAACTGTCTTGCTTAGATCCCAACCTGCTTCTGTTGCATCTCCAATGGGATATAGATATCCTGGATTTGCAATAGGGGCTGTTGGATTATCAGCCAATGCGGTTCCGTCTTCTACAGTTAGACGTGGAGTATCGCCAGTTATATCCAATGTTAATTTATAACGCCCGGCAGTTATGTTGCATGATTTGTCTGGCATTGTATAATCTACACGCAGTTCCATGTCATAACTTTCGCCTGCAACAATGTCTTGTGCTAATTCTGATTTTCCTGTTTCTATTGTATCGGCAGCGGTAGGGCCATAACTGGGTTCATACGATGGATATGGAATGAATTTCATTCGACCGTCTTTCAGTTCTCCTGTCCATGTATATACTCCTGGAGAGGTGGTGACCATGGAAGTAATTGCTGTTAAATCCCAATTGTTTTGTGGTGCACCATCACCAATTAAATACATACGAGCAGGATAATTGTCAGCTAATACAACAGAAATGCAAGTAATGATTGCTAAAGTTAAAATGAATAATTTGTTTCTCATAATAAAATGGAATTAGATAGTTTGTTGATTTTAAGTGTTGTCTATGTCAATCATTTGAACGTTGCAAAAGTAGAACGGACTAAATTTAAAAACAATACGATGTAGTTAAAAAGTAGTTGTATATTTATATTATAATACTGTATTATAGCTATTTAATGTTTTTGTTTGTGCCTGTTAAAGTAGTTGTTATGAGGTGTGTTTTTGGCGAATTAATTTCTTATTTCTATTTTTGTGGAGGTATTTGTTTTTGCTATTTTTAAATTATATGATATGAAAAATGTTTTTTGCGTGTTTCTCTTTTTCTTTGCTTTCTCTCTATCAGCTGAAATACCATCCTTAACAGAGACTTTGGATTCTCTGGATCAAGCCATTTCACATCGGAAAATTTATGCTCAGACTAAAGAAATGGAGATTGATGCTTTACAAAAGCAATTGGCTCAAATAAATAATCCTGAACAGCGATTTTCGCTTTTAGGAAAATTGGTTGAAGCTAATAAGAGTTATAATGTGAGCGCACAAATGGCATGTGTCCGTCAGCGTTTGGATATGGCAAATAATATGAGAAATGAAGAATGGAGAATTCATGCCAGTTTGGATATGGTTGAATGCCTATATCTTGTGGGAATGTATAAGGAGGCGGGCGATATGTTGAGGAAAACAGAAAAAAAAAGCTTGCCGGATTATTTGAAACCATATTATTATCATTTGAATAGAACTTATTATGGTCTGTTGGCAGATTATTCTTATGATGGGAATTATTCAGCGCGTTATTTGCAATTAGTTGATTCTTATAGAGATTCTATCATGTCTGTTAATGATGAAACTTCGTTTACATATGTAATTGTTAAAACAGATCAGTATATTTATAATCATTTCTATGTTGAGGCGCTCAATTTGTTGGAAAATTATTGTGAAGAAAATGATGTGCAAGAGCGAGGAATGGCCATTGTTTATTATAGTATGGCAGAGATTTATGCTCAAACAGAACAATGGACATTGGCTAAAACCTATTATGCCTTGTCTGCACAGTGTGATTTGCGTTCCGCAGTACGTGAATATGCTGCATTGAGAAAACTAGCAGAACTCTTGTTTCGTGATGGTGATTTGGAGCGTGCCCATAATTATATAAAATGTTCTACTGAAGATGCTTATTTAGGGAATGCCCGTGTGCGTACAATGGAATTGTTGCCATTATATTCTATTATTGAAAATGCCTATCAGCATCAGTTGAATAAGCAAAGAGAGACGTCTATGCGTTTTACTTATTCTGTATCTGCCTTATTGGTGATACTGCTGATTACTTTTGCGTTTGTTATTTATCAAAACAGGAAATTGTCCGCCATAAGAAAGAAGTTGAAGTTGGCAAATGGAGAATTGAAATATGCAAATATTACGCTTGCGGAGAGTAATCATATCAAAGAAGAATATATAAGCCGTTATATGAATCAGTGTTCATTATATATAGAGAAGATGGATGATTATCGGCGTTCATTAAATCGTTTGGCTACTCAAGGCAAAGAGCAGGAATTATTGAAAAATATCAAGTCTTCTGATTTTATTAATCGAGAATTAAAACTCTTTTATTCTAATTTTGATGAGTCTTTTTTGCGACTTTATCCTGATTTCGTGCAGAAATTTAATGAGCTATTGCTACCGGAGTCTCGCATTTACCCGAAAGGTGAGCTGCTTTCTCCAGAATTGCGTATTTATGCATTGGTGCGTTTAGGTATAACAGATAGCGCTAAAATTGCACAATTCTTGCGATATTCAGTAACTACTATTTATAATTATCGTACCAAAATGCGTAATGCAGCAGCTTGCTCACGGGAAGAATTTGAGCGGCGTGTGATGGCGATATAAGGTATGGTCTTGTGAGAGAGGATTGTAATTAGGTGTGTGGTATGTTTTTTGTGCGTTTCTTTGAAAATCAGATATATGCGTGCTTTGCTTGTTTCTGTTTCTCTAGTAGCTACCTCTGTTGCCACATCAGCTCAGACAATGGATTCTTACTCTATGGTGAAAAGTCAAACAAATTCCTATTTTCACTATAGTCAACTTTCTATGCAATATGCGGCTGCTGGCATAAATGAATATATTGATTTATCTGATCAGTGGTCAAATGTTATGTTAGATAATGTTTGGAACGAAGGAAATAGTGTATTTCAAAAGAAAGATTTTAGTTATGGTGAGGTAAAACAAGTGGCTGATAATTGGCAAATATATGGAATGAGTGCTTATGATAATTACGTGGGTATGGGAGCGATGCGGAGCGCCTTGGTTGGCTGGTCATACCTGAATGACAAATGGAGATTGGATGTGTCGCTTACAGCCGCAAAATATGCTTTTGATGCAGGCATGGGCAATCGCTTTTCTGTTTCTGGCTTCTTGTCTTATTCTTTCAATGACAATATTTCGGCTTATGTGTTTGGTAGTTATATGCCTTCTTATAATTTTTATTCGCCGGCATTGATGCCTTATTTGGGATATAGTAATTTTGGTGGGGCCGTGTCTTTTTCAAACGAATATGTAGGGGTTGATTTGGGAGTGAAACGTTATTTGGACCCCTTTACAGCTCAATGGACAACGCAGCCTATAGTAATGCCCTATGTCAATGTAAACGGGCAAAAGATGGGGTTTGATGTCGGCAGACTGCTTCAAGATGTCTTTAGAAGTTTCATGCTCAATGCGTCGCAAGATGCATTCCCAGCTCCTGTTGATTATAATGTGAAAGGTGCGCCAGCTCCAGTAAAAACAGCTTTGACACCGGGAAAAAGATATTAGCGGATGCTTGTATCTGGCAACAACTAACGAACTGTCGGGTTTATGAATCTTCATACCTATTTTTTGTTAAATAATAAACGTGTAACCATGCTAATTGATATCTACTTAGGGAATATTCTCTACCTTTGCCATGTTTTTTATGGATGCGAATAAAATTTTTCAAGTAAAAAAACGTTGTATCTTCATAGGCTCTATTGCGTAGGATTTGACAAGTTTAAGGTATGAAGTTGAAGCTACAACGATATGGTATAATTGCTGTTTTGCTGGTGTTGGGTGGATGGAAAATGTCTGCTGCTAGCAATTATCTTTGTGAGATAGGACCGATAGGTGGGTTGTCATATTATATTGGAGATGCAAATACATTGATGTTCAGAAATATACAACCGACTTATGGGTTGTTGTTTCGTTATAAGTTTACTCCAAGATGGGCATTGACGACGAAGGGACAATATTCAAATGTACTTTTCGAATTGGAATCCGGAACTTGGGAAAAGTCCATGTTGGGACAGGTGGATGTGGTGGCGGAGTACAATTTTTTTAGCTTGAGATTAGGCGGTTATGAGCGGTTTTCCCAAAATTATTCCCCTTATCTGTTTGCGGGGATAGGAGTGGCACTACATGGGAAAGGTCAGCATTTCGGACCTTATTTGCCTTTTGGATTGGGATTTAAATGGCAGATGGCTCCGAGGTGGGGATTGACAGTTGAATGGCAACAACAACTCTTCTTCTGTGACAATGTGGAAGGATACGATATATATGACAATACGTATGGATTGAATGGGATGAACTTTATGAAGAATGACTTGGTGTCGACCTTGACGGTTGGTATTAGCTTTCACTTTGTGAGAGAACCTAAGAATTGTAAAATGTGTTTACGCTGATTATGATTGGAATATGGCTAAGATAGAGCAAATTGACATGGCGCGCCTGCCAAAACATATTGCCATCATTATGGATGGGAACGGACGTTGGGCTCAAAAAAAAGGACTGCAACGCATATTGGGACATCGTAGTGGTGTTCAGGCTGTAAGAACGGTGACAGAAGCTGCTGCGGAATTAGGCATTCAATATGTTACGTTGTATGCTTTCTCAACGGAAAATTGGAATAGACCACAGGAGGAAGTGGACGCTTTGATGGCTTTGTTGGTTGATACTCTGGAGAAGGAAACACCTTCTTTAAAGAAAAACAATGTCCGTCTTCGGGCTATTGGAGATATGCAGCGTTTGCCGGAAGCTACGCGAGAGAAGTTTTGCAGATGTATTGCCGAAACTGCGCAAAATGACGGCTTGAATTTGGTATTGGCAATCAGTTATTCTGCAAGATGGGAAATTACAGAGGCGTTTAAAAAAGCTATCCAGATGGCACAGGAAGGATTGATTAAGGCCGATGAAATAAATGAATCGACGATTGAACGTTTGTTGTCAACGGCAGGTATGCCTGATCCGGATTTGCTTATTAGAACCAGTGGAGAAATGCGTATCAGTAATTTCCTTTTATGGCAATTGGCGTATTCGGAGCTGTATTTTACTTCCGTTAATTGGCCGGATTTTGGAAAAAAAGACTTTTATGAGGCCATTTACCAATATCAGCATAGAGAAAGACGCTATGGTAAAACAAGTGCACAAATAAATGATAACAAGTAAACTAATTCATAGCATAAAAAGGATGAATAAGCTTATTAATCTGTTGAGGAGATGGGGATTGGTAATACTTTGTGCTGTTTTGCCGGTGCAAATGATTGCACAAGATAAGGGTGATGAAATTCCAGAGATAACGTACACAAACAATACCCCTAAAACCTATGAAATTGCAGACATTACGATTACGGGGGCATCTTCTTATGAAGATTTTGTGCTGATAGGCTTTTCCGGTTTGGCGGTTGGAGATAAAATACAAATTCCTGGAACACAAGTTACAAGTGCCGTGAAGCGTTTCTGGAAACAAGGGCTATTCTCTTCTGTAAAGATTTTGGCTACCAAGATTGAAGGGAACAAAGTGTGGTTGGAAATCAGTTTAAAGCAACGTCCTCGTATTACCTCTGTTACCTATAATGGCGTGAAAAAATCAGAAAGGGAAGATTTGGAGGAGAAACTTTCACTGATTGTTGGCAACCAATTGACACCGAATTTGATAGATAATTCCGAGCAGAAGATTCTCAAATATTTTGCAGAAAAGGGCTTTTATAATGCTACAGTTGATATTAAGCAGGAGAATGACCCAGAGCGTGAGGGATTTGTGCTCGTAACGGTCAATGTGGATAAAAAGGAGAAAACACGGGTAAATGCGATTTACATTACTGGTAATGAGGCTTTATCGCATAATAAGATTAATTGGGTAATGAAAAAGACCAATGATAACCATATTACTAACTTTTTCAGAGCCAAGAAATTTGTACAGGCTGATTATGAGAAAGATAAGGTGGCATTGATAGAAAAATACAATGAAATAGGTTATCGTGATGCACGTATCGTAGCCGACAGTGTGGTGAAATCACCAGTGGAAAACAAGGTGGATGTATATATTACTGTGGATGAGGGTTCAAAATATTATTTCCGAAATATTAATTGGATTGGCAACACTGTATATCCTTATGAATACTTGGATTTGGTTTTGGGTATTAAAAAGGGAGATGTCTATAACTTGAAGGAACTCAACAAGAGACTATTGGAAGATGATGACGCTGTGAGCAAACTATATAGTGATCAAGGCTATTTGTTCTTCAATGTTGAACCTGTAGAAACGCAAATTGTAGGGGACTCTATCGATTTTGAAATGCGCATCTATGAAGGGAAACCGGCAACAATCAATGAGATTAATATTGTTGGTAACACGCGGGTGTATGAACATGTCATACGACGCGAATTGGATACGAAGCCCGGACAGCTATACAGCCAGTCTGACATTATGCGTTCTTTGCGTCAATTGGCACAGATGGGGCACTTTGACCAGGAAAAGCTGGTACCGGATATCCAACCCAATATAGAAGACGGTACGGTGGATATTACCTATCAGCTGGAAACCAAAAGTAGTGACCAAGTGGAATTTCAGTTAGGATGGGGAGCTACTGGTTTGGTCGGTAGTGTCGGCTTTAAGTTTACCAACTTTGCCATTCAGAATATTTTCAAGCCCAAAACTTATCGGATTGTTCCGCAAGGTGAAGGTCAGACTTTCTCGATAAGTGCACATACGAATGGACGCTACTATACCTCAGTCAGCATGTCGTTCCTTGAACCGTGGTTGGGAGGAAAACGCCCGAATTCTTTGTCGGTTTCTGCTTATTTTGCTTCCCAGTCAGGAATGAGTAAACGTTACTATGAATCATACAATAACTTGTATAATTATTACAGTGGCCTTTATGGCTATAATAGTTATTACGGGAATAGTTATGGTGATTATTTGCAATACCAGCAGGCAACAGAAGTTGACCCGGATACTTATTTGCGTACAGTAGGTGCTGCTGTTGGTTATGGTAAGCGTTTGAATTGGCCCGATGACTACTTTACATTCTATGGTGAGTTAGGTTATCAGCTTTATATGATGAAAAACTGGCCGTACCTATTGCTTACAGACGGTCAGGCCCACAACCTTAGCCTTAATCTGGTTTTGAGTAGGAATTCTATTGACAATCCTATTTATACCCGTCGTGGTTCTTCCTTCTCTCTTGGTCTGAAAATAACACCGCCTTATTCTCTCATAAATGGAAAGGACTATTCTAAGATGACTGATGCTGAGCGATATAAATTCCTGGAATATCATAAATGGAGTTTTACGGCTAAAACATTTACACCATTGACGAAAGACAATAAGTTGGTACTTATGACTAGAGCCATCTTTGGTTATTTGGGCCACTATAATGAATATGCACGTTCTCCGTTTGAAACATACTATATGGGTGGTGACGGTATGGCAAGCTATACTAGCTATTCGACTGAATATGTGGCTATGCGTGGTTATGAAGCAGGTTCGCTGACTCCGTATGATAGCCGTACGGGAAGACAAATGGGTTATTTGTATAATAAGTTTACCATGGAGCTGCGCTATCCTATTACACTTGAGCAGTCTGCTACAATCTGGGCGTTGGCTTTTGTGGAAGCGGGTAATTGCTTCAGCTCGATTAAAGACTATAATCCTTTCAACCTGAAACGTTCTGCAGGAGTGGGTGTGCGTATTTTCTTGCCAATGTTTGGATTGTTGGGTATAGATTGGGCATATGGCTTTGACAAGATTGGAGACTCAATGGATTATAGTGGCAGTCAGTTCCACTTTGTCCTTGGGCAAGAATTATAATGGATAGATTACCTAACCGTTTATGATATAAATTAAATGATGATGCCTATGAAAAAAATGTTTGCAGCGGTAGTGATAATTCTTTGTACCGCAATGCCGATGATGGCACAAAAGTATGCATTGGTAGATATGCAGTATATCCTGAAAAATGTACCTTCTTATGAGACTGCAAATGAACAACTAAGTATTGTATCGAAGAAATGGC
The DNA here is from genome assembly GCA_944321155.1 of uncultured Bacteroidales bacterium. Lineage (GTDB taxonomy): Bacteria > Bacteroidota > Bacteroidia > Bacteroidales > Paludibacteraceae > Gallipaludibacter. Next base: position 37,394 of record CALUKG010000003.1, on the reverse strand, counting down.
AGAAGGAAGTGGAATCAAAATTGCAGGAAGTACAGACGATGTATAAAAACTATCAGACAGAGCTGGTTTTCCTTTCAGATGAAATGAAAGTACAGCGTGAGGAAGAGATTGTTGCAAAGGAAAAGGAGGCGAATGAACTGAAACGCAAGTATTTCGGTCAGGACGGTGAACTGTTCAAGAAACGTGAAAGTCTGATGAAGCCAATTCAGGATGAAATTTATACGGCAATTCAGGAAGTGGCTCAAATGAAAGGATATGATATGGTTATTGACCGCTCTTCAGATATGAGCCTAATTTATTCAGCTCCAAAGCTGGATATAAGTGACCAAGTGCTGGAAAAATTGGGATATTCAAAATAAACCCGTATCTTTGCGTTTGAAATTTGAAATTAATAATATAACTAAACGGATAACACGATGAAGAAAATAGTTCTTTTGTTGGCTTTTTTGCCATGCATGGTTTTTGCTCAGAATAAATTCGGTCATATTAATACGCAGGAATTGATTGCCTTGATGCCAGAGCGTGATTCTATTGAGACCCAATTGTCTAATTTGGCAAAGACATATGAAGATGAAATGTTGAAAATGCGTGAAGAATATTTTGCCAAAGTACAGCAATTCCAGGAGAGTGCAGAAACAATGGCTCCCAGCATCAAGGAAACACGTCAAAGTGAATTGATGGAAATGGAACAACGCATTGCTACTTTCCAGCAGACAGCTCAAACGGATATACAAAAGCAGCAGGAAGCGCTTTTTGGACCGGTGATACAAAAAATCAAAGATGCAATTAATGCAGTTGGAACTGAAAATGGTTATACTTATATATTTGATACAGCCACTCAGGTTGTTCTTTACCAGGGTACGGATGCGAATGATGTTTTGCCGTTGGTAAAAGCAAAGTTGGGTATTAAATAATAACTTTTTGAGTTTTACAATAGGGGAGGAGTGTCTAACGTCAGAGGCGCTCCTCCTTTCTGCATTTTATTCCTATGATTGGGATGTCAATAACGAAAATATTGGATGGCAATAGTTTTTTACCTGCAAAAATATGAAGTATTTACCTTTCTTTTTTTTGATGGCATTTTTGTCTTTCTCATCCTGTCAAACAAAGCCGGAAATGGTGGGGCTGGGAATAGACAGTCAGTATAGCATCGAACGTATGAAGCTATTGGTATTGCATCCGCAATATGAGGCTCAAGGCTATCGTTGGACGCAAGTAAACAATGATGGTATAGATTCACTTCTTTCCACGCAGCGCGATTTGTACTTTTGTGCAGCGAAGGCAGGTGACTATGTGGTACGTCTTCAATTGGTTGATTCGTTAAATCCATATATGCATGAAGTTCATATTCGGGTTTGGGAGGAGCAGGTTGCTTATAGTCCATACTTGTCTGATGTGTATGAATATTGTCCGGCACCAGGACAGTTTGTAAATGAGATGCCTGTATATGAGGAAGGTGACACGGAAGAGTCCATGTTGCAGAAGGTCAGAGATTGTATTGTGGGGACTCAAAATTCATTGATAACGTTAGGCTCATATGGCGGATATGTGACCTTCGGTTTTGATCATTGTGTCTTTAATAGGCCAGAGCTGTGCGACTTTGCTATATATGGTAACGCATATTATGACATGTCACTCGACCGCTTGGGAGGCAGTAGTGAACCGGGCATTGTTATGGTTGCCTTGGATATTAACGGTAATGACCTTCCAGATGATCCCTGGTATGAGTTGGCGGGCAGTGAATATAACAACGACAGTACCATTCATCAATATGAGGTTGTTTATTATCGTCAAGACACTCTTTCTGTCGATACAATGAGGCAAAAAGGTGTCTTGTGGAAAGATTCTAAAGGACAGTACGGCTATTTACAGAAAAATTCGTATCATTCACAAGGCTATTTCCCTGCATGGTTGGATACGGATACTTTGCTTTTTCGAGGTACGAAGTTGCCGGCTAATGCGGAGGACCTTAATGGTGATGGGACCAGATGGGTTCAATATGCTTATGACTGGGGATATGTAGATGCACATCCTAATAGCCAACTTGAAAAAATCAGTTTTGATATAGCATGGGCTGTTGATGAGAAAGGGCAGCAGGTGCATTTGCCGGCTATTCATTTTGTCCGTGTTTATACAGGTGTGTTGCAGACTTGTGGTTGGCTGGGTGAAACTTCAACGGAATTGTCCAAAGCGGTTGATTTGAATCTTTTGGAAGAATAATTGCTTTTATATGGAATATCAACAAAAACAGGAACAACTTTATGAGCAGGCGGAAAAATTTGCTTTGCCTGTTTTGGGAAAATATTATCCGGAACATACACGTATCCATGATATACTTTTTGAACACAGTACTCAAGTAGCGGGAAAACTGCTCCGAATAGCAAAGGCTCGTCCCGATTTGAATGCTGACTGGCGCTTTGTATATGAGGCTGCGTTTCTTCACGACATAGGAATTTTTATGTGTAACGCTCCTTCAATAGAATGTTTTGGAACTCATCTATATATTGAACATGGATATTTGGGAGCTGATTTGTTGCGTAGTATGAATTTGTCAAGGCATGCATTAGTAGCGGAGCGTCATACGGGAACGGGAATCACAAAAGAGCAGATAGAAAGAGAACATCTTCCTTTGCCAGATAATAGAATATATGAACCTCAAACGATAGAAGAACAGTTGGTCGCTTATGCAGATAAGTTTTATTCTAAAACGAGGGTTGGGCAGGAAACGCCCATGGAGACGGTTAGGAAAAAGATGGAGAAGTTTGGGGAAAATTCTGTAGCAAAGTTTGATAAATGGGCACAGTTATTTTCGGAATAGACCCTTTTCTTTAATCAGTCACTTTGTTACGTAGATTGTATTATTGCTGGAGCAATGTTTTTTATTGTGAGGCATTTGTGTGAGGTGAATGTAAGAAAACTTATCCAGCCGTAATAATTTCTAATTTATTATGTTGCTTTTGGTTTGATATTTTTATCGTAAAGCTTTAATTTGCTTACAGAATAGATTTTTTAGTGGCATCGTGTCATTTGTACAGTTTCTATAGAGACTTTTGCGTACTTATGGACGCTGATTATGACATTCTGGCTTTCCAATAAGCATCATTTCTGTAAAAAATAATGAAATTGCTAACTTTTTGATTGGATATTGCATACTATTGCTTCCAATGCATTATGTAGAGGATTATTTTCTTTACATCTGGTTTGAAGGCTGTTGCCTTGTCTATTTAATTCTTTGAATTTCAGAGTGTTTAAAAGATGATTCCGATTGATTTGTTTTTGATTTATGTTTTAAAGCAGTGTTCTGAACGGCTTTTTTGTCAGTGAATTGAGTCTTTTGCTTCCGAAAAGGAGAACTTTCTCTGTTAAAATCGTGATTTTGTTCATTGGATGACTTGTTTTTTAAAAGGGAAAAATATATCTTTGCCCCTGCAAGTTTTTACGGAATCTTAAAACATCTGTAAAACGTATGCAAAAAATATATCACGAAATACTATTGTTCAACGTTTTAAGTATTTATGAAAAAAGTTATTCTCTCTCTTGTTTTAAGCTGTATAGCAATGGTACTATACGCTCAGACAAAAGTGGAAGGTACTGTTTACGATGACATGGGGCCTGCCATAGGCGTAAACGTAACCGTCCCTGGAACCACGTTGGGAACCATCACTGACTTTGACGGTCATTTTGAATTATCGGTTCCGAGTGATGCAAAAACCATTAGGTTTTCTTACGTAGGTTATCAAGTTCAGGAGCTTCCAATCAAAGCTCACATGAAAGTAACCTTGAAAGCGGAAACGCAAGAAATCCAAGAAGTCGTTGTTACGGGTATGCAGGTGTTGGATAAACGTATGACGACCGGTGCAACAACACAAATTGACGCAGACAAGACTAAGTTGGATGGTGTGGCTGATGTCAGCCGTTCGTTGGAAGGTCGTGCTGCTGGTGTGTCTGTACAAAGTGTGTCAGGTACGTTTGGTACTGCTCCTAAGATCCGTGTGCGTGGCGCTACATCAATTTATGGTAGCTCTAAACCGCTTTGGGTGGTTGATGGTGTCGTTTTGGAAGACGCTGTTGAAGTTTCTAGTGATGACCTTTCTTCTGGTGATGCTGCAACGCTTATTGCTTCTGCTATTGCAGGCTTGAATGCCGATGATATCGAAAGTTTCCAGATTTTGAAAGACGGTTCAGCCACTTCTATTTATGGTGCTCGCGCTATGGCGGGTGTAATTGTTGTAACCACAAAAAAAGGAAAACAAGGTGTAAGCCGTTTGAGTTATACGGGAGAATTAACCTATCGTCTCAAACCGAATTATCGTAACTTTAATATCTCCAACTCTCAAGAACAAATGTCTATCAATAAACAGATGGCAGACAAAGGATTGTTGGAATTTACAACTTTAAATGCTGCTAACAATTATGGTGTATATGGTAAGATGTATGAGTTGATGAATACTTATGACCCCGAAAAAGCTAAAGACTATCCGTATGCTGCCAATGGATATCTTTTAGGAAATACACCGGCATTGCGTAACATGTATTTACAAGATGCGGAACTTCGTAATACGGATTGGTTTGACTTGTTGTTCCAAGACAATCTGATGCAGAATCATGCAGTAAGTATGTCTGCTGGTACGGACAAAGCTCGTTACTATGCTTCTATGTCTGCCATGTATGATCCAGGATGGACGCTTTCGAATGATGTACAGCGTTATACGGCTAATTTTAACGGTTCATATGACATTCTCAAAAATTTGACTTTTGCATTGCTGTCCAATGCTTCCTATCGTAAACAAACAGCTCCTGGTACAACCAATAGTACACTCGATGTTGTGAATGGTGCCGTAACCCGTGACTTTGATATTAACCCTTATAGCTATGCTATCAATACTTCACGTGCACTGGATCCTGAAGAATATTATCGTCGTAATTATACCGACTTTAATATTTTCAATGAATTGCAACGCAACTATATTGACATCAATATTATGGATGTTAAATTCCAAGGCGAATTGAAGTATAAGCCAGTTAAGGGACTTGAAATTAACGGATTGGTTTCTTATCGTTACCAAAACGCTAAACAAGAGCATCATATACATGAGGCTTCTAACCAGGCTAATGCATATCGTGCAGGTATTTATCCTGAAGATGCTACTATTCGTGATGCTAATAAATATCTGTATAGAGATCCGGATGATCCTTCTGCACTGCCAGTATGTGTGCTTCCAGAAGGAACCGGTATTTACACCGTAACAACTAACTCTATGAGTAGTTTGGACTTGCGTGCAACTGCAGCTTATAATACTGCATTTGATGGCGAAAAGCATTTGCTTAACTTGTTTGCCGGTGCTGAATTGAATTCTATCGACCGTCAGGAAACATGGTTCCGTGGTTGGGGTATGCAATATGACAATGGTAGTACTCCTTTCTGGGATCCTCAAATCTTTAAGCAATTGAAAGAAGAAGGTGCTGAATACTATTATGATTCATGGACTTATTCACGTAACTTGGCTTTCTTTGCAATGGCTACCTATTCATACAATAGAAGGTATACTTTGAATGGAACATTCCGTTACGAAGGTTCTAATAAGTTGGGTCGTTCCCGTAAAGCTCGTTGGTTGCCGACATGGAACGTTTCTGCAGCATGGAATATGCATGAAGAAAACTGGTGGAGAAGTACATTTGAAGATGCATGGACACACTCAACATTACGTGCTTCATATTCTTTGACTGCTGACCGTGGTCCTGCTTTCGTAACTAATTCTTTGCCCGTTTATATTGCTGATACTCCGTGGAGACCTAATGCAGGTGACCAAGAATCTGGTATCGTGTTGGGTGATTTGGAAAACAGCGAATTGACATATGAAAAGAAATACGAGTTCAACATCGGTTGGGATTTGGGCTTCTTGAATAACAGAATTAACCTTTCAGCCGACTTCTATACCCGTGAAAACTTTGACTTGATTGGTATTACTACAACCCCAGGTGTTGGTGGTGTGGTTTTGAAATATGCTAACGTTGCTAACATGAGTTCATATGGTGTTGAAGGAACTTTGTCTACTGTAAATATTAAAACAAAAGATTTTACTTGGACAACAGACTTGACCTTCTCTGATGCTCAAAATAAAATTACGGCTTTGGAGTCACATGCCAATATGATTAACATGGTATATGGTGGCGGATATGCTTTGGAAGGTTATCCAGTACGTTCTTTGTTCTCCTTGAACTTTGCAGGACTGAATGAAGAAGGTTTGCCAACATTCAAGAAAACTGATGGAAGTGAATTGCCATTGTCTGAAATCAATTTCCAGCAACGTACAGGTTTGGAAGATATTTTGGTATATGAAGGACCGACCGATCCGATAATTACTGGTGGATTCGGTAATACATTCTCTTACAAAGGATTCTCTTTGAATGTATTCCTTACTTATTCATTTGGTAATGTTATACGTCTTGATCCAGTATTCTCATATTCATATGATGATATGACCGCACTTCCAAGAGAATTTGCAAACCGTTGGGTGACTCAAGGTGATGAAGCTTATACTAATATTCCAACAATTCCGGATAAACGATTGATTCAGAAATATACTTCTTCTGAGTTGCAACGTTTGTATAACGCGTATAACTTCTCTACGGAGCGCGTTGCAAAAGGTGATTTCATCCGTTTGAAAGATGTATCATTAAGTTATGATTTCCCGAAAAAATGGTTTGAGGGATATAAAGTAACATCACTTGCTCTGAAGTTGCAAGCAACAAACCTCTGCTTGCTGTATGCTGACAAGAAATTGAATGGGCAAGATCCTGAGTTCTTTAATACAGGTGGTGTGGCTATGCCAACTCCGAAACAGTTCACCTTTACATTGCGTTTAGGTTTATAATAAGTGGACACTAAATCAAAAAAGAAGCATTATGAAAAAGAATTTGATTTATATTATATCAACAATGGTGGCTGCGTTTGGCTTGTCTTCTTGCAATGACTTTTTGGATACATTGCCTGATCAACGCACCCAACTAGATTCAGAGGAGAAAATCTCCAAACTGTTGGTTACAGGCTACTCAGATGCCAATTATGGCTTGATTTGTGAGTTTAGCTCTGATAATATGGAAGATAATAATACTCATGGTAGCGGTTTGGCTGAAGCTGCTTTTGACCCGAGTCATGATGAGATGTTTGCATGGAAGGATGTTGTATCCAGTACAACGCAAGACTCTCCACAATATATTTGGGGTTCAAGCTATTTGGCTATAGCTACTGCAAATGCAGCTCTTGATGCTATTAATGAGTTACGTGAAGAGAAGAATGATCCAACCATTCTGAAAGCGGAAGAAGGTGAAGCTTTACTGATACGTGCATATCATCATTTTGTTTTGGTAAATATTTTTGGCCATGCATATAAAGGCGAAGCAAGTAAAGAAGATTTAGGTGTACCTTATATGACCAAACGTGAAACGACTGTGCGTGCAGATTATACCCGTATTAGTGTAGCTGCTGTTTATGATTCGATTGAAGTTGATTTAAAGAAAGGCTTGCCATTAATTGATGATGGTATTTATACTGTGCCTGCTTATCACTTTAATGTAAAGGCAGCCAAAGCATTTGCTGCTCGTTTCTATCTGTTCAAACATGATTATGCTCAGGCTGCAAAATATGCTGAGGAAGTTTTGGGAGGAACTCCTGCACTTGCTGCTACGGTTTTGCGTGACAACAAGTATATTATGGAAAACTCTACATATCCTGATAATGAAATAAATTTGTGGTATGAGTCTGATGCAGCACATAATTTGCTTATAATGCCTACTACATCTTATTATGGTTTGATGTTTTTGGCAGCTCGTCGCTATGGTATCAGTGGACAGGCTAATGATGATATTTTCTACAGCGGCGGTCCTAACTGGGATGGAGGAAATAGCTCTTTCCCTGGTTATAAAGTATGGAGTACTGGACAGCAATATGGAGGTTTCGTAGCAAAAGCTTATTTCTTGTTTGAATATACAGATAAGATTGCAGGCACTGGTCTTTATCATAATATGCGTAGTGAATTTACTACAAATGAGAGTTTGTTATGTTTAGCAGAAGCTTTGACACTTCAAGGGGGGGATGCTAATTATGAAAAGGCTCGCCAATATATGGAAGCTTGGACTCAATCTAATACTATCACTAAGCCCCTTAAAATGTCCGATATCCTCTTGCGTTATGGTGATAGAAGTACAGCAACTTTTGCTGATAACTTGGAAAATGCACCATCTATGGGTATTACTTTGCCTGCAGATGAAAATGGTAGAGCTATGTTACGCTTTATCTTGCATGCACGCAGAATAGAGACTGTATGTGATGGTTTGCGTTGGTTTGATATCAAACGTTATGGTATTGAAATCGAGCATAATATCAATGGTACTGTGGAGAAACTTGCTTGGGATGATGAAAGAAGAGCATTGCAATTGCCACAAGATGTCATTTATGCCGGAGTTGAAGGAAATCCACGTTCTAGCTCATCAGCCGCAGGTTCATCTACAAGTGGTAGTCTGACTATTGAGTCTGTACAACCGCAATATTCAACCTATTTGATTCCTTCTGTAAGATTTGAACAAGTTGGACATAAATAATTCAGATAATAATATGAAAAAGCATGTTATATTAATGGCTTGTCTCGCTTTTGTGATGACAGCTTGTCAAGAAGAAAAATTGGCTCCGTCAGGGATGTTTGATACTGATGTTCCAGTTTATGACGAAACTTTGGCGACCAAGGATTTTGACAAATATCTCTATGAAAATTATGTAGAGACCTATAATTTGGAGTTTTTGTATCGTATGAAAGATGTCGGGTCTAATACACAATATAACTTGGTTCCGGCGCGCTATGACCAATCAATTCGTTTGGCGGTTCTTACAAAATATTTGTGGTTTGACGTATATGGAAAAGTAGTTGGTCCTGATTTCTTGAAACAAAATGGTCCGCGTATCATTTATTTGGTTGGTTCACCTGCTTATAACCCAGACCAGGGAACCGAGACTTTGGGTACTGCTGAAGGTGGTATCAAAGTAACGCTCTATAAGGTAAATGAGATGCAGCCAACTAATATTGCCCATTTGAATCAATATTATTTCCATACGATGCACCATGAGTTTGCACATATCTTGCACCAGAAGATTTCCTATCCGAAAGAATTCAATACGATTTCTGCTAGCAAGTATAGCCCTACAGGTTGGCAGAACCGTACGGATGAAGAAGCTCAGAAAATGGGATTCGTTACCAATTATGCAAGTAGTGAAGGACGTGAAGATTTTGTAGAGGTAATTTCTAACTATATTACAGAAACCCAGGAAGATTGGGATAAAATGTTGGAAACTGCTGAAACAGGTCAAGTTTCTGCTACAGAAACCGGAAAGGATATTATTTTGCGCAAATTCGATATTGCAAAGAGTTGGTTGGAAACAGCATGGAATATCGATTTGGAAGCTTTGCGTCAGGAAGTGCAGACCCGTCAAGCAGAGATAGAAGGCATAACAAAATATGAAGAATTGATGGAAGAGGCTGGTTTTGGAGAATATACTTACGATAAATAATCCATAGAAGTAATCAATATGAAAAAGTACATATATATATTAGTAATGTCGTTGGCTGTAGGCCTTTTAAGCGGCTGTGAAGACACCGATGACGTATTTGGCAAATCGCCAGAAGAACGTATTCAAGAGGCTATTACTGCTTTTGAACAGGTATTGTTATCTCCAGAATATGGTTGGGAAATGCGTTATTTCTCAACTGAAAATTCAGCTGGATATCCTTTGTTGGTAAAGTTCTATAAGGACTCTAAAGTTGTTGTTGCGGGGCAAAATCGTTTCACAAATAACAGTTATAAGGAATCTGAAAGTTATTATGATGTAATAGATGGAAATGGCGCTTTGCTAACTTTTGAAACATACAATGAAGTTTTGCATGCTTTTTCAAATCCAGTAGATCCAAATGGTAAAGGTCAGGAAGGTGATTATGAATTTTATTGTGATCCGTCTTTAACCACTGATAATCAGGTTGTTTTGATTGGGAAAAAGCGTGGTCTCAGCATTGTAATGACGAAGCTGGATAAAAAATATTCAGATTGGAGCGTTTATTTCAATGAACTTGCTGCTATTAATAAAGTTACTTTTGAAGGTAATGCTGGCGCAGCTTTTCATTTAAAAGTAGCTGGAGCAGGTCCATATCTAACTTATAATGAGTATCAGTTCTTCCAGGGCAATACTGCAATGGGCTTTATTTTGACTCCATCAGGTTTGCATCTTTATGAAGGATATGAGCGTAACGGACAAATGGCGGTTAATTTCCAACTTGACAATGCAGAGGCTCCAACAAAGTTTGTTTGTACAGATGAAGGTGTTACAGCATCAATAGAACCACGTTATACCCCTCTTGCTTCTTATCAAATGGATAGTAAAACCAATGCAATTTGGACTATTGACTATAAGACTATGGGTGCATCATCTACAACTGCTTTCAACGCATTGCAGGATGCATTAAAAGCAACGCATGCCACTATAAAAGAAGTTGATTTGCTGTACGTACAAAGTGTTTCAAAAAATGCATTGCGTTTTAGATATCGTATTGCTGACGGCACAGAATTGGAGGCTTTAATTTATTATGATTTGACATACACCCCTTCTAAGAATCCGGAAACCGTTACGTTTACGTACAATGATGCTAATGAAAATGGTTTAGGTTTCTTGAAACGTGCTGGAGCTGGTGAAGTTGAGGCAGGCAAAGCACTTGTAAATGCAGTATTCGCTAAAACTTATAAAGTTGAATGTGCATCTGGAGGTTTATTGAATCCATCCTATTTGAAGTTCATAGCTACCGATGATAAAGATTGCAACTTTACCATTCACAAAAAAAACTTTTAATGGCAATTTATAAATGAATAAAGTTATGACAAAGAAAATATTTTCATTATTGCTGGTAAGTTTTGCCACATGTGCAGTAATGGCACAATTGCCACAACGTGTGGAAGGAAACCCCGATCAACGTAACGATGAGTTGATGCGTTTTGCTCCTATGGAAAAACAATCAGCAGCCCCTGCAGGAGAATTGCAGGATAATATCTCTCGTTTGATGGAACGTAATCCACTTGTAGATGAATTAAGCAAGGTATCATTGCGTGAAGTTGCTTTCCCAGTCTATAAGACACCATCTGCTAATGATGAGACTAAAGCTTTTTATTGGAAACCGGAAGGTACTTATTTTATTGGTATTGACCATAATTTAGGGAATACGTTCCAGGGAATAGTAGGAACTTGGTTGGATAAAGATGTAGAGGCATGGACATTCCAAGGAGGCAGTAAGAATTATAAAGATATTTCTTTCCAGACCTATTTTTCAGGTATGATGCCTGATGCATATTACACGGATAAAGCAGCAGGTACTTGGAATGATACTTTAGTTGCTCAAATGCGTGGATCTGAAGTCTCTTTTATTAGTTATGATATGCCTTATTTGATGGTTGCTAATGGCAATGTACGCGATACATTTACACTTTGCGCTGATAGTAAGGATTATAGCTTGATTAAACGTCAAGAAGCAATTGGTAAGATTGGTGTAGCTGCAACAATGGCAGGTGCTCCGTATTCTGGACATGCAGATTACGATTATACTTGGCCTATGACCAATGCGTTAACATTGGATTGTGAGTTGGGTAATTTGGTACAGAATGTTTACTCAGTTGAACCTTTGCAATATTTCCTGGGCACTACTGAAGTCACGGTTGATGAGGAGACCATTAAGCCCGACGGTTTTGTTACCGTTTATGAAAAACCTCAGTCTGAATTGTATGTACGTGATATTACTTTGTGGTTGGAAGCATCTCAAGTAAAAGAAGGTAAGGCTGTATATAAAGATCCAGTAATGGGTGAAAAAGATACTTTGTGGCTTGTTGTTGAAACAGAAGCTGGTGCTGAAATCGTGAAATCATTTGCAACAAAAGATAATTTGTCGCTAAAAAGAGGCAAAGGTGCTATCCTTACATTTGATTTTATTACTAAGTCTACTGAATATGGTGAGATCCTTTCTCGTGGCTTTGTGGTAAATGAACCATTTAAAGTGAGAGTTACTGGTTTGTCAAAATGTACTGGTGATTTTAAAATTGTTACGGCTTATGCTCCTTATGCCTCTCCTTATGGAAGCAATACTTCTGTATTGGTGGAAAACGAAGCAGAGCCGGTTAAATATGCAGAATTTGAGCCTTATCTGATGTTGAATGGTATATTCCCAACATTGTTTGATGCTTATGTTAATGTAGAGGATACGTTGCAGGTTATCGATATGGAAATGGGTGATGGTTCAACTAGAAATGTAGCTGCTTTTGACGAAACACAAACTGCTGCAGGTTACGTTCCAGCTTTGTATAGCTATTTCTATCCAGTTGATACATTGAAACAAGTAACTAATATCACTTTCCAAGGACCGGAATGGATTACTTGGGGCTATGATGATACGGATTGGGCTGGTGAGACATATTCTGATATGATTTATCTGTATTTCTTTGCTGAAGAATTACCGGAAGGCGTTACTTTCCGAGAAGGTAATATCACTTTATCAAGCTTTGGTAAATCAAAAACCTATTATGTATATCAAGGAGTTAAACCGGAAGGACAGCAAATAGGTGATGGAACAACTGATTTGGAAGAAAGCAATGTGCAGCCAGTTAAGGTATATTCTTTGAATGGACAATTCAATTTGACTTATCCAAATGTGTATACTGCAGTTGAAGTATATGCTGTAAATGGTAATAAGGTTGCTTCATATAACTTACCAGAAAACGGTAGTTTCTCTATAGACAATTCTTCTTTGGCAAATGGAGTTTATTTGATTCGTATGATTGGACAAACTTCTGAAGTATTGAAGGTTGTAAAATAGTGAAGTAAACGAAGAAACTAGTAGATATTCAGAAAAGGTCGACTCTTGATGGGTCGGCCTTTTTTGCGTGATAAAAGGATTTGCCTATCCACCTTTTAAGTCGTAACTTTGCATCCCTATATTTCAATGAAGATGGAAGAAAAAAAACTGTATATTGAGACCTATGGTTGCCAGATGAATGTGGCTGATAGTGAGGTTGTGGCGTCCATTATGCAAATGGATGGGTTTGAGTTGATTGAACAGCCGGAAGAAGCAGATTGCATCATTGTGAATACGTGTTCGGTACGCGACAATGCCGAACAGAAGGTCATCCAGCGACTAATTTATTTCAATGCTTTACGGAAGAAAAAGAAAGGCCATTTCTCTTTAGGTGTTATTGGCTGTATGGCAGAACGTGTGCAGGATGAGTTGATTAAGGAACACGGTGTGGATTTTGTGGCTGGTCCTGATGCCTATTTGGATATTCCTAATCTGGTAGGTAGCGTGGAACAGGGGCAAAAGGCTATTAATGTACAATTGTCTACAACAGAAACCTATAAAGATGTATTGCCGGCACGTATTGGAAAAAATATTTCAGGATTTATTTCCATTATGCGTGGGTGTAACAACTTCTGCTCTTATTGCATTGTTCCATATACACGTGGTCGTGAGCGTAGCCGTGAACCTCAAAGTATTCTTGCTGAATTGGCTGATTTGCGCGAAAGAGGTTTCAAGGAAGTGACGCTTTTGGGGCAGAATGTTAATTCATATCGCTATGTGGAAGGTGATAAATTGATAGAGTTTCCTGACTTGTTGGCTTTGGTAGCTGAAGCTGCACCAGATATGCGTATTCGTTTTACGACCTCTCATCCAAAGGACATGAGTGACCGTACGCTTGAGGTGATAGCTGCTCATAAGAATCTTTGTCGTTTCATTCATTTACCTGTGCAATCAGGAAGCAATAAGATATTAAAACTCATGAACCGTAAGTATACGCGTGAATGGTATTTGGATCGTATTGCTGCCATACGCCGTATTCTTCCAGATGCCAGTATCGGTACGGATGTGTTCTGTGGATTCCATGATGAGACGGAGGAAGATCACCAGCAAACGCTTTCGCTTATGAAGGAGGCAGGTTTTGATATGGCATTCATGTTTAAATATTCAGAGCGTCCCGGGACCTATGCAGCCAAGCATTTGCCGGATACCGTGTCAGAAGAAACAAAAATCAGACGACTGAATGAGATTATTGCTTTGCAAAATGAACTATCAGCTGTTTCTAACCATAATGATATAGGCAAACGCTTTGAGATATTGGTAGAAGGATTTTCCAAACGCTCGAAAGAGGAGTTGTTTGGCCGTACGTCGCAAAATAAAGTGGTAATCATCCCTCGTGCAGGACGTCATATAGGAGAATTGCTACAAGTGGAGATAACTGAAGCATCAGCTGCTACGCTTAAGGGAATTGTTGTGGAAGATGGATGTAAAAAACTTGCATGAAATCGTTTAAACTGACATCAAAGTTTAAGCCAACCGGTGACCAACCGGAGGCTATTCGACAGCTAACGCAAGGGCTGGAATTGGGCTTGCCGGCCCAAACCCTTTTAGGAGTTACAGGCTCAGGCAAGACCTTTACCATTGCCAATGTGGTGGAGAAAGTGCAAAGACCAACCTTAGTGCTCAGCCATAATAAAACACTGGCAGCACAGCTCTATACGGAATTTAAAAACTTTTTTCCAGAGAATGCGGTAGAATATTTTGTCTCCTATTACGATTATTACCAGCCAGAAGCCTATTTGCCTACAACGGACACTTATATAGAGAAGGACCTTTCCATTAATGCCGAGATTGAGAAGCTACGTTTGGCGGCCACTTCTTCCCTATTGTCGGGTCGACGTGATGTGTTGGTGGTTTCCTCAGTATCATGCCTGTATGGTATAGGCAATCCACATGATTTCAGTAGTAGTGTGATAACGGTCAAAAAAGGACAGAAGCTAGTGCGGAATAAATTTCTCATGACCTTGGTTGACAGTCTTTATACACGCAATGAGTTGGAGCTGAATCGGGGAAACTTTCGTGTCAAAGGTGATACAGTCGATATTTTTTTGGCTTATACGGATTTTATTTTACGTATTGTATTCTGGGGAGATGAGATCGATGAGATTATGACCATAGAACCGGCCAATAATAGGGTGATTGATGAATATGATGAATATTTGATTTATCCGGCTGGCATCTTTGTTACTTCAAAAGACCGTATTAACGATGCCATTTATCAGATACAGAAAGATTTGGCGGAACGTGTTGACTATTTCCGTTCGGTAGGTAAAAGCTATGAAGCCAAACGCCTTTACGAAAGGGTAACCTATGATATGGAAATGATCAAGGAGGTAGGCTATTGTTCAGGCATTGAGAATTATTCCCGTTATTTTGACGGTAGAAAGCCAGGCGAACGTCCTTTTTGCCTGTTGGACTATTTCCCCAAGGATTATTTATTGGTTATTGATGAAAGTCATGTCACGGTGCCTCAAATTCGGGCCATGTATGGTGGTGACGCAGCACGTAAGCAGAATCTGGTGGAATATGGCTTTCGTTTGCCGGCTGCCCGCGACAATCGTCCGCTTAAGTTTGAGGAATTTGAAGCATTGACACCGCAAACTATTTACGTGAGTGCAACACCGGCTGATTATGAATTGATGAAGTCGGAAGGAGTTGTTATTGACCAACTGATTCGTCCTACCGGTCTGTTGGATCCGAAAATAGATGTGCGGCCTAGTCTGAATCAGATTGATGATTTGTTGGAAGAAATCAATGTACGTGCCGAAAAAGATGAACGGGTATTAGTCACGACACTGACCAAACGTATGGCTGAAGAACTGACAGCCTATTTGCTGAAAAATGGGGTGCGTTGCAACTATATCCATTCAGATGTTGATACCTTGGAGCGTGTACAGATTATGGATGACCTGCGTAGAGGCATTTATGACGTTTTGGTTGGTGTTAATCTCCTTCGTGAGGGCCTTGATTTGCCAGAAGTCTCTTTGGTGGCCATTTTGGATGCTGACAAAGAAGGATTTTTGCGCTCTCACCGTTCTTTGACTCAGACGGCAGGGCGTGCGGCTCGTAATCTTAACGGGCAAGTAATCATGTATGCAGATAAGATAACGGAGAGCATGCAGATGACGATTGATGAGACAAATAGACGTCGTGAAAAACAGTTGGCCTACAATGAGGCACACGGTATTACACCACAAGCCATCAAGAAAAATTTTGCAAATGTACTCTCAACACCTTCAGCTGTAGAGAAAGATGCTTATGTCGCACCTGAAGTTATACCTTTGGCGGCTGATCCTGTAATTCAATATATGACTCCTCAGGCCTTACAGAAAAGCATTGACTATACACGCCGTCAAATGATGGAGGCGGCTAAAGAGATGAATTTCATTGAGGCCGCACAATTGCGGGATGAACTAATTAAACTGGAAGATCAATTGAAGCAGTTACAGTCGGCTAATTCTTAAGAAACTTTTTTGTAATATTTTTTGTGACTTTTTGTTCTGTTTTCTGATAGAAAAACTTGCTGTTTCTTTTATCAAAAAATACTGCCCCTTTTTATGGCAATTTTTCCACATACTCATCTTGTTTTCACCATTAACTTTGCGCATAATAAATTTTTAATGTGTAAATAAAAACAATTATTATCATGAAAAAACGAGTATTGTCTTTCTTCGTATTTTCAGCATTATGTATGGGGCTGATGGCAACCGAAAAAACACAAGTGTGGGATTTTGGGGCAGAACAGCTGGATACGGCTGAGTATCAGAATATGTTAAGTGTGGATGAGATCAACAGCTGGTTTCCTGGGGTCGCGCCGGGTACTGTAGGTACAGCCATGAGTGAATGGATTGCCAATGATAGCTGTAATATCCGTTTCAGTGCAAACGGAAAAAACAATCATCGCTTAAGAAGTACTAATGAGGCTCTGACGCGTTATGATAACAAATCGTTGACAGATGCCGCTGGAAACGTCTATACAGGCTATGTTTATTCCAATTCCAGTAGTGAAAAAAATGTCTATTTAGCTTCTACCTATACACCCAACGAACGCATTGAATTTATGGTAGGATCGAATGGGAATGCGGCTACATACGAATTCCAATCACCTGATGGTAGCATTCAAACAGGGCAATTTACCAATGCCGCCAAATTGGAAAAACTGACTTTTTATACAGGTGTAGAGGGTGAATATAAAATCTATTGCATCAATGAAAAACTAGTCGTTGCACGTATTTATCGTTATCCAGAACGCAAAATTGCTGTAAATGGTACAATTACGGCACCCGATAATATGCCAGAGGGCTACCAGATAGCTTTTACCAATTTGCAGAATAATGTGGTAACGACTGTAACACCGGTAGATGGAGCTTATTCCGTGGAACTGGCAGCTGGATTTGATTATGAACTCAGTTTGGTCAATGCTCCTACACATGTGGTGGTTAACAAAGACTTTAGCCTGACTTACGAGGCTACTGCTACCACAAACGATGTAGAAATTGCATCTGTGGAAATGGCAAATTTAACGGGAAATATTACGGGGCTTCCTTCCGAGCAATTGGGAAAAGTGGAGTTTGAATTTACTGTGCCAGAAGGATCTGTATATATACCAGAGATGAACATTGACCGTCAAACTGGTAGCTATACGCTTCAAGTGGAGAAAGGTGTTGAGTATCAAGTTGCTGCATTGAATGTTAATGATTATACACTGGATAGCCAAGTGTTGTCAGCGGAAGAGGATGCTACGTTGAACCTTAATTTTACAGCCAAGCCCACATATGCTATTACTATCAACCTGACTGGGGCAACAGCAGAAGATTTGGCTAACGCAACATTTGTATTTACCAATCTGAATGAAGAAGGTTATGTATATACCTTTATAGGTACAGAAAATATTGCATTACGCGATGGCGTGTATAGTGTAAAGGTGGAAAATACAGGTGCTTACAATCAATTGCTTACTTCTAACCTAAAAGTGGAAGGCGAAGCAACTGCAAAAACGATTGATTTCACTGCAGAGCCTATCACGTATTGGGATTTTAAAAGTACAGAGAATTATGATGCTTCCAATAATTTGAAGAATCCATGTTCTGGAATTACATATACAACTGAGCCAGGGGGTAAATTTGCCTATCATGGTAGTAACTATGGAAGTCAGGCCTCTAATGTTTCCATAAATATCCCTGTTTATGGTCCGAGCATTATTAATGTAAAGGTTGGCTTTACATGGGATATTAGTTTTGGTGAAGAGCAATATGCAGCTACGACTGGCGATAATGGAAAGCAAACGTTGACATTGAGATATACTGGTGAAGCAGGTTATGCGACCATTCTTGTGAATGCAGGAACAACTTCTTATATAGAATCGATTCAAGTAATTGAAAGCATGGCATACACCCCTGTTGTTACGGTGGGTGCAGACAAAACATATCAAACCATAAATGATGCTTTGGCGGCCATACGTAAGATGGACCGTCCGAACAATGAGAGTGTAACTTTGATGATTGATCCGGGCAATTATGAAGAGATGTTGGTGATTGACATGGACAGTATACGTTTTGTGAATACTTCTGCTACGCCTTCCATCGCACTGAAAAATAAAGGTGTTGATATTGACGATAATGCAGTTCGTATTACCAGCTATTATGGTCATGGTTATAATTATGCAAGTATGGGAGATGACTATAAGTGGGATGAACGCACATTGCAAGTGAATAAGGAAAACGGTTATGCAAGTGTTGTAAATGCTGGAGGTTCTGGTAGTACCTACTGGAATGCAACTGTGGTCGTAGAAGGAAAGGACTTCTATGCAGAAAATATCATTTTCGAAAATTCCTATAACCAATATATCTCAGAGAAAGAGGCAAATGACCTTGTGTTTGAAGCGGAAGGTGGAAAAGGTGTTCGTCCGACCGATGCAGGAAATACAAGTGTACAAAACCGTTCTTTCCGTGAACGTGCTGCCGCTTTGGCTTTGTCTAAAACATCCGATAGAACATTCTTGAACAACTGTCGTGTAATTGGTCGTCAAGATTCCTTCTATGGCGCAGAATGTCGTGTGGCATGCTACAAGGGTGCGTTGATGGGAGCTTGTGACTTCTTATTTGGAGAGATGAACCTGACATGCTATCAGACTGATTTGGTGATGAATACAGATGAAGATAAAAATGATGTGGCTTACATTACAGCTCCAAAAACAGGTGCAGGTCAACGTGGCATGCTGTTCTTTGAATGTAATGTAGTGTCTGCTGAGGTAGGCACAGAAACCGCAGCTATCCATTCGTCTAAACCCGGTTTGTGGGGACGTCCTTGGGAAGGTGCTACCAGTGAGGCCATTTTTGCCGGATGTAAAGTGGATACTTGTGAATACAATGGAGAAGCAGGTAATTTTGTCGGTCAAAGTCTGATTGAGGCACGTGGTTGGGATGCAGGATTGAGCAGTGCCAGCGAACGCTGTGGAGAATATGCTTGTAATGTAAGTACAGAAGGCCGCGTGGAATGGGCAATTGATTTTACTGAACCTAAAACAACTGATGGATTGGATTTCACTTTGTTTAATTGGACCAAAGGAAACGATAACTGGGACCCGTTTGCTGAGTTCGGAATCGATACAGACGCTCTGCCAACACCGCAAGATAATGCTTTCGCTACGTTGAATCCTTCTTTAAATGATGCTGGTATCCAGATGTATAGTTTTGGAAATGAAGTTTTCTTCAAAGGCATAGAAGAAACTACCCGTGTGCAGATTTATGCATTGGATGGTCATTTGGTCAATGCCCGTCAGATTGAAGCAGATGCTTGTGTGTATTTGCCCAATGGAGCATATGTGTTGCGTGCACAAAACGCAATAGGTGAAACTGTTTGCAAAGTATTAGTGGAATAAGAAAGTCACTTTAGAGGGAATCGTTTTCCCACTTATAGGTAAAAGGTGCGCCATGTGTTATATGGCGCATCTTTTTTTGTGTCTAGAGTGAAATTTTAGGAAATAGTTTCTTGGTGGGAAGGTTGGGCTCAAAATATCAGTTGCCTATATCAATAAAAGTCCGTAATTTTGTGGCGATGGAAAACTTCCGTCCTTAGTATGTTTCATATAATTGGAATTCCTTGGACCCAGACAATTTTTCACCCGTACTTCTCGGGATTATCTCAAGTCAACCTTTGAGCTTTTCTGCCTATGTATCATTGATTTTGGGCATTCTGTTGCTGTTCTGTTCTGCATTTGTTTCCGCATCGGAAGTGGCCTTCTTTTCGTTGGAACCACAGGACGTTGATGAATTGAGACAAAAAGAGAGTGCCAATGCCAGCAAGGTTTTGAAACTGCTTGAATATCCACAAAAGCTCTTGGCGACCATTTTGATTTCCAATAATTTTGTGAATGTAGCCATCATTATATTAATTACCTATTTTTCGACTTCACTTTTTGATTTCTCCATGGCGCCCATCTGGGGCTTTGTGATTCAGACCATAGTAATTACATTTCTTTTGTTGTTGTTTGGTGAAATCATGCCTAAGGTTTATGCAACCCAGTATCCTATGAAAATGGCCTTGTTTGCTGCATCAACATTGTTGACGCTGGAAAAAATCCTGTCGCCTTTTGTTGCTTTATTGGTTAAATCATCCACCATTATGAATGCAGATAAGGTAAAGACCCGTAACAACATATCCATGGATGAGTTGTCACAAGCGTTAGAATTGACTTCTGACACGGAAGATGATGAGAAAGATATGCTGGAAGGCATTATTAAGTTTGGTAATATACAGGTGGCAGACATTATGCGCTCAAGGGTGGATATTGTTAGTGTGGAAATCAAGTCTTCCTATAAAGAGCTTATGCGTGTGATAGTAGAGTCCGGATATTCGCGCATTCCTGTTTTTGCTGAAAATCATGATAATATTAAAGGTCTGATTTACAGTAAGGACCTTCTGCCCCACCTGGATAAACCGGATAACTTCCGTTGGCAGACATTGATTCGGCCGGCTTATTTTGTTCCAGAGTCGAAAAAGATTGATGATCTGCTGAAAGAATTTCAGGAAACTAAAGTGCATTTGGCCATTGTGGTGGATGAATATGGAGGAACATCCGGTTTGGTTACTCTTGAAGATATATTGGAAGAGATTGTTGGCGATATTAGTGATGAGTACGATGACGAGGAAAAGATGTATGTGAAAGTGGATGATACTACCTATGTGTTTGAAGGTAAAATTCTGCTTAATGATTTCTATAAAGTGACAGATATTGATGAGTCTGTTTTTGAGAAGGTAACAGAAGATGTAGAGACTTTGGCCGGTTTGGTGTTGGAGTTGAAAGGTGAGATTCCTAAGAAGGGCGATAAAGTCAATATGGGACCTTATGAATTTGAGGTGGTGGCAGTAGATAACAGACGAATTAACAAGATTAGATTTCATGTTAACGAAGATAGGAAAGATAAAGAAGAGGAATAATAGTTTGCTGCTTGTTGCTGTGTTTGTGGTATTGCTAGTGACGGCGTGTGGAAAGCGATACGTTCCTCGGCCTTATGGTTATTGGCGTATAGCCATACCGGATACGGCATATACAGCTTTTGTAGAGGATACATTGCCTTATACTTTCGATATGTCGGATAATGCCATAGCAGAACCTATGGTAGGAGACAATGGTGAGACTTGTTGGATAAATGTGAAATATCCGATGTTGAATGCTACATTGCATTGCAGCTATAAGCCGGTTAGGAATAACTTGGGGCTGCTGAGCGATGAAGCACAAAAGTTTGTCTACAAGCATGCCATGAAGGCGGAAGCGATTCCCGAGCAGGGTTATGAACATCCGGAAAAACATGTCTATGGCGTGTATTATGAATTGCAGGGAAATACAGCTTCTCCCATTCAGTTTGTGCTGACCGACAGTACGTCTAACTTTTTTAGGGCAGCTTTGTATTTTAATGCACGTCCGAATCAGGATTCTATTCAGCCTGTTTTGGATTATATGAGGGGAGACATCATTCGTATGATTGAGAGCTTTGAATGGAAAGAAGTGAAATAATTGTATAATCAAATAGAGTTTTGTGATAATGAAATGTGTTTTTAAATTGACTGTTTTGTTAGTATGCGTATTTATAGTTGCATGTAATAAAGAGCCATTGGACAGAAAACCGGTTTCTCTTGTAGAAGAACATGATGGGTTGAAATTTACGTTCAATATTGAGACTGCAAAGGGTGAGAGTGCCACCGTTTATCGAGTGGGCGAGGGTATTGTAAGCCACTTTAATGTATTAAATGTAAGCTCTGATACGATATACGTTTCTTATTCATATTCCAACCCTTATACCAATGATACGTTTGGAGCTATATTTTTGGATGGTTATAGTCTGTATCGCCCTATTTTCAATTATGACACAAGTTTTGTTCCTTGTCGTCATTTGGCACCAGGTGAGTCGCTTGACTGGAAATTGAATAATCCTGAAGATGATATTGTGTCTGCCAGATATTTGCGCGCAGGGCATTATTATGTGGATTTTGCTCCTAATTTTGCCTATCATACCACCTGCAAATGTAATGTGGCAACTGAAATGGAGGCAAAAAGTATGCAGGTGATTGAGCTGAAGCATCAGGTGATAGAATTTGAGGTTGTTGAATAAAGATGCGTATGGAAGTAAGAAAAGCAATTGAATCGTTTTTGCAAAAACAGTCCTATCCTGAGTTCAGACCGAGAGCCGTCTTTTTTGATATGGATGGGGTGCTATATGATTCTATGCCAGCACATGCAAAGGCTTGGGTGGAGGCTTTGAAAGCGGAAGGCGTTTCTTTCTCTGAGTATCAGGCGTATTTAAATGAAGGAAGGACAGGGCATGGAACAATTGATGATGTCTTTGTCAAACAGAAAGGCCGTGAGGCAACAGAGGAGGAGAAGCAACGTATATATAAACGAAAGTCTGAGATTTTTGACGGACAGGGAGAAGCTGGAACTGTTGCTGACATAGAACAGGTAATGGCCTGTGTCAGCCAAGCAGGTTGGTTAGCCTATTTGGTAACGGGGTCTGGACAGCCGAGTTTGCTGGACCGGCTTGAACATTCTTTCCCAGGTATGTTTGTTCAGAAAAGAATGGTAACAGCTTTTGATGTGAAATTTGGTAAGCCGCATCCGGAACCCTATCTGATGGCATTGCAGAAATCCGGTTTAAAGCCTTGGGAGGTATTTGTTGTAGAAAATGCTCCATTGGGAGTAAAATCAGCCAAAGCTGCGGGTTTGTTTGTCTTTGCTGTCAATACAGGTGTTTTGCGTAGAGAAGACCTGTATGAAGCAGGGGCAGATGTTGTTTTGGACAATATGAAGGAATTGGCAACGGTTATGAAAGCGTTATAGATTTGTCAGTTTCGGTATAATGTTATATTTTTACGTCTTAAAATGAGCCTGATGAAAAGAAATATTGTTTTTGTTGTAGTGTGCATATGCTGCATTGTTCTGTTTGCTGGGTGTAAGCAAGACCGCTGGTATGATTGGAAAGTCCAGAATCAGTTGTGGCTGGAAGAGAATAAAAAAAATGAAGGGGTTATAGTGAGCCATACAGGCCTTCAGTATAAAGTTATTTATCAAGGTACGGAGGCTGACAGAAAGCCTAATTCAACCAGTTATGTTACTGTGGACTATACCGGTAGACTGATTGATGGAACCGTATTTGACGAACAGGTGCTCAGTGGTTACATGACAACTTTTATTCAAGGTTGGGTGGAAGGACTTTGTAAAATGAATCTGAATGGTGACTATATCTTGTATATTCCCTATGAATTAGGCTATGGCGAAGATGGTGCAGGTTCAGAAGGTTATGAAGGATATATACCTCCTTATTCGACACTTATCTTTGAAGTACATCTGTCTGATATCGTTAATTAATCCTCTAAGAGTACATTTGTGAGAAAAATCATTGCTATTATTGCAGGACTAATTGTAGCCTTGCCTGTTTGTCTTGTTGCGGAAGAGTCAAAACGTTTTTATCAGGTAGACGAACGTTTCGGTTTTGTGAAAAACATTTCAGAGGCGAGCCCTTATGGGGATATGCCTACCAATAATGAGTTGAAATACAGCATTGCCAATTCGTGGGAAGGTTTGGAAGGGGGGGCTATGCAATCCATGCTCTATTTTTACCGTACCATGAAAACGCCTTTGGTTTTTGCAGAAGCGTTTGATGCCTATGTAATGAAAGTCGGTGATTTGCAGTTTTATGCCAACGATAATTCTTCTATGCCTTATGTTCAGCTGTTTGCCAATGGACGCATCCCATTCAATAAAAATATGCCTTATTCCGCTCATGGTAGAGCAGAAATAGCTTCACAGGTTTCCCGTAATGTGTCAGTAGGTGGTGTCGTAAATTACGTAGGTGCTTCGGGAGTCAATGGATTGGGTTTTCATCAGATGGTGAATGGAGCTGTTTGGACCAATTTGGAATTGAAGCGTTATGGTGCCCGACTGACCGCTACAATTAATGATTGGAATGTTGCTCCACAATATAATGCCCGTCAACAGGCCCATACGGCGTACAAACATCAGACTTTGCATTTTGCACATTACTGGCGTTTTACAGATGCTATACGTTTGATGCATACTTTTAAGTGGGAAGGTGCCACCCGAAATTATTTGGATAAACTGGAAAATGTCAATGATTCAATTGCTTTCCAGACGGTACGGAATACGTTGACACTGGAGGCTTTGCGAGCTGACAATGCGCTTCCTTTTTCGTTGAGATATTATTTTGAGCATGACTACCGTTATCATGCCAACTATATACGCAGTGAGCTTACGCGACCGCTTATGAACGACCATCATTTGCATACAGGATTTGTACTGTTTGATGCTCGTCCCGTAGGTGAGGGAACATTGAGATATGATGTTGCGGGTGATGTATATGTGTATGGTATCTTGACCAGTGAATCCAATCTGAATGTCAATGTGACATATGATTTCAATATCCATAATGAGCCGCTGAGTATCGGTTTGGGAGTGGGAGGACACCGTGATTCCAACACAAAATTCATTACGCGCTATGATGCTTGTAATATATCATGGAACAATGATTTTGTTCGTTTCCATAGAGTGGATGGCGTGTTTACGATTGCATTACCCAAGAGAGGAATTTCATTGGATATCAAGAATGACAATGTGCTCAAATACATTTACTTTGCCGAGGATGGTAAACCGGTGCAAGATCAAGGTTGGTTGCATGTCGTTTCAGCTGATTTAAAAGCAGATTTGAAATTGCATCGTGATGTGTATTGGGAGAATCATGCCATTTATCAATATACCTCCAATCGGGATATTCTGCCGTTGCCGGATTTTACTATTTATAGCAAGTTGTATTACCAACATGCCTTTGCCAACGGCAATCCCTTTACCTTACGTACAGGTCTTGATTTACGCTATTATACTGCGTTTTATGCCAATGAATATGATCCCTATACCGGTATCTTCCATTTGCAGAAAGACCAAAAGATTGGTAACTATCCAGAGTTGGGATTGTTTGCCGATTTCATGTTTTCGGGCGTAACCTTGGAACTTGGTTGGAAAAACTGGAACAATGGCTTGTTTGGCGGTGATTACTATTATTCTCCTGGCTATCTGGATAATAGAAGCCGTTTGTATGTGGCTTGCAGGTGGGTGCTGTTGTAGGAGCTTTTGCATGAAAACATACTGTGAGTAGGACGGGGATGCTGTCGGTATCTCAATGTAAAACGATATTGAGATAAGTGTTTTAGACGGCATTTCTCCAACTTTGTTCGTCGTTTCCGTAGATTTTTGTACCTTTGCACGCTATTTTTAGACGTCCTCGTTCACGAATGAAGAGAATGAAAGCCTACGATAAGGTTTTATTCCGATTTTCCCTTGATTTGTTTCGTGAAGAGAAAGAAATAAACTAAATTCTATGCAGCAGAACATTAGAAACATTGCAATCATTGCGCATGTTGACCATGGAAAAACTACTTTGGTTGACAAGATGTTATTGGCCGGTCATCTTTTTCGGGAGAATGAAAATGCCGGCGAGTTGATAATGGATAACAACGATTTGGAGCGGGAACGAGGTATAACCATTTTGGCCAAAAACGTTTCTATCCAATACAAAGGTTATA
Source organism: uncultured Bacteroidales bacterium (assembly GCA_944321155.1). Lineage (GTDB taxonomy): Bacteria > Bacteroidota > Bacteroidia > Bacteroidales > Paludibacteraceae > Gallipaludibacter. Next base: position 11,370 of record CALUKG010000003.1, on the reverse strand, counting down.
AAATCAATATTATTGATACTCCGGGGCACGCCGATTTCGGTGGAGAAGTGGAACGTGTACTCAATATGGCAGATGGGGTATTGTTGTTGGTGGATGCATTTGAAGGACCAATGCCCCAAACGCGTTTTGTATTGCAGAAGGCCCTGCAAATGAATCTGAAGCCAATTGTTGTTATCAATAAGGTGGATAAACTGAATTGCCGACCGGATGAGGTGCAGGAGGCTGTGTTTGACCTGATGTTCAATCTGAATGCAACGGAAGAGCAGTTGGATTTCCACACCATTTACGGTTCTGCCAAAAACAATTGGATGAGCGAAGACTGGCGCAAACCGACAACTGATATTACAGCTTTGTTGGATGCCATTATTGAATATATCCCTGCACCGCCGGTTCTGGAAGGTACGCCACAAATGTTGATTACCTCTCTTGACTATTCGTCTTATGTGGGACGTATCGCAGTTGGACGTGTTCATAGGGGTACACTTAGAGAGAACATGGATGTAACATTGGTAAAACGTGACGGAACAAGGATAAAGTCGCGTATCAAGGAATTGGATACCTTTACCGGTTTGGGAAGAACCAAAACGAATGAGGTTAGCTCTGGTGATATTTGTGCCGTTGTCGGTATAGAAGGCTTTGAAATCGGTGATACCATTTGCGACGCAGTAGAGCCTGAGGCTTTGGACCCTATTGCGATTGATGAACCAACCATGAGCATGGTATTTACCATCAACGATTCTCCGTTCTTTGGGAAAGAGGGTAAGTTTGTAACTTCAAGGCATATCAATGACCGTCTTGTCCGTGAGTTGGACAAGAATCTGGCACTTCGTGTAGAGAAAAATCCAAACGAAGATGTTTGGCATGTGTTTGGACGTGGTGTTCTCCACCTTTCGGTGTTAATTGAAACAATGCGCCGCGAAGGATATGAACTACAGGTAGGTCAGCCGCAGGTAATTATCAAGGAAATAGATGGTGTGAAATGCGAGCCTATTGAACAGCTTACTGTCAATACACCGGAAGACTGCTCTGGAAAGATTATTGAATTGGTAACCCAGCGCAAGGGTGAGATGATTAGTATGGAGGCTGTAAATGACCGTATACAACTGGAATTCAACATCCCATCAAGAGGCATTATCGGTTTGCGTACAAAAGTGTTGAATGTTTCTGCCGGTGAAGCCATCATGTCACACCGATTCCAGGAATACCAACCTTACAAGGGAGAAATTGAAAAACGTGTCAATGGCTCTTTGATAGCTATGGAAAGCGGAACGGCTTATGCCTATGCACTGGACAAACTTCAGGATAGAGGACGCTTCTTTATCTTCCCGCAAGAAGAGGTGTATGCCGGGCAAGTGGTTGGAGAAAGTTCCAAGGAAGGTGACATTGTAATCAATGTAACGAAGTCTAAGAAACTGACTAACATGCGTTCGAAAAGTGCAGATGAAAAGGCCACTTTGCCACCTCCAATCATCTTTAGTCTGGAAGAAGCGTTGGAGTATATTAAGGAAGATGAATATGTAGAGGTTACTCCAAGTAAGATAAGATTGAGAAAAATCATCTTGGATGAAACCGAACGCAAACGAATGAGCAAGAAGCAAGATTAATCGAAATTTGTGTGGGCAGGAAAAATAATGTACCTTTGCCCCCTCGAAATTAAGCAATAAATATTTGGTAATCATTTTAGTATATTAAAAAGATGAACGTAACACGTAAAGACATCGACCAGCTGAACGCTATGCTTACAATTAGCGTTGAAAAAGCCGATTATGAAGAAAAAGTGGAAAAATCCCTCCGCAATTATCGTAAAAAAGCAAATATCCCTGGATTCCGTCCGGGTATGGTGCCAATGGGAATGATTAAGAAAATGTATGGAAAGGCTGTATTGGGTGAAGAAATCAACCGCATTCTTTCCGAATCATTATATGACTATATCAAAAACAACGATTTGAACGTATTGGGCGAACCTCTGCCAAATGAAACAGAGCAGCCGGAAGTGAACTTTGACACGGATGAAAAATTTGATTTCGTGTTTGACATCGCTTTGGCACCGGAAATCAATACTGAGATTGCAGAAGAGGTTATACCTTATTATGAAATCCAAGTGGATGACAAGATGGTAGATAACCAAGTGCAAATGTTTGCTCAACGCTTCGGAAAATATTCTCAGGAAGAAACAGTTGAAGAAAACGACGTGTTGAAAGGTGTATTGGTGGAATTGGAAAACGGCCAACCAAAAGAGGGTGGTATCAAGGCTGAGGATGCTACGTTGAGCCCACGTCACATTCAAAACGAAGATCAGAAGAAATTGTTTATTGGTGCACAGAAGGATGCTGTTGTAACATTCAATCCTTGGACTGCCTATAACAATAATGAAGTGGAAATCGCTTCTTTGCTCAAAGTGAAAAAAGAAGAACTCGAAGGCAAAAATGCAGAGTTTACTTTCCAAATCCAATCTATTACCCGCTATGTAGCTTCTGAAATCAATCAGGAGTTGTTTGACAAGGTATATGGCGAAGGTGCAGTAAGCGATGAAGCTGCTTTCCGTGCTAAAGTGGCAGAAGGACTCAAGAACGATTTGCAGCAGGAAAGTGCCTACCGCTTCGGTATCGATGCCAAGAGCGCATTGATGAGAAAGAACGAAGGTGCACAATTCCCTGAAGCATTCTTGAAACGCTGGTTGAAAGCCACCAACGAAAAGATGACTGATGAGGCAATCGAGAAAGAATTCCCACAGATGTTGGATGAACTGAAATGGCAGCTTATCAAGGATAAGATTGCAAAAGCCAACAACATGAAGGTGGAAAATGCAGAAGTGGAAGCATACGCAAAACATATTGCACAAATGCAGTTTGCTCAATATGGCTTGGTAGGTATGGAAGATGCATTGCTGGAAAAATATGCTAAAGACATGTTGAAGAAAGAAGACCAAGTTCGCGGAATCATTGAACGCGTATTGGAAAACAAGGTATTTGATTATGTGAAGTCTGCTGTTAAATTGGACAACAAGACTATCACAATGGAACAATTGCAAGAGTTGTATAAATAAGATTGGGCGTGATGGATGATTTTAAAAAATACGCTGTCAAGCATTTGGGGATGAGTAGCCTTCATTTGCAGAACTACATGGACATTACCAGCAACTACATTTCTCCTTCCATTTTGGAAGAAAGACAGTTGAATGTAACGCAAATGGATGTGTTCTCACGCTTGATGATGGACCGTATTATTTTTCTGGGAACACAAATAGACGATTATACAGCCAATGTTATTCAGGCACAATTGCTCTATTTGGATTCATCTGACCCAGGAAAAGATATATCCATCTACCTGAATACTCCTGGCGGTTCTGTATATGCCGGTTTGGGTATATACGATACGATGCAGTTTATTTCATCAGATGTTGCTACCATTTGCACAGGCATGGCTGCTTCTATGGGTGCTGTGTTGCTGGTTGCAGGTGAGAAAGGAAAGCGTTCTGCCTTGAAACATTCCCGTGTGATGATTCATCAGCCAATGGGTGGTGCACAGGGTCAGGCTTCTGATATTGAAATTACGGCAAGGGAAATACAGAAACTGAAAAAGGAACTTTATACCATTATTGCCGACCATTCAGGAAACACGTACGAAAGAATTGAGAAAGATTCTGACCGTGATTATTGGATGACATCGCAGGAAGCGCTGGAATATGGTATGATAGATAGACTCCTTATAAGAGAAAAAACGAAATAGGATTTATTTCTGAGCTAATAGAAGTGGGTTGTGTCCATGTTGACATGACCCACTTTTGTTTTTTAGGCGAAAAAACTTCCAGTGTTCTATCGACATAATTCAAAAGAAATTTTAAATTTGCGTGATTAATAAACTATTGCATGAACAGGGATTTGTTTAAAGTGGAGGTATGTGCCAATTCATACCAAAGTTGTTTGGCAGCTCGACGAGGAGGAGCGGATAGGGTGGAGTTGTGTGCATCCATGCCAGAAGGAGGCACGACCCCTTCCTATGGAACGATATGCAAGGCTCGTGACGTTGAGGGTTTGCGTCTGCATGTATTGATACGTCCGCGTGAGAGTGATTTCCATTATACATCTGAGGAAATAGATATCATGATGAAAGATATCAGCATGTGCCAATCATTGGGTGTGGATGGAGTGGTGTTTGGTGTCTTAAGGACGGATGGTCAGGTAGACAAGGAAACCATGAAGCGGCTTATGGATGCTTCCAAGGGTATGTCTGTGACATTTCACAGGGCATTTGACCATTGTCGCAATCCGTTCCAGGCTTTGGACGATATTGTAGAATTGGGCTGCCATCGCATTCTTACATCCGGTCAGCAACCTTCTGCTATAAAAGGGACGAACCTTTTGCGTCAGTTGGTAGAGGCTGCAGCAGGTCGCATTCAGATTATGCCAGGATGCGGTTTGAATGCCGGAAATATTGCCCAGATTGCGCAAGCAACAGGAGCAAGAGAGTTTCATTTCTCTGCCCGTCATCAGGTGGAAAGTCAGATGGAATTCAGAAACCAGGGCGTATGTATGGGAGCGGTCTGCAATGAATTTGTACGGGAGGAAACCGATTGCCAACAAGTGAAAGCAGCTATAGAAGCCCTGCTTGCTCTGCCACTATAGCTGCTTAATGAGATTATATGTTGTCAAATACTTTGATTAACTGGTTGCCTAAGCCAATGATGTAGCCTTGTGAGAAAAAGACAACACGGTTGAAGGTGTCGGCAATAACAAACATCGGCAGGCGTCCATTGCTCTCCACTTCCATATTATCTGCCATCATTTTTCGGATAGAACCGTTGGTATCTATGCCGAAATATACGTTTGACGGTAAGTCTGCCAGCTGGTTTTTGTTACATCTTTTATAGTCGCTTTCAGATGCGAAAATGAGTAGAATGGGTCTGCCCCAAGTCTCCATTTGTTGGGCATTGGCAATTAGGTCGCGTAAAGCGTGATTGGTAGGTTCCTTGCCGAAGTCAATCAAACCGACAACAAAATATCCTCTGCCGGTTGTTTGTAGGACAGACTTTACTTGGCCTTCCAAGGTAGTATATCTGGCTTCAGAATTAAAGCTGCCAATTACCCTGAATTGTTCCTTGCTTTCTCTTACAGTCAAATTGGCTGTTGTTGTAGAGTCCTTGCTGATAGTGAAAAATTCCATATCGCAAAGTACGTTACCTTGTGCCATGCGTGAACCGCTAACCAATACGTAATATCCGCAGTCCAGTTCGACCCCTTCCTTGAATGTCGTTGCCCAATCAGTTGCACCGTAAGGATAATTTAGCAGTTTGAAGGTGCCGTTTTCATATTTGGAAAGGGTAAAATGCGTGTAGTACTTGGGGTTTTCAAGCATGTGGATGGGGGAATAATGGAGCCGTAACGTACCGGTCGCGTGTGTTGTTTGTTTGCCTGAGCTAAAATCAACATTCATCACTTGACCATCCAGACCCATGTATTTGATGCTCTCTGTGACTTCATCCAGCCAGGCGGAAATGCCCAAGCTTCTTGCCATGGCAACAAAGAATACCTCTCTTGACTGCGAGTCGCATACCTTGGTTCTGAACACTTGAACAGGATGGATGAAAACGTATTTCATGGAATATTCATCCACTATATGCAAACTGTCCTTGCACCATTGTACCAAAAGAGCAGGATTGGCTTTAAACCGTTCTGCCATGTCGGTAGAAAGATGGTCTTGCAGCCACTTTCTGTAAGGTGTCAGCAATTCTGTGCTCACTCTCGGACAGAGTACCTTATCCATATCGCTTTGTGTGTCTGTGTTATAGAGATGGTCTTCCAATACTTCGATAGGCGTGTCTCTCAAATCCTTTTCCGAAATGGATTCCAAAAGCTGGATGGCTCTTTCTGCCTTGCCATTCTGAACGGCATTGGTCAGAAAAGCCGTGATGGCGGGGTGGTTGCCTCTGGCTCCGATAAGCAGCGCGCTGACTTTTCCCGGATTAAGCTGGAGTTTTGCTGCCAATGCTTCTGCTTTTTCCTGAGTAAAGAATGTAGCGGTATAGGCTTTTCTGATGGAATCCTCTTCAATCATGCGTTGCGTATTGCAGGCTCTCTGTTCATCGGTGACAGATGGGATACAAGCTTTCTCTTCTGGAGGAACAATTCCCACTTGCAAATGTCCCATCTTGTCGTGTTCTTTATGTTCTAATGTAATGGTGATGCAACTGTCTGTGCCAAATGATACTTTCTTGAGGCCAAACAGATTGTTTTTCTCGGCCAATACCATCATGTCGCCTTTGCCGGCAGTGAGATGACTTTGTCCCTTTTTGTCAGTCTGTTTGGTGGCAACCGTATAGAATTCTGCATAATTGTATAGCTTGAATTCCACTTTTGCTCCTTCTTGTGGGATTCCATTTGAGTCAACTACCGTAACAATAACTTTGGAGGGAGAAGGAGCATAATTTTCTATCACATTGATTTCGGTAAATAGGGCTGTTTGCTGCATGACATCTTCCGGACCATTGTATTTACCGAATACCTTGGTGTGCATCAGCATGCCGCGAATTTTATAAGTTGCTACTTCTTGGGATTTTGTGTATAAGCGGCGATAGGGTTTGCATAAAATAAAAGCGGGACTGGCTTTGAAACCAATCCCGCTGGAATAGAAGTTTATGAATAGTTCTTATTCGATGCTTTGCAAGCTGATGAAGTACAGATTCATGGTGTCGCCTTTGGTAATTTCGTGACTGCCGGCAGGAAGTTCTACTGTGACTATACCTTCAGAATCTGTAGTGTATTCTTCACCATCAATCTTGATTACTTTCCCGCTTGCATCAAGTACAAGGGTCAATGTCATAGGTTCGGTAATGGTGAAAGTGATGCTGGTTGACGACTCAATTTTCAGGCAGTCGGTGTAGGTTACACCATTGACTGTTACACTGCCTTTGTTGTCTGAATAATTGCCGTCGATGGTAAAGGCATTGTTAGATGGTGTTTTGCCTGTGAAGTGGCAGGTTACACTACCGGATATTTCAATACCTCCTTCATTTCCACCGGTTTCTCCGCCGTCACCACCTTCACCAGGTTCAGTAGTTGTACCGCCTTCTCCCGGATTTGTAGTGCTGCCTCCTTCGTTGCCGGTATTGGTATCTGCACCATAGCCGATAATGCTTACCAAACTGCTGGTGTAGTTGGCTATGGCATTTTTAAGGGTTGTATTAACGCTATAATCAGCGTCATCTGTTGCATTATTGAATGTCCAAGTAAAATCTCCTCCGTTCATGCGGCCCGCATTTGCCATCACGATAGATGGAACATTGTTGGCATCATCAGCAGTGTATTCATATATTTTGCTGGCATCCGTATCAAAGTTGTTGTACGTATCTCCGCCCACTTTGCAAGTTACAGATGAAGGAACTTGTTCATCGCGTGTGCTTGCTTCATAAGCATCGAATTCTACATTGTTCTGTTGGTAGGTAACATAACTGAAATTACTGGAACATTCAGCAAATACGTTGCCGTAAGATTTAATCATACCTCCATCTTCACCAGAGAATGTGCCTTCGCTACCACCTGCCACGTCACTACCTTGCAATGATATCATCATAGGTTTGTTGGTGTTTCTGAAATAGTTGTTTTCTACAAATACATCAGAACCGCTTGTTGCTCCGACACCATATTTGGATATACCGTCATAGTAGTTATTGTAAACGTGCACGGTCATGGTGCGCACGCGCGGATGGCGGCTGTCAGTGTGGTCAAACCAGTTGTGGTGATAGCTGATCCAGTTTTCCTGTGTTTCACTTTTCATGCCGCATAAAGACATCTTTCCGCTGTCCCAGAAATGGATGTAGGAGAAGGTCATGTATTGGGAATCGCCTTTTACATCTAATGAACCATCGCCTTTTGCTTGGTCGCTGGCGCCGCCAGTTTGTCCGTAAAATATATCTACATTGTGTACCCAGCAATGGCTGTTGTCCGTATCAAAGGAGATACCGTCGTCCATAAAGTCCATGATGCCAAAGTTACGTAGTTCAACACCTTTGCAGTTTCTTACTAAGAAACCGAAACCATGAATGGTTGCGTCCTCACCGATACCTTCAATGGTAATGGGCATAGGTGCATGCGCATTTTTTCCTTTGATTTGCAGTCCTTCTGCAGAACTGTCAAAGCGGTCCATGTCTTCAGCCTTGATAGTACCTATGATGCGAACGCACAAAGGGGCGGTTTCTTTTCCTTTCTGGTAAGCTTGGATAATGTCTTGCAGACCAGTGCGTGTTTCCAGATTGTCGGTCATGATTTGGCAGGTAACGGTTTTTGCCGTCTCTGAAGTGACATAAATGACTTTGGCATTGGATTTGAGTGTTCCATCATTGTTATAGGCTCCGATTCCGTCAGCATAGCCAAAATGTGCAAAACCGCCTCTGTCATGAGCTCTGACTGTGAAATTGGTTGATTCTATGGTAGATGTGGCTATTTCCTCACCGTCAGCATCGACTCCAACAATCTTGAAGTTGTACTCGCCTACGGCCAAACCTACCATATCGGCACGGCCGTAGCTGCCATAGCTGCGTACCAACATGCCATCCAGTTTCTGATAGTTTTCAGCTGTTTCGTTGGCTTTTTTGTAATATACGTTATAATGATTTACTCCATCAAGCAGTTCAAATTCAACATAACCGGCTTCAAACCAGCCTCCCACTTCAATGATTTGAATCTGTTCGGAGGATACCTTTTGGAAATAAATGCGGGAAAGTTCAGAATCATTATAGTTGAATGATTCTTCTGCTTGGTTTACTGTAACAGTGGAGCTGTTGAAATTTACGCTGTTTACTTCTGCAGTTTTATAGCTGGTTGTACTACCGTCTTTTTTAGTAATATGCATGCGGTTCTGTGCTGTGATGCAGAGAACATTTGCCGAAATAAGAATAAGTGATAAATATTTTTTCATTGTATGGAAATTTAAAGTTATTGTTTGATGAATCTTACGGCTTCGTTGCCGATTTTGAGGATGTAAACGCCAGCATTCATGTGGTTGACATCAATAGAGAACATGCCTTCTTCTGAACGCATCTGGTGCATCAGACGTCCCGCCATATCAAATATGCATACCAATTGATTACCTGCACAGTTGTCAATGACTAATTGGTCATGTACCATTTGACTTAATATGTATGAGTTGCTTTCAATTAAAGTACTGATTTCAGGAAAAAGAATCTCTAATGTACTCATATCGTGGGAACTTTGAGTTCCATCGGAGAAATTCAGAACAGCGTTGTCTCCATCGAATGTAATGCTTACAACTATTGTTGAGATTTCAGAACCATTTACCTTAAATGAAGGACTACCAGATGCAGTGCACCAAAAGCCTGCTAAAAGAATGAATAAAATAATGATTTTGTTTTTCATGTTTGATTGAATTAAAATGTGTACGTTACAAATTTCCAAGAAAATCGTGGGCTAAATGTTGATTATTTGGTGATTTTAGGTAACTAAAATGTCATAGAAATGTTGTTTTTTGCTCCAAGCTCTTTATTTATTCTGTGGTATGGGGCTTTCTGTGTTCTTTTAACATAATGTAAAATTGCTGTTTTTGTAAACGATAACTTATAATTTGATATTCAATAGGCATGTATTCTTTATTTGTGTAGCTAATCTGTCGTGTTGTAGAAACGGTTAGTTTTTGTATGATGCTCCCTAAGGAATAATAAGCGTGGAAGGCTAGAATAATTTGGAAAAATGTTACTACCTTTGCAGCCCCTTTTAAAAGGCAATAAACCCGTTGAGGTTTGTTGGAGAGTCGCAAGCACTAACTACAAAATATCAGAAAAATATGGCTTTTACCAACAATGTCATGATTGTTCGCCATGGGCTATTGGCGCGCTTAGTTAAAATGTGGAAAGAAGATAGATTGGTTGAAGATATTGATCATTTGCCAATCAAATTAAGTCCGAGAAACTCAAAGGTCCGTGGCCGTTGTTGTGTTCATAAAGAACGTGCGGTATGGAAATACAAAATGTTTCCTTTGCTGGGATTTGACATGAGTGATGAGAAGGACGAACTTACTCCTTTGTCATATTATGCGAAAGAGGCGATAACGCGCACGGAGAATCCAAAGAAGAATTTATTGTGTGTAATGGACGAGGCTTGTTCCAGCTGTGTGCAGGTTAACTATGAAATCACAAACCTGTGTCGCGGATGCGTAGCGCGTAGCTGCTATATGAACTGTCCGAAGGATGCTATCCATTTCAAACCTAATGGTCAGGCCATGATTGACCATGACAAGTGTGTTTCGTGTGGTATATGTCATCAGAGTTGTCCATATCATGCCATTATTTATGTTCCCATACCTTGTGAGGAGGTTTGTCCGGTGAAAGCCATTTCCAAGGATGAAAACGGAGTTGAGCATATTGACGAGACGAAATGTATCTATTGCGGTAAGTGTGTGAATGCTTGTCCGTTTGGTGCCATCTTTGAAATCTCACAAGTGTTTGACATCTTGAACGGAATCAAGGACAAAAATCAGAAGATGGTTGCTTTGGTGGCGCCGGCTGTACTTTCGCAGTATGAAACCACATTGGAGAATGTGTATGGGGCGTTGAAGGAAATCGGTTTTGACGAGGTAGTTGAAGTGGCTTTGGGTGCTGATGAAACAACCCGTAGAGAGTCAGCTGAATTAATGGAGAAACTGGAAGAGGGACAAGCCTTTATGACTACTTCCTGCTGCCCTTCGTATATACAATTGGCTGAAAAGCATATTCCTGAGATTAAACCATATATATCCACAACTCGTTCACCGATGTATTATGCGGCACAAATAGCCAAGGAACGTTATCCGGATGCCAAGACCGTATTTATAGGCCCATGTATTGCCAAAAGAAAAGAAGCACAATATACTGAAATTGTGGATTATGTGATGACTTTTGAAGAATTGGGTTCAGTTTTGGATGGAATGGATATTGATGTGAAGAAGGTTGCACCCGTTCGGTTGGACAGAGAGGCTTATTTGGAGAGCCATGGCTATGGACAAACAGGTGGTGTGTCTGGTGCGGTTAAAGCTTATTTGGGTAAACCGGTTTCTACCACCTTATTAAGCAATCTTAACAAGAAGAATATTGGTTTGCTAAGAGCCTATGCACGTACGGGTAAATGTCCAAACCAATTTATTGAGGTCATGGCGTGTGAAGGTGGATGCGTTACCGGTCCATGCTCATGTATCAATAAGGATTTGGCACAGAAGAATTATGTGAAGGAATTGGCAAAAATGGCTCAAGAGCGGGGTTCAAAATAATCTGAGATTATAAATATGGAAAAAGAAGTCGTCCTTAAGAGAGGGCACTGAAAAAGTCCTTTCATAGGACAACCGACTGATATAATCGGCATATACCCAATAAATATTTTGGATATA
>CALUKG010000002.1 GCA_944321155.1 uncultured Bacteroidales bacterium | reverse complement strand
ATGAATCCACAAAAACCTTGGACATAGTAGAATCATGGTGGTATTTGTGTTTTATAATGAATTTAAGCGTATATTTTCCATCATGGCATCAAAAAACAACAGAAGCTTGATTTCATACATTTTCACATATCAGATAAAAGCCGTATTTTTGTAAACTTTTTTGTTTTCAATATTGATAATAACCAATAGAGATTTCCATTAATCAGGTAAAAACAGGCTCACAACGAAGATTATATATAATTTATTTTATACCAATAATTTTACTAATATGAAACGAACATTATTGATTCTATGCGCCCTGCTGGCGATGGCCTATTCCGCCGGCACGCAGGCGCAAAACGTATGGGACGGCACGGTAGCCGGCAGCTTTGCGGGCGGCAGCGGTACGGCGGAAGACCCCTACCTGATTGCCGACGGAGCGCAACTGAAACGCTTCGCGGCCATAGTAAACGGTACGGATGGCATGACACAGAACACAGCCGCCAAAGGCAAGCTCACCGCCGACATCCTGCTGAACGACACCACCAACTGGACAAGCTGGAACGAAAGCACCGCTCCGGCAAACACCTGGACGCCGATAGGCAACAACAGCCAGCCATTCACCGGCACCTTGGATGGCGACGGCCACAGCGTAAGCGGCATTTATATCAACAGCAGCAACAACTGCCAAGGTTTCTTTGGAGCGACCAACGGCGCAACCATTACCAACCTACATACCACCCAAGGATATATACGCGGCAACGGTAGGGTCGGCGGAATCGTCGGCAATGCCGAAGGCGGAAGTATAGAAGATTGTACAAACGGCTGCACCATAGCCTCCACAGGCAGTTCAAACGGAGGAATCATCGGAAACGGAATGGGTGTACAGATTACAGGCTGCACCAACAACGGGCCGTTGGTTGCCGGTCAATACCAGAACGGCGGCATTGCCGGTACGGTTGAGAACTCGACCATCGACCAATGCGTAAACAATGCGGACATTACGGTGAATGACCATGTCGGCGGCATTGCCGGATACAACACTAACGGTACGGTTTCCAACTGCCTGAACAAGGGAAATGTCAACACAAGCAATGCATTCTACACCTACACGGCCGGTATCGTGGCCAACAACCGCGGCACGGGGAGCGTTGCCAAGAACTGCCTGAATTTGGGAACTATCAGCGGACAAGGCGGAATAGGATGCCGCCAAAACAGCATTGTGTGCGCAACAGACGCGAACGGTACGCCTGCCGACAACTGTTATTCCATCAATACTTCCGGCGTAAGTGTAGGCCTAGCTGACAACAGCCGCGATGTAACGGAAGAAGAACTTGAATCCGGCATAATAGCCAATCTGTTGCAAGGCAATCAAGAAGAACTGATATGGGGACAGACCATCGGTGCTGACAATAGTCCCGTTTTGGGAGGTCCCGAAGTATTTATTTATGGAGATGGTACATGCGGCAATGCTCCGCTGCAAACAGGCGAAGGTGGCTTCTACCTGATTTCCACCGCCAACGAGCTGCGCCTCTTCGCCTCGATGGTGAACGGCGGGCAGACAAGCATCAACGGCAAGCTCACCGCCGACATCCTGCTGAACGACACCACCAACTGGACAAGCTGGAACGAAAGCACCGCTCCGGCAAACACCTGGACGCCGATAGGCAGTGGCGCTAACCCATTCACCGGCACCTTGGATGGCGACGGCCACAGCGTAAGCGGTATTTATATCAACAGCACAGCAGACTACCAAGGCCTGGTGGGCTACCTCGGAAGTGGTAGAACCCGGAACATAGGCGTAAAGGCAAGCTATATCAAAGGTGGCTACTATGTCGGCGGCGTGTGCGGATATAACTACGGCGGCACCGTGAGCAATTGCTACAACACCGGCAGCGTGGAAGGCAATTCCTCTGTCGGCGGCCTGTGCGGAATGAACTACGGCAACGTGATCAACTGCTACAACAACGGCAGCGTGGAAGGCAACGAAATAGTCGGCGGCCTGTGCGGAAGGAACGACGGCACCGTGACCAACTGCTACAACAACGGCAACATAACAGGCAGCAACTATGTCGGCGGCGTGTGCGGATATAACTACGGCGGCACCGTGACCAACTGCTACAACACCGGCAGCGTGGAAGGTAATTACAGTGTCGGCGGCCTGTGCGGATTTAACAACGGCGGCACCGTGACCAATTGCTACAACACCGGCAGCGTAACAGGCAACGACTATGTCGGCGGCGTATGCGGACAGAACACGATGGGCACCGTGACCAACTGCTACAACACCGGCAACGTAACAGGCAACGACTATGTCGGCGGCCTGTGCGGACAGAACTACGACAACGTGACCAACTGCTATTACCTGATCGGCACGGCCGCAGGCGGTATAAACGGAAGTGATGCAGCCGGGCAAGCGGAAGCCAAAACCGCCGAGCAGTTCCAGAGCGGCGAAGTGGCCTGGCTCCTGGGCGAGGGTTGGGGACAGACCATCGGCACGGACGAGTATCCCGTATTAGGCGGCGAAAAAGTATATCAATACAACGATGGCACCTATGGAAACACCCCGCTTCCAATGGACGGCGACTTCTACCTGATTTCCACTGCCGACGAGCTGCGCCTCTTCGCAGCCATAGTGAACGGTACGCTTACAGACGGCACACAGCAGAACACAGCCGCCAACGGCAGGCTCACCGCCGACATCCTGCTGAACGACACCACCAACTGGACAAGCTGGAACGAAACCACCGCTCCGGCAAACAGCTGGACGCCGATAGGCAACAGCTGGGAGAACCAATTCACCGGCACCTTGGATGGCGACGGCCACAGCGTAAGCGGCATTTATATCAATAGCACAGCAGACGACCAAGGCTTGGTGGGCGTCCTCGGAGAGGGTGGAACCCTGCAGGACTTGGGCGTAAAGGCAAGCTATATCAAAGGTGGCTACTCTGTCGGCGGCCTGTGCGGAAGGAACGACGGCATCGTGAGCAACTGCTACAACACCGGCAACGTGGCAGGCACAGAAAGGGTCGGCGGCGTGTGCGGATATAACTACTACGCCACCGTGACCAACTGCTACAACACCGGCAACGTAACAGGTACAGGGGACTATGTCGGCGGCGTGTGCGGAGAGAACTACACCACCGTGACCAACTGCTACAACACCGGCAGCGTGGAAGGTACTAACCGGGTCGGCGGCGTGTGCGGATATAACTACTCCGCCACCGTGACCAACTGCTACAACACCGGCAACGTAACAGGCAACAACCTGGTCGGCGGCGTGTGCGGATATAACTACTCCGCCACCGTGACCAACTGCTACAACAACGGCAACGTGGCAGGTAATTACAATGCCGGCGGCGTGTGCGGATATAACGAAGGCACCGTGAGCAACTGCTACTACCTGAATACTTGCGGCGCAGCAGGAGTAGGAACTTCCAAAACCGCCGACGAGTTCGCCAGCGGCGAAGTAGCCTGGCTGCTGCAAAACGAACAAGCAGAGCAGGTTTGGGGACAAAACCTCACACTCGCCCCCAAAGACACCTATCCCGTACTGGGCGGCCTGAAAGTCGTGCAGAACGGTAACGGCTATGTAAACGAATTGAAACAGGACGGCGACTTCTACCTGATCTCCACCGCCGACGAGCTGCGCCTCTTCGCCTCGATGGTGAACGGCGGGCAGACAAGCATTAACGGCAAGCTCACCGCCGACATCCTGCTGAACGACACCACCAACTGGACAAGCTGGAACGAAACCACCGCTCCGGCAAACAGCTGGACGCCGATAGGCAACAGCAGTCAGCCATTCACCGGCACCTTGGATGGCGACGGCCACAGCGTAAGCGGCATTTATATCAACAGCACAGCAAACTACCAAGGCTTGGTGGGTTACCTCGGAAGTGGTGGAACCCTGCAAAACTTGGGCGTAAAGGCAAGCTATATCAAAGGTGGCTACTCTGTCGGCGGCGTGTGCGGAAGGAACGACGGCACCGTGACCAACTGCTACAACAGCGGCAGCGTGGCAGGCAACAACTATGTCGGCGGCGTGTGCGGAATGAACGGCGGCGGCACCGTGACCAACTGCTACAACACCGGCAGCGTGGCAGGCAACGGCTATGTCGGCGGCCTGTGCGGATTGAACTACGGCACCGTTACCAACTGCTACAACAGCGGCAGCGTGGCAGGCAACAACTATGTCGGCGGCGTATGTGGATGGAACGATATAGGCAGCATAACCAACTGCTACAACACCGGCAGCGTGGCAGGCAACGGCTATGTCGGCGGCCTGTGCGGATTGAACTACGGCACCGTTACCAACTGCTACAACACCGGCAGCGTGGAAGGCAACAACTCTGTCGGCGGCCTGTGCGGATGGAACGACGGCACCGTGACCAACTGCTACAACACCGGCAGCGTGGAAGGTAATTACAGTGTCGGCGGCCTGTGCGGACAGAACTCCGCCACCGTGACCAACTGCTACTACCTGACCGGCATGGCCGCAGGCGGCATAAACGGAAGTGATGCAGCCGGGCAAGCGGAAGCCAAAACCGAAACCGAGTTCGCCAGCGGCGAGGTGGCCTGGCTGCTGCAAGGCGAAAAAGCAGAGCAGGTTTGGGGACAGGCCATCGGCACGGACGAGTCCCCAGTATGGCAAACCGAAGGCAACAAGGTATATAAACTCACGCTCCAGAACGGAGAAGAAGCAAATCCACTCTATGCCAACAGCGGCAACTTCACGCTGCCCGCACCGGCAGAACGTGAGGGCTATACCTTCGCGGGCTGGTTCACCGCCCAGGCAGACGGCACACAAGTGCAGGATGACGCCACACTTACGGCAGACCTGACGCTCTACGCACAGTGGACAGCCAACAGCTACACCATCCGCTTTGTAAATGCAGACGGCACCGTCCTGCAAAGCAGCGAGGTGGAATATGGACAGACACCTGCATACAACGGTGAAACTCCAACCAAGGAAAGCACGGCTGAATTTGACTATACTTTCGCAGGATGGACACCGCAAATTGCAAACGTAACGGAAGAAGCTACCTATACCGCCACCTACACGGAAACCAGGCGCAGCTACACCCTAACAGTGGCATTGGCTGAGGGTTGCGAAGAAATGGGTGAAGTGAGCGGCAGCGGAAGCTATGAATACGGAACGGTAGTGACACTTACTGCTACAGCCCATGAGGGCTATAAATTCATGCAATGGAGCGACGGCGACACCAACGCTACACGTACCATCATCGTGGAAGGCGATATGACACTCACAGCTACTTTTGAGGCTGAGGGTGGAAGCGAAACTGGATTAGAAGAACAGATGGCTGACACATTCCAAGTGATTGGCATGGAACGTAGCGTGCGCATTGAAGGTAGTGAGCAGGAAGCCTGCGTATTCAATACGGCAGGCCAGCTTATTTACCGCGGAACTGAACGCATCATAGAAGTGCATGCAGCGGGTATCTATCTTGTACGAATCGGAAACGAAACAAAACGAGTGATGGTAAGATAGAAAGCCACATAGTTGACGCAAAAGAGAAACGCCCCAGAATCCAGGATTTTGGGGCGTTTTTCTCTTTGTCTCTCGCAAAGATATTGGGATAAAAAAAGCACCTACATCGTGATGTAAGTGCTTGATTGTGTGTGGTCCCACTTGGGCTTGAACCAAGGACCCCCTGATTATGAGTCAGGTGCTCTAACCAACTGAGCTATAGGACCGCTTGCATTGAAGAAAAAATATCTTATATTTGCAAAGCGGTTGCAAAGGTAGGAAGAAATGAGCAAACTTGCAAGCATTTAGGCATTTTTCTCAAAGTTCTTCCATTTTTTCGGCCTTAAGTATCTAATATATAAACCAAAAAGGGAAATATAGAACCAAACAATAATTTAAACAACTAACAAGATTCATTTATGGAACAAGAAGAAAAAGTGACGGGTCTTCCGGAAAATGCCGGAAGGGAATTAAAGCCGGGCGAGGTGTACAAGCCTATTTTATCGCCTGACAAGAATTATCCTGAGGTCAATTTCCGCTCAGTAGGTATTGGCTTGCTGATGGCCATATTGTTTTCAGCCGCAGCCGCCTATCTGGGATTGAAAGTGGGACAGGTATTTGAAGCCGCCATCCCTATTGCCATCATTGCAGTAGGACTTTCAAGTGCTTCCAAACGTAAAAACGCCTTAGGCGAAAATGTGATTATCCAATCTATCGGTGCAAGCTCAGGTGTGATTGTAGCAGGTGCTATCTTTACATTGCCTGCCCTGTATATTTTGCAAGCCAAACATCCTGATTTGACAGTGAGCTTTATGCAGGTATTCCTCAGCTCATTGCTGGGTGGTGTGTTGGGTATCCTGTTCCTTATTCCGTTCAGAAAATACTTTGTGAGCGACATGCACGGCAAATATCCTTTCCCCGAAGCTACAGCCACTACGCAAGTATTAGTGTCGGGCGAAAAGGGAGGCAGCCAAGCCAAGCCTCTGCTGTTTGCCGGACTGATTGGCGGATTGTATGATTTCCTGGTTGCCACATTCGGTACATGGAGTGAAACTTTCTCTACCCGCATTCTGCCTTTTGGAGAGATGATAGCCGACAAGGCCAAATTAGTATTTAAAATCAATGTGGGTGCCGCCGTATTGGGTCTGGGCTTTATTGTGGGACTAAAATACGCTGCCATTATCTGTGCCGGTTCGGCTTTGGTATGGTTTGTATTAGTGCCACTTTTCCCTGCATTCGGACAAGAGACCCTTATGGTATTGAACCCGACCTTTGACGGAGTTATGGCCAGCATGACCCCTGAAGAAATATTCACCACCTTCGGACGCCATATCGGTATTGGAGGTATTGCCATGGCCGGTATCATTGGCATTATCAAATCATGGGGCATTATCAAGAGCGCCATCGGGCTTGCCGGAAGAGAGATGCGCGGCAAATCGAACGCAGCAGTACAAGTATCGCGCACGCAACGTGACATTTCGATGAAAATCATCGTATTCGGCATTATCATCGCCTTGGTTGCCACCTTTATCTTCTTCTATTTAGGTGTGGTAGATAATCTGATGCATGCCATAGTGGGTATTTTAGTTGTTGCCGTGATTGCGTTTCTGTTTACAACGGTTGCTGCCAATGCTATTGCCATTGTAGGAACAAACCCTGTATCGGGTATGACACTGATGACGCTTATTTTGGCTTCCGTGATTATGGTTGCCGTTGGACTGAAAGGAACTGCCGGTATCGTGGCTTCCACGATTATCGGTGGTGTAGTATGTACCGCATTGAGTATGGCTGGCGGATTTATCACTGACCTGAAAATCGGTTACTGGATTGGTACGACCCCTGCCAAACAGGAAACCTGGAAATTCCTGGGCACACTGGTATCGGCTGCCACTGTGGGCGGTGTGATTATGATATTGAACAAGACTTACGGATTTACAGGTGAGAATGCCTTGGTAGCTCCGCAAGCCAACGCCATGGCTGCTGTGATTGACCCGTTGATGTCGGGTGCCGGTGCACCATGGATTCTCTATGGTATAGGTGCATTGCTTGCCGTTATATTGACCATCTTCAAAGTGCCAGCCTTAGCATTTGCCTTGGGTATGTTTATTCCTATGGAACTGAATGCTCCGCTTTTGGTGGGCGGATTCATCAGCTGGTATGTAAGCACACGCAGCAAGGACGCCAAACTGAACAATGCACGCCAAGAGAAAGGTACATTGATAGCATCAGGCTTCATTGCCGGTGGTGCATTGATGGGCGTAGTGAGCGCCGCCATGAAGTTTGCCGGTGTTGACGTTTATCAAACCGCATGGGCACAAAGCAACGGAGGACAATGGTTGGCACTGGTGATGTATGTATTGCTTTGCCTCTACTTTATCTACGATTGCAAAAAAGCCAAAGTTGAATAAGCATGAGCTGTGACGGCATCAGTGATGTGCACACACACAACCCGAAGGCAGACACGAGATGTTCGGTGAGAAATCTGACAATGGACGAACTGCCTGCCTGGTTAGAGGGGAATGCCCAAGGCTATTTCTCGGCCGGAATACATCCATGGGATGCACATCTGACGCCTGCACTTGACCTTATAGCCTCAGCCGCCAATGACCCACGCCTGTGGGCCATTGGTGAATGTGGGCTTGACAAAAACGCCACTGCTGACATGGAAAGGCAGATGACCCTATTTGAGCCACAAATTGAATTGGCACTTACACACGGCAAACATCTGATTATCCACTGTGTAAAGGCGTGGGACGAGTTGATTGCGCTCTACAAGAAACACCACAAGAAAAACGAAAAATGCCTGTGGATTATTCACGGATTTTGCGGCAACAACCAACTTGCCTCCCAACTGTTGAAACTGGGATTCAAACTCTCCATCAACTACAAACGCAAAGACGAACTGCTACAGAAACTCCCTGCAGCTGACTATTTCTTTGAAACGGATGAGGACTATTAATGAATCAGAAACAATAAGGTCATAATTCTATAGATTAAAATGGGAGGCACGAACCGTACCTCCCATTTTATTTCATCCCCAAACCTACTCTTTCGTACGAGTGTATGAATAAATTATCTGCCCTTGCACATTCATCAAGAAAAATGTCAATGCATTGTCAGAAAGTGAAACTACAGTAAATCCAGTATCACCACTACAAAAACGAGTTCCTTCTATCGGCTTAACCTTACGTGCCAAAGAAGCAGAAGAATTTACCAAAAAATCAATGGACGAAGACTGTGGCTTAATATGCTGGAAGTTATGAATATGTCCACACAAATAAGCATCTACTCTGTATTTTTCCATAATCGGCAGAATACGTTTCTGAAGATCGGTTCTTTCATGTTCACTTTTGCTTGACTCTGCAAAAACAGGATGATGACCGATAACAATTTTCCACTTTGCATTACTTCCCGCTAAAACCTTGTCTAACCAGTTCAACTGTTTTTTCATGTTCTGCTTAGCCGCATCAGGATATTGCTCTATGTCTTCCCTATATTTGTCTATTAACGGTGGAGTATCAATAAAAACAAGTAGAACCGACTCTTTTCCATTGACATTAAATTCCTTTGTATAATAACGGGCAGGCATCTCCCAACGACGACTTACTTTACTATAATCAATAACGGCGTGAGTATTACCTCTATATTCATGGTTTCCTAAAATCGGATACCAGGGAATCATCAACTCAGGGTGGCTATAGACCTGCTCATAATTCGTGAGCCACAACGGATCCTGTGTACTGACAATCCCTTCAAAATGATGAACATCACCAGCAGCTGCCACAAACTCAACATCAATTTCTGCAGCCAATTCACCCATTAACTCTGCAATTGGTTTCTGATCATAATAACCATTTCTCCCCAAGTCATTTGCCAAAAGAAAAGTAAAACATGTATCTTCGTTCAACTGAGGAACCTGTATCTGTGCCAATGCACCAATTGCCAATAACGGCAAAACAACCATTAAAAAAAATCTTTTCATTTCGATAATTATTTAACGACACTTTTACCGCTTTACATATGGCAAAACGGTAAAAGTGCCTCTATTCATTGTCCTATTTTATTATTTCACTCCAAAAGCGCCAAAATATTCAGCCGGTTCGGGTGAGGCATATGTTTTTCCTGTTGCAAAAGTAAGGCCCTTAGTGCCATAATGACGTGTAAAATCGGTTTTTCCACCTTGTGCTGCAGGAGAACCAGCCTTTAAAGAGAAGTCCCATGCATCGTTCCATTCCTGAGGGATATCCCCTTCATTAGCACCTACATTGACATTTACATTTTCCTGTTGCGTATAATTTGCAAAAAGAGGATCCTTATCTCCCGGCTTTTCACTCATTATATCGTCTGCTCCATTGCGGATACCCTCTTCTTCATCTTCAGTTGGTTGCATTTGTTCCCAGCCAGTTTGCGTTGATGCAAAATAATAGTTTGGAGTTATTACAGATTTCTGGTCCATTGGCTCTTCAACACTTTCTTTCAGTCCCCAACGACAGTCATACATCAGATTATTATAAAGTTCAACCCAAATATTATCCTCCAACCAAATGCATCCTCCTTTCACTTTCGGGCGACGCCATCCACAATTAACCATAGTATTGTTATAACAAATCAAATGTGACTGTACATTAACAAAACCACCATTACTTAATTTGAAACCATTAGTGTTCGCATCATAGATTAGGTTATTGGCAATATCGGCCAAACATTCAGATTTGTAGTTTATGGCTTCTCCTCCATCAAAACCATTACAAATAAAACGGTTATTCATCATTATGGACTTTCCACCAGTAATGTAAGTATGGTCTTCTGCATTATATCTGAAAGTACAATTTACGATAACAAATTGGCCTTGTGGATTGCAGAAATGGAATGCAGGAACTCCCTCGCCGGTTTCAGTTTTAAATAATTTGTGACGGAAAGACAAAGACTCTTCAGTAGTCTGTGCACCTCCATATTCAATAATAGCATTCTCGAGTACCACTTCCTTGCTATCATATCCGCAAATAATTCCCCCCCAATTACGGGAAAAACGATTAGCACGTGAAGACTCCTCCACTGTAAATGTTACTGGTTTTTTCTCTGTTCCTAAAACGTAAAGATTACCTAAAACCACAATCTCCGGTTTAAGTTCAGCATTATCGGCAATAACAGTTGCCCCTTCATGTATGTATAAAGACTGATCAACTCCTATTTCCAAATGGCGGTCAAGTATCACTGTCGTATCAGCAGGCCACTCTATTTTCGTCCCCTGCAACTTCATAACCGTTTCATCACCATCTAAATCCGGAGTAGGATTAGGCGTATTAACAGGTTCGCAAGCCGTAAAAATAAATGCAGCACAAGCTGCAGCACAAATAGATTGAATTAATGTTCTCATATGCATAATTATTTATGATTTCGGGTGTAAAAGTATTCCGCACACATTACATAATTATTACAAAAAGGTTCTGTTTCTATTGCATTATTACTATAAAACAATGAACAAAATACGATAACCAACCTTCCTCTCTGACATTCTATACTATTATGCAATTCACATCTTAAAACGTAATCCAAACAAGAACGACTGTCCTGAACGATTCTCTTTAATCAACGTTTTACCTGAATCTACATTCTGATACGGAAATTCCGCATTGTAGGAATTAACCGTTTTAATATATCTGACATATTTTGTATTCAGCAAATTGCTTCCCTTAAAGAAAATAACCAATCCACATTTAAAAGATTTGCTTACTGATGCATCCAAAGAGAAATAATCTCCATCCCAATAGTCTGAATTGTAATAATGTGATGCAATGGCAATTTTTTCACTGGTATAGGCACCTGCCAATTGGGCATCCCATCCATATTTTGTATCCTTATACAATAACGCCAAATTGGCAACATGCGGAGCTTGTCCTACCAATGGTCGTGTCTGATCCTTTTCTGTACGATGCAAATTACCTTCCGAATCATATTCATAAAGTGTCTTTGGAGTAGTTATTTCAGAATGCGTATATGTATAGTTAGCCTTAATTCCGAAATTTCTGAAATATTTGGTCAAATCCACCTCCACCCCAACATTTTGAGCTGTACCTAAATTGGCCGGCCCATATCCAAACTGACGATTGTTGACAGTATAATATGCGTATTCTATTGGATTCTTGATATGCTTATAAAACAACCCGACCATAAGCTGCTCTGTAGCTTTTGGGAACCACTCCCAACGTATATCCACATTATCAATTTCAGCCCGCTTAAGGTCTTTGTTTCCAAATTCCATATAATCTTCATAAATAATAGAATAAGGTACAATCTCAAAGAAGCCCGGACGATTAATGGAACGGAAATAATCGGCACGGATATTCATATCTTTTATCGGTGAATATTTCATATGTACAGAGGGCAAAAAGTCCCAATATATCTGTCCTCCATTAGGTGAATCACCTGCTTTTGGATAATAAACATAGTAATGTTGGTCAGTATGCTCAGCCCTAATTCCTGCAATCAGCCTGATTTGGTCATAGGTATATGTTCCCATCAAATAAGCAGCGCCTATATTTTCTCCTGCATTATAATTAAGCGGGCCCACACTACCTTTAGGTGTACTTACTCTCCATTCTATTTCATTCAAAGAATTAAAATCCTGTCCCATTACAGGACGTGACACTCCAGATGGAAGAAAGTTATAAGAAACATAATTGTTGTGACGTACCTTATTGCGATATAAACCGCCAACTTTCAACTCTAAGAAATGGTTTTCTGCTATGTTTGTCCCATATTTCACATTCAAATAAGCAGTCCAGTCCCGATCATCATTTCTCTCCCAACGTCTTTCGGAATAATCAGCCGTTATGTAATCAACGTTGTTTTGCCTATTGTTTTCCAAAGTGATGTATGTGTTATCCGGTCTGTCTTGCCCTGCCAAAGAATAGACAACCGACCAATCAGTAGAAAAGCCTTCCAGCCATTCATGTTTACCTTGCAATGTTGAATTAAATATATGTTGCTCGGTATACCTTGAACGCGTTTCATAATATATGGTTGCATTCCCTTTTTGAGGATTGTAATTCAAAGACAAATCCGTCTCTTCCGTATCTCTCAATTGCCAACTACCTGTTCCTACAAAAGCCCCATACCATGAGATATCATGACGTGAAGAAATTCGGTAATCCAACTTCAGATGTGCCCCATATTCCATCAACTGTTCGAAATAGGTACGATTTTTCATACTACTGAGACGAACAGTCTGTTCTGATTGAGGCATTACATCAGAAAAGAAAAAACCATCGGTCACTTTATAATAATTATGAAAACTGGCTGCTGCCATAATGCCAAACTTATTATGCAAAAAACGATGTCCAATTGAAAGTCCGGCAGTCATATCAGGTAAAGCGTTTCTACGATTGAGTGTACTTGTAGACATAGTAAAGTCTGCCATACTTGCAGCATAATCACTACCATATAAAGTACGAGGAGCATTATTCATCAGCCCCTTACGTTCATACAGCGTAATACCTTCCGACAATGTCATTGTACTAAAACCAGAAGCAAGATGAGCATTCAATACAAAATGTTCTGGGGCATCCTTCATTTCCATATTTACTACCCCTCCTGTTGCATCTCCCTCCATATCTGCTGTCAAAGCTTTATGTACTTCCAAGCGATCGAGCAATTCACTAGGAAACATATCCAATGCCACATATCTATTCTTATTATCAGGGCTCGGTATCTTGACTCCATTGACCAATGTATAATTATATCTTTTATCCATTCCCCTAAGAATAGCATATTGTCCGTCGCCAGAACCATCTTTTTCCATTGTAACTCCAGACATACGCTGCAAAACACCAGCAACATTCATATCCGGTGAAACCTCTATACTACGCGCACTCATTACGTTGAGCACAGTAGGAGCCACTTTTTCCAAATGACGGGCATTTTGTTCTGTTGAACGATCGGCCTTCGCTACTACAGACAATTCGCCTAAAGACATTGAAGCCGGTTCTAACGCAACATTACACGAACTACCCATCTTATTAACAGGCAATTCTTTGGAGCAATAACCAATATAGCTGCATACCACACAGGCGTCACTAGGAACGTCAGGTAATACAAAAGAACCGTCCAAACCCGTTGTTGTTCCTATAGAAGGATTTTCTTTCAAATAAACAGTTGCACCGACCAACAACTCATTAGTCTGCCCATCTACAACCACACCAACTAATGGCTCTGCAGACAACGAAACAGCCATAAAAAGCACTGAACACAAGATACTTAAACATCTCATAAAACGAATAATTTTTGAGAGCAAAAGTATCTGGCATATATTACATAGATATTACAATGATTTGTTTGCTATATTAAAAATTCAACGTTTTTTGTCTGTTATCAAGAATTTCCACAAACCCGTTCAGAAAACATAAATTTATTCCGGATAGAACATCTTTTTGGTGGCGCCGCCATCGATTACCAGACATTGACCGTTGATAAAGTCATTTTCCTCTCTAGCAAGGAAAAGACATGCCCGTGCGATATCTTCGGGGTAGCCGACACGTTTAGAGAAATGGAAGTCATTGTCAAGGGAACGGATGTGCTCGTTCTCGTTGACGTGTATCCATCCGGGAGCGATGCAATTGACCGTAATACGAAAATCGGCCAAGGAAGCAGCCAAGGCATGGGTCAAAGATGTAATACCACCTTTGGATGCCGAATAGGCCTCGGTGCCGGGTTCGCTCTGCAAATAGCGCGTGGAGGAAATATTGATGATGCGTCCACCAAAGGGATTGGGCTGCGGCAAAGAGTTACGATGAAGCACCAACATGCGTGAGGTGATAAAAGCCGTAGTAAGGTTTACTCGGATGATGCGTTCAAATTCCTCGACACTAGTTTCTACAATGGGTGTAAACTTGCTGATGCCCACATTATTGACCAATATATCTATATCGCCCCATTGCTGGAAGAGTTGATGCATAACCACTTCCAAAGCGTCTTTATCCGCCACATCCACTTGATAGAAAAAGGCCCCTGTTTCCTGAGCTACCAACCTACCCCGCTCTGCATCCTTATCGACAAAAGCGACCTGATGGCCTGCAGCGGCAAATGCCTGTACGATACTGCGGCCGATGCCATGGGCACCACCGGTGATGAATACCCGGCGGGGAGAAGATTTTCCATTTTCCATAAACCATTGTATTTTGCAGTAGGGCAAAGATAGGTAAAGGCGAGTGCAGAAGCAAATGTAAAACACAGTTTTATAATTGGATTCTGCCGAGCCGTCCATATCTTATTCAAAGATAAGGATAATTTGTCATAACCGCCTATATATCGTATCTTTGCATAGATTTGAATTAGACCAAACGACGTATCTGCTTTAAACTGGATATTGATTATGAAGAGCAAATTCCATTACATACTGCTTCTGATTGTAGCATTTGCTGCATGTAACCAACTGAGTGACGAGGAGAAAGCTGCCCTGCACCTGCAAGAGGCACGCGCACTGATAGCCCAAAACCAACTGAATGCCGCTAAAAACGAATTGGACAGTGTGCATATTCTTTATCCGCGTGAAGTACCGATGAGACGTATTGCAAAACATCTGTCTGACAGCATTGTGGTGATTGAAAGCAAACGCACATTGGCCTATTGCGACAGCCTGCTGCCACAAATGGAACATGTAAAGGACTCGCTGGCGAAGAATTTCCGGTTTGAACATGACACCCTATACATGGAAGAGGGGCAATATGTGAACAAGCTGCTGCGCACGGAAAGCAATGCTGCACGGTGCTATCTGCAAACCTTCATCACGGAAAGTGCTAAGGTGGTGATGAAAAGCACTTACTGCGGAGGCAAGCAAATCAACTATAACATGGTGGAACTCACCTCGAACGACATCAGCGTTTCGTCAGTGCCGGGCGATGTGCACCAGTTTGAAACAGACGGCATGCATTATGAAACCTTGCTGCTAAATGATGAGGATGCAATGCCATTGCTCCAATTCATTTCCGAACACATGAAAGACCGCATTAAAGTAACCCTCAAAGGCGGCAGCAGCTATATTTACTATCTCTCTGAGAATGAACGGAGGGCACTCGGCGAAAGCTACCACTTCGCCATTGTGATGAAGGATGTGACAAGGCTGAAAGAGGAACAACGCAAGGCAAAAATCCGCATTGAACAGAAAATGAAGAAATAGCTGCGGCGTTTCTATCCACTCTGACATTTTGCCAGAAAAAAGACGATTTTACAAACATTGTGTAAGAGAAGCATTGCAGCACCATGTCGGCATGGTCTCTGCTGCATTTCTCGGCGGAGTCCGCCTCGTTCTTCAATAGCATTTTGACAATGTTCCCAGCATTTTAATAGCATTTTGAACAATCCATGAAGAAGAGGAGGCAATACCTAAATGTAGGTGTTTCTCTTTTCAGACTTTCTGCATTCAGATATTTTATCGTATTTTTGCACCTCCATTCGAGCAAGGCATGGTTAAGAAGAAACACATATTCTGCTTTTTTCTGCTGAGTATATTTATATTCAGCTACAGCAGCAGCCATTTTTTCATGCACGTACACGAGGTGAACGGTGTTCTGATAGCCCACTCACACCTCGGAAGCCAACAACACCAACACAACGCTGCCGACTTTCAAACTATCAAGAGCTTGAGTAATTGCCTCATCGGCAACAATATAATTCCGACTTTCTTAATCGCATTGTATGCTATAAAAGTTCTGCGCAACATCAGCAGAACAGAGCATCAATTATATACTGTCTTACAACATTTCAGCCTACGCGCGCCTCCTACACGGGTATTATAGCCATTGAAACAAGAGAGCAATCCCTCTCACACAACTACACTATTTACGAACTATAATACTCTAATTGTTACATGAAAAAAATATATTTTCTCATGGTATTGTTATGTCATGTACTTCTCACTTATGCCATAGAGCCCAACAACGATGCCAAACGTGTGAAAACCGAAAGCGACGCACACATTATCGGTGATGTTACCGACAAAACAACCGGTGACCACCTGGGATTTATTACCATAGCTATCAAAGGAACCACCATTGGAACCACAACAGATGCCACTGGACACTATTTCCTCAAGAACCTACCAGAAGGGAAATACACCATTACTGCAAGTTCTGTGGGTTACAAAACCATCAGCAAGGAAATTGATGTAAAAGCCAACAGCACACAGGAAGTAAACTTCGTAATGGAAGAAGATGCCGTATTGCTTGACAATGTGGTAGTAAGCGCCAACAGAGGTGAAACCACACGCAGGGAAGCGTCAAATATCGTCAATGTGTTGACTCCTAAAATTTTCGAAAACACCAATGCGACCTGCATGGCACAAGGACTGAATTTCCAACCAGGTGTGAGGGTGGAAAACAATTGCCAAAACTGCGGCTTCACTCAAGTGAGAATCAACGGTCTGGACGGGCCATATACGCAGATATTGATAGACAGCCGCCCCATATTCAGCGCGCTGGCTGGAGTATATGGTCTGGAACAGATACCAGCCAATATGATAGAACGAGTAGAAGTGATACGCGGAGGAGGTTCGGCATTATATGGTGCGAATGCGATTGCCGGCACTATCAACATCATCACAAAAGAGCCACTTAACAACTCACTGACCATAAGCAACACGACCACTCTGATTGGTGGAACTAAAACAGATGTCAACACCAGTGTCAATGGTGCGCTGGTATCAGAAAACGGCAAATATGGGGCAAGTCTGTATGGTAGCACCAAACAACGTGAAGGTTGGGATGCCAATGGAGACGGTTTTACTGAAATTGGCATGCTGCGTAATCATAATCTTGGATTCAGAAGCTATTTCAAGACTTCTCTTCAATCCAAATTATCCATTGAATATCACAATTCATACGAATTCAGGCGTGGTGGAGACAGCTTGTCTATCCCACCCCACGAGGCTAATATCGCAGAACAAACAGAACACAACATCAATACGGGTGGCATCAAGTTCGATTGGTTTACCCGTGACTACAAGCATCGTTTAAGTGTTTATGCCTCTGCACAACACGTACACAGAAACAGTTATTATGGAACAGACAAGGACCCCAATGCTTATGGAACAACCAAAGACCTGACCACAGTCGGCGGTGTCCAATACATTTACAGCATGGAAAAATGTCTGTTTATGCCAGCCGACCTGACAGTAGGAGCAGAAGTGAACTACAACACACTGCATGACGAGACACTGGCCCACAACCACGATGTACAGCAAGATATTTTCATGTATAGCGCATTTGCACAAAACGAATGGAAGAACAAGACATGGACCATGTTGTTGGGTGTGCGCATGGACAAGCACAATCTGATTAAAAATCCCATCTTCAGTCCACGCGTAAACTTCCGTTACAATCCCGCTGAATGGGTCAGCCTGCGTACAGGATATGCCATGGGATTCAGAGCCCCACAGATTTTTGACGAAGACTTGCACATTACAGCTGTTGGAGGAAAAAGTTCCATTATCCACAATGCTGAAAATCTGCGTCCCGAACGTTCACACAGTGTAAACCTATCTGCTGATTTCTACAAAAGTTTCGGTCAAGTTCAGACAAATTTCCTGATTGACGGATTTTTTACTAAATTGCAGGACGTATTTGTATTGAACGAAATGCCCAGCACCGACGAATCATTACTGAAATATGAACGCCAAAATGGCAAAGGAGCAACTGTTATGGGCGTAAGTTTGGAAGCACGCGTGGCACCCAGCAACAAATGGAACATCCAATTGGGAGGTACTATCCAACAAAGCCAATACGATGAAGCAGAATGGGGATGGACAGAAGATGAGCAAGCCGTATTGAGAAGAAAAACCGGAAAAGAAATGTTCCGCTCTCCGAACAGTTATGGCTACCTAACTGTTAATTATTTACCTATCAGAGGTCTGAACATTGCCGCATCGGGCACATATACAGGACGCATGTGGGTACAACATTGTGCTGGATACATTGAACATGACGAAGAAGTGTTGACTCCTGCCTTCTTTGACTTGAATCTGAAGGTGGCATACGACATTCAGCTGAAAGGCAATACCACGCTTCAAGTCAATGCAGGTGTTCAAAACATTTTGAACAGCTTCCAGAAAGACTTTGACGAGGGCAGCAAACGCGATGGAGGCTATATATATGGTCCAAGCACCCCTCGCAGCTATTTTGCAGGTTTGAAATTCAGTTTATAAACAATCAAACAATAATACCAATGTATAAGGAAAATGACAAAATGAGCGAACTTGTCGGTAACCATTATGAGTTGCTGCAAGTGTTAAGCCGTTTCGGTCTTCCTCTTGGCTTTGGTGACAAAACCGTAAAGGAAGTGTGTGAACAGAATCAGGTTCACACACCTACCTTTTTGGCAGTTGCCAACTATAAGGAGGGAGGCGAGAATTGTAATATAGAAGATTTATCTGTCAAGGAATTGGTCAACTATCTGCAAAAGGCCCACGGATATTTTCTGGATTTCTGTTTCCCCATGATACGAAGGAAACTGATTGAAGCCATTAATTGCGGCCTCGAGAACAAAGTTGCACTCATGATTCTGCAATACTTTGACGCCTATTCACAGGAAGTGTACCGCCACATGGAATATGAGGACAAGACTGTTTTCGTGTATGTTGAGCAGCTTCTCAATGGTCAGCACCCCCATGACTATAGTATTGAAACATTTGCAGAACGACATCGCGCCATAGATGATGAACATGTAGCCGACAAACTGACAGAACTGAAAAACATCATCATCAAATATTATCCTGCCGAATCAGGAAATGACCTGCTCAATTCCGCATTATTCGACATTTTCACTTGCGAAAAGGATTTGGCAACGCATTGCCTTGTTGAAGACAATCTCTTTGTTCCTGCTGTAAGATTGCTCGAACAAAGCAAACGTAAGAATCCCATAAAACCGAAAGAGGCTCCTACAACTTCTCAAGAAGCACTAAGCCAACGTGAAAAGGACATTGTAGTGAGCGTTGTCAAAGGACTTACAAACAAGGAAATTGCAGATAAGCTATATCTATCGGTGCATACCGTAATTACTCACAGACGAAATATTGCCCGCAAGCTGCAAATACATAGCCCTGCAGGGTTGACTATCTATGCCATTGTCAATCAACTGATAGATATAAACGATTTGCCTACTTCTTCTTTAAGTTGAACATAAACCCGAGTCCGCCTTCTGGTCTGTTTTCTGCCGCTATGTTTCCCCCATGGAAACGAACGGCATGTTTTACTATGGCCAATCCGAGACCTGTGCCTCCCATCTTGCGGCTCCGTCCGGAGTCCACACGATAAAAACGTTCAAAAAGATGGGCTACATGCTCCTCAGGTACACCCGGACCATTATCTGTAAATGTAAAATAATATTGTTTGGCATCTGAATTAAAGCAAGTTATACGGATAACCACCCCTTCACCTCCATAAAGCAATGCATTGTCCAGCATATTTCTAAAAATGGAATAAAGAAGCGTGGGATTGCCAAGAATTGGCATTTGTGGGAATATTCTTTTTTCTATCAAAGCATGGTTCTTTTCCGCTTGAAGCTGTACATCATTTATCACATTTTGGATTATATCAGCCAGATTACAGTTCACCCTCTGATAAAGTTCGCTTTCTTTTGAGAGCTTATTGAGTATCGAAATATCCTCAAGAAGACTTTTCAACCTTAAAGCTTGCGTATAAGTTCTGTCTATAAACTGGTCTCTTTTCTCCTTGGGTAGTTCCGGATTATTGATAATACTTTCTGTATAACCCAAAATGCTGCTGACTGGTGTCTTCAATTCATGTGAAATATTAAGAGTAAGCTGTTCCTTAAAAGAGGTTTCATGTCCTGCAATATTATCAGAAAAACGCTGAGAGATGAAATAAAGCACAACCATTGCAATCACCAACAAAACAGCCATTAGCTCCAACAAAGCCTCATTAGACTTCAATGATGAGAGAATGGTCACATTATATGGCATGGATGCTCGCACATACATATCAGGGAATTTTTCCGCAAAATAATAATAAGACTTATGCAGTGAATTGGATTGTCGGGCAACTTTTCCTATACCTGTTGACAATGCCTCTTGGATTTCAATCCGCTGCAAATGATTATCCATAGCTGTATCACCCGCATATTCCGAATCAAAAACAATATGCCCGTCAAGAGCAATTACAGTAATTCTTAGTGCCGAATCCACCACTAAAGATTTTATTCTTTGCGTGGTCTCCTGCTGCAGAAAAGCAGAATCCTCAAAACACAAATGCACCATATGAGTATATATGGCCAACTCATGATCCAGCTGTTGTTGACGGAGTTTCTTGTCATTCTGATACAGAAATACAGTGGCTATCACCATAAAAACGACAAAGACACTCGAAAAATAAAGAAACAATTTGGTGTTCAGTTTCATAGTATTACATTTCAAAAGTATATCCATAGCCCAAACGCGTCACTATGTTTTTTCCATAGGGGCCTATTTTCCGACGCAATCTCGTAATATTCACATCAATGGTTCTGTCAAGTACACATACCTCATTTGTCCACACCTTATCTAAAATCTCATCGCGTGTAAACACACGGTTCGGGCATTGCATAAACAATTTGAGAATTTCAAATTCTTTTTTAGTAAATGGTATCTCTACATTATCCAGAGTTACTTTTTTGCTATCCAGATCAATTGCCAAAGTTTCATAACGAATTACATGAACAGGCTCCTTTTCCACAATATTCCTTCTTCGCAAAGCTACCTTTATCCTCGCCTGGACTTCCCTAATGGAGAAAGGCTTAGCTATATAATCCTCTGCTCCAATACTAAAGCCAGTCAACAAATCATTCTCTGTATCTTTGGCTGTAATAAATATAATCGGTATGTTTGCCGTCTTAGGATCAGCTGCCAAGATGCGAGCCATCTTAAAGCCGGAAATCTCTCCCATCATGACATCAAGAAGTATCAAATCAAAATTGGCAATGTCCTTTTGGAGTGCTTCCTCAGCAGAATAGGCAACTTCCACCTCGTATCCCTCTGTTTCCAGATTGAACTGCAAGATTTCACACAAATCTTCTTCATCGTCAACGACTAAAATTCGAGCTGTTTCCATAAGCATATAATTTTATGCAAAAAAAGGGAGTTCAATTGACAACCACATGTAAAACATATTACATTTCTGTTACAAAATCATCCCTGTCATTATTATTTCCATTAAGTATCCGCTTCACGACAGCTGGATTTCCTGCAACCAAAGTATCTGGAGGAACATCTTTTGTCACCACACTTCCAGCAGCAACAATGGCCCTATCACCTATTGTGACACCAGGACAAATAACAACTCCTCCACCAATCCAACAATCATCACCTATTGTCACCGGATAAGCAAACTCTTTTCCTTGCCGGCGTTCCCTATAATCCAATGGATGATGCGGTGTATAAATCTGTACCGAAGGGCCAATCAGTGTGTGATGGCCAATCCGAATAAAAGCACCATCCAAGAAGGTACATCCTGCATTAACAAAAACATGATGCCCCATTATAATTCCATGTCCATGATCACAATGAAAAGGAGGAAAAACAATCGATGTTTGAGGAATGGAAGGAATAAGCTGCTCCAACAACGTCCTGTAATCTGCATCATAAGCACTCATAGTACGCATTCGAGCAAGCAATGATTTGGCATGCTTGAAACTTGCCTGCATCTCAGGAGAGGTAAAATCCGCCAACTCCCCATTACGCATTTTTTCTATCTCATTCACTGCCGTATTTTTCAGGTGCACAAAGGTAACCATTTTCAGCAGAATGTATCCATATTCCTCCATAAGTTTTTCACTTAAATATTTATCCAATCAGTATAAGATTCCATAACAACCCAACAACGACATCCTACTAGATCGGTCACATCCACATCCCAATCAAGCCACATAACCTATTACAAATCCAATAAAATTTACATATAATACACATATAAAGTCATATTTCACACTCTTCCATCAACACACAAGCAACTATCTGAGAGTATAATAGAACGAATCAATTAAAAAGCATTAAATAGAAGAGCTTCTCTCACATATTGTGTAACAAAATTTTTTTTTATATCTTTGTCACGCTCTGAAATTAGCATCATATGACTAAATACAAACACATATTTATTCTTCTCTTCTTTTTGTCTATACCGCTGATTATCAGCGCACA
This sequence comes from uncultured Bacteroidales bacterium, assembly GCA_944321155.1. Lineage (GTDB taxonomy): Bacteria > Bacteroidota > Bacteroidia > Bacteroidales > Paludibacteraceae > Gallipaludibacter. The sequence continues at coordinate 46,880 of CALUKG010000002.1, read as the reverse complement.
AAAGAGAAGAATCATCACAAACGACGGTAGATATAAGAAGGTATACTCGTGGAATAACCGCGCCAATTCATATGGTATACATACAAAAGGAAAAGGTTCCGGACACATTTTAACACTAGAATTTGGATTAAACCAATATTTTGGTGACGTTGAGTTTCCTGGCCTGGCTATAGTTGACCAAAATTCAAATAATTGGGATACTCATTTAGGCTTTTACGGAGAACTTTCGTACATGATACCTTTACAAAAACATGTAGGATTACGTTTCCATGTGTTAGGTGGTAAACTCAATGGCAACAATTTCAAATATCTGGAGGCGGCCAATCAACGAAAAGAATTTTCCTCATTTATTGTTGAACCCGATGTAACGTTCCAATATTATCCATTCACTGAAGTTGGCAAATGGTTTTACATTTTCGGTGGCATTGGAGCTACATATAGCAACATAAGCTATACTCACTTTGGCACTACAGAGAAAAATGTTAGTCGGTTCACTCCAACCATTCCTATCGGGTTAGGTGTAGATTTTCCGATTTCCAACAATTTCACAATAGGATTGGAAGTTGATTGCCATCAAACATTGCTTGACAATACCAGTTGCAGTCTTGACGGATATCCATTTATCAATCCATCAGGCGAAACGTCAGGAAAACAATCAAAATGGGCAGACGGCTATTTTACAGCAGGTATAAAATTATCTTACATATTCAAGAACAACCGCAATTGTGCTACATGTCGTTTCGACAAGTATTAAAAACAGCATAAGCCATGTCACAAAAATATTTATTTGTCTTGGGATATGTTTTTATATTTGCTCTGTCCATACAGGCAGCCGACAATCTTGCAAAAGACTCAACCCAGTTTATCCAAGACTCCACTTTACATAAAACGCCTCCAAAAATATTTACGGCATTAGCCGACAGTTTGGAAGGTGGCAAAGTAACCATCTATCAGGACCAACGCCTGATAAATATTATTTCTACCAAGATTTCCGGAACATCAACAATAGAGACGGCAGAAATTCAAGGATACAGGGTTCAAGTATTTTCCAGCAATGCACCCAAAACTGCCAAAGCAGAGGCATTCAAAATTGAAAAAGAAATGCAAGCCCAATTTCCTGACATTCCAACTTACGTTATCTATAACCCTCCTTTCTGGAAAGTGCGTCTAGGCAATTTCAGGAATCAGGACGAAAGCAACCTGCTACGGCAGGAAATCATCAATAAATTCCCTACCATCCAAGGAGATGTATATATAGTTCGGGATTTAATACAAATATTAAAATAGTCATGAGCACTTCCAATCAGAATAATTTCCAATATAATGCAGAGAAAACTTCTCAAATAGCAGAAAAAATCAAAAGTGTTATTGAGATTCTCGGAGAAGATACCAAACGGGAAGGCTTGATAAAAACACCTGAACGAGTAGCCAAAGCATATCAATTCCTGATGCAAGGGTATGACCAAGACCCGGAAGCAATTCTTCGAAGTGCTATGTTCGAAGAAGATTACAAGCAAATGGTCATCGTAAAAGACATAGACTTTTATTCTATGTGCGAACATCACCTATTGCCTTTCTTTGGAAAAGTGCATGTTGCCTATATTCCCAATGGGCGTATAACCGGCCTTAGCAAAATACCACGTGTAGTAGAGGTTTTTGCAAGAAGAATGCAAGTACAGGAAAGAATGACCACTCAAATTAAGGATTGCATACAACGTACACTCAATCCTCTTGGCGTAATGGTAATCATTGAGGCACAACATCTATGTATGCAAATGAGAGGCATCCAGAAACAACACTCCATAACAACGACATCAGATTTTACCGGTGCATTTCAGCAAGCAAAAACGCGCGAAGAGTTTATGAATCTGATTCGATACAAATAATATGAGATGTCTTATTCTCATATTACTAATCATACATCTTTTCTCACTTTACGGACAGGAGGTCATCTTGCAGGATGATTTCTCGGATGGCGATTTTACTAATAATCCTGCATGGAATGGGGATAATGCGTTGTTCACCATCAATCAGTTTGGGAGACTGCAAAGTAATGCAGCAACCGCAACAACAGCCTACCTCTCAACACCATGCCGCCTGATAAACAATGCACAATGGGATTTTTTTGCTGTTTTTGATTGCAACCCTTCCAGTGCCAATTTCTCAACATTCTATCTGACCAGCAACCACCCCAATCCCACAAGAGCCACCGAAAGCTATTATGTTGTAATGGGTGGAACCCAAGACAATGTTTCTCTTTATGTTCGCCACCAAGGAGAAGAACAACTACTGATTGCGGGACGAGAGAACCTGCTTGCCCAAGATGCCAATGCCATTAATATACGTGTTACACACAACAATGGTCAGTGGGCACTATATACAAAAGCTATTCACGAACAATCGGAAATCAAAGAAGGAGAAGCACAGAGCCAGCATATACAGCAGTCCAATTATTGTGCGATAAGCTATACTTGCACCCAAAGCAAAGGCCTTGCCTTTTCCTTTGATGATATTATTATCCGTGGATGGGAGCAAGTGGATAATCAAGCACCACAATGGGACGGGTATTCCATTCTACCACCTGACACATTACTGCTGACGTTCAATGAGCCAATCAATATCCAAACTGCAGAAGTAAATGTAACATGTGAAGAAAGAAATGTCGCAATTGCTCAAATCCAATCAGGACAAACACATGAAATGTTTATCCTATTGAAGGAAGAAATAGACACACAGAAAGAGTATTGCACAAGAATCTCCTACTTAGAAGACATATCAGGCAACCCGCTTGAGGGATTAGACTACAAGTGCACAGGCATTGCCACTCCTGCCAACAACACCACTATCAGAATCAATGAAATAATGTATGAACCCGATACAGACGGACTTGAATATATTGAAATTATCAATCGTACCCCACATTCCATTGACATGAGCAACTGGAAAATAACGACCCGAAAAAAGGATGGGATCTTCAACACGGGGAATCACTTTCCTGCATCTACATTGAGACCACATAACGTTATCGGATTAACAGAAAACGCTATTCTATTACGCAATAAACATAATGTGCCTGATACAGCTAATATTGTAGAATGCGACTGGAAACAATCACTCAGTAATGAAGGCACTACCATATACTTGGTATCCGATTCAGGTGAGATTGCAGATTCTGTCAGATACACACCTGACTGGCAACATATTTTGGTAAAAAACATCAAAGGAGTGGCTCTTGAAAGACTTCACCCTGACTTGCCTTCCAATGATGCCACTTCCTGGCACTCTGCCGCATCAACTTATTATTATGGTACTCCTGGCTATACCAACTCGCAATATACAAATATATATGTATCTGACGGAAATACGAAAGGGGGTTCCGTCTGGGCCGAACCAGAAGCATTTTCTCCTGATGGCAACGGATACGAAGATATTTGTATAATCCATTGTCTGCTACCAGAGCAGGGCTACATTGCCAACGTAAGGATATTCACACCTAGCGGCCTTTTTATCGCAGAGCTAGCGGACAACCTATTGATGGCAACAGAAAATCAGATTATCTGGGACGGCACCACAAATAACGGGAAAAACGTAGAAACCGGTATTTATGCACTATTATTTGAGGCATACCATCCGTCAACAGGAAAAAGGATAAAAAAGAAAATACCATTGATTGTTCATGGTCAGTAAAAAGACCCTACATTTGTAAGAAAATCATTTATGCAATCTTCCACTTTATTTGTTCTCTTAGGTCCAACAGGAGTAGGCAAAACAGAGCTCAGTTTCAACATAGCAAAATTACTGGGCGCACCAATCATTTCATCCGATTCACGCCAAATATATAAGGAGTTGAAAATCGGTACAGCAGCACCTACCCAAGAACAGTTGTTGCAAGTAAAACACTACTTTATCGGAACACAATCCATTTTCGATAGTTATAGTGCAGGACAATATGAAGAAGAGGCAATAAAACTTCTAGAAGATTTATTCGCCGTCAATCCTAACCAACTATTGGTTGGAGGCTCCATGATGTATATCGATGCGGTCTGCAAAGGATTTGACAACATACCATCTGTTCCTGAACATATCAGGAAGGAAGTTAACGAACAATATCAACAAAATGGTCTTGAATGGCTACAGCAAGAACTAAAAAAAGTGGACCCAGTTCATTATGAAAAAGTGGATAGATTCAACCATAAACGCATGTTGCACGCACTAGAAGTATCCATTGCTACCGGACAGCCTTATTCCAGCTTCTGTACAGGACAAACGAAAAAAAGGCCCTTTAACATTGTCAAAATAGGCCTAAACAGACCAAGACCCGAATTATATGAAAGAATAAACCTACGGGTAGACCAAATGATTGAGGAAGGCTTAATAAATGAGGCAGAACCTTTGTTCCCATACCGCCACTTAAACAGCCTCAATACGGTGGGATATAAAGAACTGTACCAATACATGGAAGGTAATTGTACGCTTGATTTTGCCATCGAAAAAATCAAGCAGGACTCACGCAATTATGCCAAACGACAGTTTACCTGGTTTAATGCAGACAAGGAGATTCATTGGTTTCATCCTGATGAGAGCGAGAAAATCTTAGATTTTATCCAAGGATATATGAGATAGACCCCAATGTTTCAATTCTTACAACTTGGTTATCACTGAAAAAGATTTGGATTTTTCACTTTTTGGGAAGCTTTGCTGGAACTAAAGGTAAAATTGTGTCTACAACACGTTTTATCATTTCTATATTATCCGGGTCCAAAAGATAATGCATTTTCGCTCCCGGATAGGGAGTGGCCATAGATACATTATCCAATACGGACTTTAAAACTGGAAATTCCTTCACAAAAATCCGATTATCACAAACCAGAAAAATTGGCTTATCATCCACATAAACCAGATACTCGCCAAACATCTTCCTATAACGAATATGTCCGCAACCGACAATGCAGTCGCAGACATATTCAACAAAACCGATTGTACTAGCCATAGCTCAATAGAAGATTATAAGCATTTACGCACCTCTTCTCTATCATCAAAATGGTGCTTTACGCCTTTTATAATCTGATAATCCTCATGTCCCTTACCTGCTATCAGAATCACATCATCTTTCTGAGCCAATGCACATGCAGTCTTTATTGCCTCACGCCTGTCTGAAATAACAAGAGCCGCCTGACGTTCGGTATCGTTCAAACCTGCAAGCATATCGTTCAATATATCCATTGGTTCCTCATCACGGGGATTATCACTCGTCAGTACCACACGTGAACTTCCAATAGCAGCCTCATGAGCCATCATAGGTCGTTTCCCTTTATCTCGGTTACCACCACAACCAACAACTGTTATCAATTGCGCTTCCTTCTTACGAATCTCATTGATTGTATTTATCACATTTGTAAGAGCATCGGGAGTATGCGCATAATCCACAATAGCCGTCCATCCCTTTGGCGAACGTATGCATTCAAATCGTCCGCTAACTGCCGTAAGAGCACTTAGTATACGCAACACTTCATCACGGTCAAAACCTAACGAAATAGCTGCCCCATAAATTGCCAATAAATTATAAGCATTAAAACGACCTACCAAAGAAACAAAAACTTCTTTTCCATTCAACTGGAGTAGCATGCCCTCAAAACCTTCTTCCAATATCTTACCATTGAAATCAGCCAAAGTTCTGCATGAATAGGTCAAACGCTTGGCTTGTGTATTCTGCAACATAACCAAACCATTCTTATCATCTGCATTGGTAAGAGCAAACGCTTTGGGTGGCAGTTCGTCAAAGAAACGTTTTTTGGCATCACGATAGTTGTCAAACGTTTTATGATAATCAATGTGGTCACGAGTCAAATTCGTAAATATGCCACCATCATAATCCAAACCTGCAATACGACGTTGGGCAACAGCATGTGAACTTACCTCCATAAAAGCGTACTTGCAACCCGCATCCACCATTCTACTTAACAAATGATTCAGTTCTAATGGATCTGGGGTCGTGTGCGTAGCCTCAACAGCCTCCTCGTTAATATAGTTACAAACAGTGCTTAACAGCCCCGCCTTATAGCCTAAGGCTCGTGCCAACTTATACAATAACGTTGCTATTGTCGTCTTACCATTTGTACCTGTAACACCAACCAAAGTCAGTTTTCTTGAAGGATTATCATAATACGCTGAAGCTATGATACCCAACCCTTCCAGACTATCGCGTAACTGAACATAAGTAACCTTAGCATCCAATTCTGCCGGTAACTGCTCACACACTACAGCAACACCACCTTGAGCTATTGCTTTTGGGATATAATCATGCCCATCAACTACAGTACCCGGCGTAGCAACAAACAAATCACCGCTTTGTACGAGACGAGAATCAAACTGTACAGAATTAATCTCAATGTCCAAATCACCAATTGTACGTATAGGCTTCAGACCATTCAACAAATAAGACAATTTCATAACGAATATATTATTATGGTTTCAATTCCAAATATACCATTGCGCCTTTCATGGGAGTAGAACCTGGCGTAACACTCTGCCTAATCACTTTTCCAACACCAGACGCACGAACAGACATTCCGGTTTGCTCAATAGCAAAAACAGCATCACGCAGTCCCATGCCTATTACATTGGGAACAGCATGAGGATTAACCGACATTCCAACAACCGACAATGTATCGTTTGTCAAAGCTACACGCGCCCAGTCACAATCCATATCCCTAAGACGACGGGCATTGTCCAAATCCAACCCTACTGAATGACATGCTTTCCAAACAGACTCATAACGTCCTCTTTTAATTGTTGGCATCTCATAGACAAAAGTGGAATCAGACACCAACTCCTCCACATTTCTTAATACCTTCATCGCCATTGTGCGCTCTGCGATATTTCTGACAACCGATCCAGCCATAGTTCCTCCAGAAGGAGCATAGCCAGGAGCAGGACGACGTATCACACACAAACACGTGTACATTGGATTATCAGCAGGGAAATAACCGCAGAATGATACCTGGTGTGACTTACCACCATATTTATAGCCTAACAATCCGTTAGATATCTGCGCCGTACCGGTTTTACCAGCAATCTTCACCTTTGAGGAACGAACGGCCCTGGCAGTTGCATACTTATCATGCCATACGACACCCTCTAATGCTATTTTTATCTGTTCCAATGTATTTTGGGAGCAAATCTTGGAGCGTATCACCTCCGTTTCAAAACTTTCAACCAATTCTCCATCACGTCTGATTTCCTTTACAAAAAATGGCTTTATCATTTTCCCTCCATTGGCAATGGCATTATAAAAAGTCAATGTATAGATGGGGGGTATCTGTACTTCGTAACCGATACTCATCCACGGCAGAGTTGTACCCGACCAATCCACATTTTCATCTTTGGGAGAACGTATATTAGGACTCGCTGTTCCTGGTATCTCCAAATTCAGCGGCTCATTCAAGCCCATTTCATAGAGTTTTTCAACAAACTTCTCAGGATGCTTTCCATAATGCTCTACAATAACATGCGATATACCCACATTGGAAGATGCTTCCAATGCATTCTCTAAGGTTATTTTTCCATAACCAGTACCAGGCTTTCCTCCTCTATAATTATGGTCACGCATGGCTACATCATAAAAATATTCAATACCTGTCCCTACATCTACCGAATCATGGATAGTCACATATCCTTCATCTATGGCAGCCATAAGAGAAGCCGTCTTAAAAGTAGAACCAGGCTCAGCCATATCAGAAACAACACCATTACGCATTTCCCTATAAGTTCCACTGTCACCACTACGTTCCATATTCACAATAGCCTTGACTTCTCCTGTATGGACTTCCATCATTACCACATACCCGGAATGAGCACCAATTCTATTCAATTCATTCAATAAAGCTTCCTCTGCTACATCCTGAATGTCCACATCAATGGTTGTTATCAAATCCGAGCCATCACGAGGCTCCTTTTCAACATACTCAATCCGCTTGTTGGCTATCATCTGCCGCGTTGCCTTTCCCGGTTCTCCACACAACACATCATCAAAATACATCTCCAAACCCGAACTGCCGCCTTTTGTTGCATCACCATAGATATTTCCTATAGTTCGGGATGCCAATGAACCAAACGGTTTTACACGGTCCGTACGCAACTGGGGGATTAAACCACTTTTAATGCGCCCTTTATTAAACAAAGGGAAACTCAATACGTCTTTTAATTGGAAATAGGATATTCTATGAGGATATAAACGCAAGTAACGTTTACCTGAATTATGTGCATTTACCAACATTCTTCTATACTCAGAAGCTGATTTATCACCAAAATATCCAGACAAAGCCACAGAAACAGAATCAACATATTCATAAAACAGTTTGCTACCATCTGCACGTAATGCATCTGTACATGGGTCCATATACAAAACGTAAGACGGAATACTGCTGGCCATCAGACGACCATCAGAAGAATATATATTACCGCGATTCGGTTTAACCTCAATGTCAGTTCTCACCTGGCTCTTTGCCAATTCCATCCAATGTTCACGTTCTATCAATTGGATTCGAAACATCTTGCCTATTGGTAACATAAACAAGAAGAGCAACAGAAAATACACCAAAGAGAACCGAAGTAGTCGTATCGTTTTCTTTTCCATTTATATCCAATCAATCTTTGATGATTATAGGCGATGTTTTACTTATCTCCAAAGAGATTCCTTTTTCCGACAAAGCCTCCTGAACATTGGATTGTCGGCTCATCTGCATCAATTCTGCTGAAGTAGACAACGCTTCATACTTTACATCCTTCAGCTCCTTTTGCAAGGCAACAATAGTAGCTAATTGCTTCTCACATGCATAACGATTCCCAATGTAGAGAAAAGAGCAGAAGATAAAAATCAACAAACCCTTATAGTATTTGCCAATAAAGCCCTTCAGCAAAAAGTCACCATTCAGAAACTCACGCAAGACAGACAAGGGGGACAAGTTTCTTGCCTTTTCGTTATCTGATTCATTCATACTCGTCTCCATAGCTTAAATTTTTTCCGCTATTCTTAATTTAGCACTTCTTGCACGAGGGTTTGCTTCCACCTCCTCATCACTTGCAACAATCACCTTATTATTGACCAAACGTAAAGGTACAATTGGATTCCCATAAAAGTCTTTCTGCAATTTCCCTTCAAAGTTGCCCGTCTTAAAAAAGTTCTTCACGAGTCTGTCCTCCAATGAATGATACGTCAGAATAGCAATTCTGCCTCCTAGCTTAAGCACTTTAACGGCATCCTCCAACAATTTACGTAAAGTATCCATTTCATCGTTCACCTCAATACGTAGAGCTTGAAAAATACGTGCCAAGTCCTTTTTTTCCTTATCCTTTCCCACAAAAGGTTTTAACACTTCCAAAAAACGCTGTACAGTATCTATTGGAGCCACCATCCGTTCTCTAACAACAGCTCTGGCTATCAATCGTGCATTACGCATTTCTCCATATACATAAAAGATATCAGCCAGTTTATCTTCTGCATAACCATTTAATATATCGGAAGCCTTTAACGAAGCATTCCTATTCATTCGCATATCCAAATCGCCATCAAAACGGAAGGAAAAGCCACGGGTTTCATCATCAAAATGATGGGACGACACACCCAAATCAGCCAAGAGGCCATCTATTTCCTCTATATTGTGATAATGCAAAAAATTTCGCAGGTAACAGAAATTGGCATGCACAAAAACAAAACGATTATCCTCTATTTTATTGGTATATGTATCCATATCCTGATCAAACGCCAACAAACGCCCATCTTTCCCCAAACGACGCATAATCTCTCTTGAATGTCCACCACCACCAAAAGTTGCGTCCACATAAATACCGTTAGACTTAATATTCAATCCATCCACCGTCTCCATCAAAAGAGCCGGTACATGATATGAACCTGCAGTTGTCACCATTTCTTTTTGCATCTAGATTATCCTATTTATCCCAAATCGGTCGTTAGAATATCCAATTTTCGTGGTCTTGATTGTAAGGCATTGAAAATGAATATATTGTAATCTTGATTTTCTAATGGCGGTCATTAGAAAAATGAGATTTTAAATCATTGTTTATCAGCGCATTACAATCAAGACCACAAATAATCAGCCTCTAATGACCGATTTGGGTTTATTCAATTTGTAAAGGTAAGAAAAACTTATTGTTCCGACAGCGGTAGTATAACAAAAATCAACAAAAAAGAGAAAAGGACAACATCTACACAAAGACAGGAATACCCCTTACGATATCCCTGCCCTATTGCATATCTATTTATTCTCAAAGAATTTCCTAATTCAACAACTCTCTATAAGAACATTCAGCAAATACTCTTGAATACTATTCTATCACCAATATTTTGGTTCTACCATACTCTGACCCATCCTCGCTTACACATATTGCAAGATAAATTCCGGTACTTACTTTGTGTCCCCACTTATTTTTACAGTCCCATGTTGCCAAACTACCATTGGAACGCGTTTCACAAACAAGATTTCCTGATATATCAGTAATTTTCACAATTGAACCATCAACCAAACCAGTTATGGTAACAACCCCATTAAAATCTTCTCTAACAGGATTAGGATAGGCAGATACTTTTGCTATATTTTCATTTCCTTCTGCAGCGTCACTTTGATAAGACAACAATCCAGATCCTGTCCCTATAAACACCTCACCCGTAGTTGAATTAATCGCCAAAGACAATATTTGGTTGGACAACAAAGGACTATTTTGAGTTGTAAAATGCTCTATTGTTTCCTGACCATTTTCAGACATAAGATATAGGCCAGAAGATTCCGTTCCAATCCATTTTCTATTCGCTCCATCAACTGCAATTGCATTAATCTTTTCATTTTCCAATAGGAAATCAGCCAGATTAGTACCATCGTTTCTTGGTATCTTTATACGTGTACACTGATTACTGTTAAATGACGCTTCTGCATCAGGAAAAACCAATGGACCAATATCCGTACCTACCCAAACAGCACCATCCTTATCCACAGCCATGGAATAATATTCCAATGGACTTAAAGTATTATTATCCTGATCTTTAAATGAGCTTATCATGGAAGCAAAATCATCACTATTATCATATGGAGTATTATTATCATCGTAAAAGACTATGCCTGGGGTATAACGATGAGACAATATCCATTTATATCGATTGCTCATTGAACTCGGAATTAACATTGTACCCAAAGTAGGCAACGTCAACACTGTACCATATTCTATAGCAGTCCATCTTTTCTGTTTATCCATCAAATTCAACCCATTAGAAGCAGAAGCACTTGTTATCCATAGATTGCCATCTTCATCAATTGCCCCGCCATCCGTACGCATATAATGATATTTCTGTGTTAGATTTCCATTAGGGTAAATAGTAGAAATTGTGCTATTTTCAAAAGTATAATGTTCATACAATTCGTCATTAACAAACTCATATAACCCCATGCCATAAGACGTAACATAAAAATGTTTATTATCCAAAGGATCAACTATTACCGACATAAAATCTTTTGGATAACTTCCAGAAGGCAACAAAGGAAATTCTGTATGCATTATATTATTCCATGTACCATTCTCATAAATCATCACAACCCCTAAACGGTTATACTGAACCGCCCATCTTCCTCCTTGCAACACAAACAATCTGCCATTAGAGAAGGTCATCCTGTAGGGAATATTTACTGCCGGACCACTTGGCTTATAATAATTTATTGTCTGATCTAGATTGTTATATGAAACAATCCCCAAGGCATCTCCTGCTATCCATATCATATTCCTATTATCATCAAAAACCGCATCATGAGGATTAGCCAACGGAATCACGTCATATACATAAGTAGGAGAGACACGAAGAACAGAAGTAGCTGTCATTCCCATAAGAATACCATTTGATGCATGCAAAGAAACAATATCAACATCATTCAAAACATTCTCCCAGCTTCCGCTGTTTAGACTCCTTTTATACACTTTGCCATTACGTAATAATAACAAATCATTTCCAAAGGAATGTATCTGCTCAACAACACCACTACCTGGGAGATTCTCCGCCGAAGTCACATTCCAATACTCATAATTTACTATATTCGGATTGGAAGTTGCCGTGGCATACAAAGCACTTTCCGTTACTGCATAAATTGAATCATGATATACCACAGTATTTAAAACCTTTACTTGCGATGCATTTTCACCAATATAACAAGTTTCTGCCACTTCATTCTTCGCCAAGTTCACAACCATCAAACCAAAATCACATGACAAATATGCCAATTCCCCATATACAAAAACATCATTTATAGCTTTACTTGAACCCAATTGCTTATTGTATAAATCAGGAACATTAGTAATACCGCCAGAGCGCATTATATCTATGTTGCTATTTTCGTAAATAATTATCAGACAGTCATTATCTGAAGAATAAACAATATCCGAAACTGCGGCATCGTTCATACCAGACAATTTACTATAAAACTCTATCGAACCATCCCGTTTGTCAACAGAAAACAAGGCACCATTACTTACAGCATATACTCTATTGGGGGATTGGGCAATTGTATTCACATTGTCATAAGAAAAATGTGTACGCCATTCTCCCATCGCCAATTGCCCCATTGCAACAAAAGAAGACACAAAAAAAACTATTATGCAAAAAAATGTCCTTTTCATTTTTGATAATTCACTAAATATTCAACCAATTTCCGCATCGCCATTCCACGATGACTAATGGAGTTTTTCGTTTTAATATCCAATTCAGCAAATGTCATATCAAACCCATCCGGCTGGAAAATAGGGTCATAACCAAACCCACCTATTCCACGTTCCGACTCTGTAATAATTCCATTTACCACCCCTTCAAACAGATGCTCATTCCCATCCAATCTCAAAGCAATTACAGTCCTAAACCTGGCTCTTCTATTGCTCACCCCTTGCATCAGGTCCATCACTTTCCTTCTATTGGCAAGGGAATCATGACCATCACCCGCATAACGAGCAGAATAGACTCCCGGTTCACCTCCTAAGGCTTCAATCTCCAATCCTGTGTCATCTGCGAAACAGTCCACAGAAAAACGTGAATACACAAAATCCACCTTTGCCCTTGCATTTCCTGCCAACGTATTCTCATTTTCTGGAATATCATCATGGCAATTCAAATCATTTAAACTCAACAAATCTATTGGGATTGTTCCATTGTTTTCTGCGTACGCACACAATATATTACGTACCTCATTCAGTTTATGCTCATTATGGGTCGCAAATACCAATCTCATAGTCGTCCATATATAATTACAGCTGCAAATATACTATTTTTTTCACAAAGCAATTTACTATCCAACCCACTAAAACTGAATCATTTTATCGCGATATCGTATAAAAATTCAATGCTACAAGCAAAAAAAATAGAAGAAAAACAATAAACATAAGTTGCTTTCGTTTTACTTACTTTAAATTCAAAAATCCACGTACGATGAACGAAAGTCGAAAAAAAAGCATTTACCGAATTACACTTATAGGTACTATTGTAAACGTAATATTAACCATCGCTAAATTTCTAGCTGGTTTCTTGGGACACAGTGGAGCCATGATTGCAGATGCCGTGCATTCCTGCTCTGATTTCCTTACTGATATTGTGGTTTTACTTTTCGTACATATCTCAGCAAAACCCAAAGACAAATCACATGATTTTGGACATGGAAAATTTGAAACATTGGCAACCGTCATCATTGGAATTGCATTGTTATCTGTCGCTATTGGCATTATCTCACACAACGTGCAATTAATCACACAAGTAATTAAAGGTCATACCATTCCAGCTCCAAGCATAATCGCCCTATACACAGCTGCCATTTCCATCATATCAAAAGAATTATTATATCAAGCAACAGTCAAAGTAGGGAAAAGCACTAATTCACCTGCTATTATAGCCAATGCATGGCATCATAGATCTGATGCATTTTCATCCATTGGTACACTTGTTGGTATTGCCGGTGCATTTTTTCTCGGAGAAAACTGGAGGATACTTGACCCAATTGCAGCTATTGTTGTTGGCCTATTCATCATCAAAGTATCCATCGAACTAATTATTCCTGGGCTAAACGAACTTCTGGAAAAATCACTCCCTGATGAGGAAGAAGCTAAAATCCTACAAATAATAACATCAAATCAATCCATAAAAGATCCACACAACCTCAAAACCAGAAAAATAGGAGCAAACATCGCTATAGATGTACATATCAGACTTGATGAGAATATGACAGTAAAGGAATCACACGCCATTACAGTTGACATTGAAAATAAAATAAGGCAAGAATATGGGCCTGCCACACACATAACATTGCATGTTGAACCTTACAAAAAAACAGCAACCACCTAATAGAATTGAACCCAATTGTAAAACAAACACCCACACAGACCTACAAAGTCCATCTACAAAAAGAAGGGATTGTGTCAAATGGGTTTCTTGACACAATCCCTTTAAAGTTTGTCAGAACATGTAAGATGCAAGGCATTGAAGGTGAGGGCGCAGGGAGTTTACTGATGTAAATGACCGAGCCCAAATTCTGATAGCAACGAAGCAGATTGCATATTATGATAAACCCTCATTCTTTCTCATTAAAATGAGAATCGCTTACACCACGCTTTTTAAAAGCATGTGATATCTAAGGATTTCCTACTTTCTTGAAGAGGTATTACCCAACCGCTTGTTAATCAAGCGAGACCAATGTTCTGCTACACGACTCTCATTGTCAACGGAAATACTATCTTTTTCTGCATTGAAGAACTCCAGAACGATTGGCTGTTGTGATTCATCTTTCAAGGCAATCTGAATACCAATCTCATCAATCACATTATGATTGCCTTCTGCAGTTTTAACATCATGAGACTTATTAAGAATGGTCGAATATTTAACCTTACTCAACTGCACTTGCAGCGCAGGTTCACCAATACGTGAAAAATAAAGATGGCGAAGCGTTTTATCCATTCCGATGGAAAAGACCATACCAATTTCATAAGTATCCAGCTCCTCTCCTGATTTTTTAGCCAATTCCTGAATTCCTTGTAAAGCCAGCTTTTCTCTACGTTTTCTAAAATAATTAGTCAATATAATGGGTAATGCGGCACATAATATTATAATTATACCAATAATGAATGTTGTTGTATCCATAACTTTGATTTTAAGATTTGAATAATTGAATAATAACTATTACACGGATATAGTCGATATACCCGTGAACTTACAAAAACATTTACACATGACCTTGTCATGTATATTCAATTACCAAAACACATCAAAAGGATAACCAATATCTATGGAAGGAAAATTCGGAATTATCTGTAAATGTAAAATATATTTGCAATGAAGTGCATTTTTATAGAACAATCTAAATCCACTGGAAAAAACAGACGTAAACGTCGTCTGCTGCTGCTTCTCCTGCTGACGCGCAGTGGTTCCTTGTATTGGATTTGTACGTATGTTTCCGATAAGGAGTGCATCAAAAGCAGGACGTTCAAAATGTCTCTTTTCTGAATGTTCCACCGGAACTACCTGCCTACCGTCATCCGTATCCTTCTGCTCTGTTATGCCAAAGACAATGACATTAATCCATACAAGCAATCCTAATATAAGCAACAGTCGTTGACGCATTTTTTACTTACTTTCCTTTAAGAGCACTTCTTCTATGGCTTTTATAAGTGTTTCTTTTGGAAGCGCTCCTTTAGCTATCTGCGGACGTTCCCCCATTGGACAAAACAATAAAGTGGGTATGCTCTGCACACCAAATGCAGCAGCCAACTCACGCTCCTCTTCCGTATTAATCTTATATATGTAAATCTTCCCAGCATATTGGACGGCCAATTCCTCCAGAATAGGAGCCAAACGTTTGCAGGGACCACACCAAGAGGCATAAAAATCGATTAGACAAGGCTTGTCTCCTTCATATACCCATTCCGAAGGATTTTTTTCATAATTATATACCTTCTCAAAAAACTGGGCTTTGGTCAAATGACTAGTACCCTGCTGAGACTCCACACCTTCCGCTGCAGCATACACACTAACCAATAAACTTACGACTAAAAATAAATGCTTCATAATTAATCTCGTTTTTCCAAACTATCCAATAAGCCTTGACACGCATCCTCCAACAAATCAATCACATAATAAAACCCGGCCGTACCACCATAGTAAGGGTCAGGCACATGGTCTGCTTCCATATGAATACAATAATCAGTCATTTTCACAATTTTCCCTAGTGCCTCAACATTAGGTGCCATTTCTTTCAAAGCATCAATGTTAGCATCATCCATACCGATTATCAAATCAAACGTTTCAAAATCCTCAAAACCCACCTGACGGGCACGACTTGTCATTTTGTATCCTCTTTGCCACGCAGCCTCCCTCATACGCACATCCGGCAAATCTCCTATATGATAACCGGCTATTCCAGCAGAATCAACCTCATAAGAATGAAACAAATCATTACGGCCTTTTACCAAATATTCAAAAACACATTCTGCCATAGGCGAACGACAAATATTCCCCAGACAGACAAAAAGCAAACGAATCGGTCTAGTTTCTCTCATCCAGCCTGTTTCCTATTTTTGTTCATACCAACTAGCATACATTGCATAGTTGTGTGCTATTTTCCTATTGATTTCATTTCCTTGCTCCGGTGAAACATCTTTCACTTTCTTTGCCGGCACTCCAGCCCAAATGGTGTGAGGTTCCACCTGGGTATTACTCAACACCAAGGCATTTGCCGCCACAATAGCCCCTTCACCAATTACAGCACCATCAAGTACAGTAGCTCCCATCCCCACCAAGGCATAATCTTTTACTGTCGCACCATGAATAGTGACATTATGACCTATGGACACATAATCACCTATATGAATTTGCGACTTTTCATACAAGGTATGCAACACTGCCCCATCCTGAATATTCACATGATTACCTATACGGATAGAATTAACGTCACCTCGCAATACGGCATTAAACCATACGCTACATCCTTTCCCCATCACAACATCACCAACAACCGTTGCGTTTTCTGCCAAAAAACAATCTTCTCCGATTTCGGGAGTATATCCTCTTACTGATTTAATTAGTGCCATTTTTCCTCTTTATATTTTAATGCAAAGATACAAATCCGTTTACGCATATACAAGTAAAAATCGTCTTGCCTTCCTCAGCGTTACTCGCCTATTTTTAGCAGGTAATAGCCACAGGTTGTATAAAAATTCCTGATATAAGGAATATTCAATAGCCTCACAAGTTTACATGGGTGCAAATGAAATTTTATTTCATAATTTGGATTGATAAAATATAAGGTCTGGTCCAATATTTCATACCGTTCCTTATGCACAATGGACAAGAAACGTTCCAGGGAAATCCCTGTATCTTTTATCTCCATCAAGCATTTTACCGGCTCATTATGCCCCAAACTCAGCATCCATGTATATAGCTTTTTGGGAAGTAAATGCATCCACGGACAATGTGAAAGGAACTTGCTGTTACATATTTGCTGGTGGCCGCCAAATGGGTTTTGCCATGGTGGGAACGCAACAAACACAACACCGGTCGGTTTCAAGAATTTCTTAATTAAACCCATGAAACGCTCCTGGTTAGGTATATGCTCTATGACATCACGAATGAAAACAATATCAAACGTATCATGCAAGTCATCTGCTTTGTATATGTCCTCGCATAACAAATGCAACCTTTCTCTGTAAGGATGATTGGCATAATATTCTATAGCCTGATTAATGGAATCTTGTTCTATGTCAATACCAGTAACATGGCACCCCAAATCCAAAAAAGGTTTCATATTACCACCCGTACCGCACCCAATCTCCAAGACTCTCTGTTGTTCCGTTACAGGATGGTATTGAGCAATATAAGGAACTATATACTTTTTAGTCGTATAGTTCTGTTCCTCAATATACATAATAGAATTCTTATGTCGTTCCTGCATATCTGTCTTTCATTTTAAAATGCAAATATACAACGAAAAAAGGACAAGAGAAACATCAATAAAAAAAACAAGAGGCCAACGCTGTCACAGCGGCAAGCCCCTTCTTGTGCAACTTATTGATGATTAGTGAAATAATATGCTAAGCACATGAAGTTACTCCATGCGAAGTATATTCTAAAGAGATTATAAAACTCCAATTTCCTTTAATACGCTATTGGTTTTGCGAACAGCAGCTTCACTTGCTGCCAATTTGGCTTTTTCTTCCTCATTAAGTTCAAGTTCAACTATCTTTTCAATACCATTCTTACCTATAATGACCGGTACACCAATAGTAATGTCATGCATACCATATTCGCCTTCCAATGCAGTAGCGCAAACTATCATCTTCTTCTGGTCTTTGATGATAGATTCAACCAAGAATGAAGAAGCTGCACCAGGAGCCATCCAAGCAGAAGTTCCCAGCAAGCCAGTCAATGTAGCTCCGCCTACCATTGTTGACTTAACCACTTCTTCCAGTTTTTCTGCCGGCAACAAGTTTGATACAGGAATTCCCTTATAGGTAGCCAATCTTGCTAAAGGAATCATTGTTGTATCGCCATGTCCTCCGATAACCATACCATCAACATCATTGGCATTGCATTCCAAAGCTTGGCTTAAGAAATATTTGAAACGAGAACTGTCTAGAGCACCACCCATGCCAATTACACGGTTGCGTGGCAAACCAAATGCATGCAAAGTCAAATATGCCATTGGGTCCATTGGGTTGGCGACAATTACAAGTATGGCATTGGGTGAGTATTCCAAAATGCTGCTTACAACGGACTTTACAATACCTGCATTGACACCAATTAACTCTTCACGGGTCATTCCCGGTTTACGCGGCATCCCAGAAGTAATGACAACAACATCAGAAGCAGCCGTTTGAGAATAATCGTTGGTTACACCCTTTACAACAGTATCAAATCCCATCAATTGAGCTGTCTGCATAATATCCATTGCTTTGCCTTCAGCAAAACCTTCTTTGATATCAATCAATACAACTTCATTGGCAACTTCGTTTACTGCCAATACATTAGCGCACGTAGCACCCACGTTACCTGCACCTACAACTGTTACTTTTGACATAATATATTATTTTAGAATTAGTGACCATAGTTCATCGCACGCAAAGGTAACACTTTATTTTATTTGCAGAAATATTTCCGTAATTATTTTTCTTGAAAAACCAGTCAAAAGTGGTTAACTTCTTCAGTCATCATTTATCATTAAAACAGAGAACATACAAAACAATAGTTCAATATAAATCCATGAACATTGTATAAACCTACATGCAATTTGAAAAAATGTATTTTTCATTTGTACTGCACTTACCTTTACGTATCTTTGCAGTAAGATTGATGACCAATGGGAAAAAGAAATAGGACACAGATAAAAAAAGAAAGGTTGTCATCACGACAACCCAATCTTTACTTAACCTTAAATCTAATACCATGAAAAACACGATGCAAAGATATAGACTTTTGTACTTATACGCAAGCATATACATATCAAAATTCCATATTTAACTTGATTTTAACATATAAATAACTATTTGATAGTCACTAGTACTTACTATTAGCATTAAAACCCACAAAAGAATAACAAAATGTCAATTATGAAAGCAAAAAAAGAAATCACTGTTACACCAGAACTTTCCGCAAAGGCACTTGGTTCCGGTTCATTAATGGTTTATGGAACACCAGCAATGGTAGCTCTGATGGAAGAAACTGCACAAATGGCTGTAGGAGAACTCAAAGAAGGAGAAACAACAGTTGGAACTCTTGTCAATGTAAAACATGTTAAGGCATTAGCAATCGGAGCAAAAGCAATATGCACTGCGACCATGCTCCAACAAGAAGGACGCAGGTTGACATTTCATATTGAAGTCACAAATGAGGCTGGAGAATTACTTGGTGAAGCAGAACACGAGCGCTTCATTGTTGACGCAAATCGTTTCATGTCAAAACTAAATTAAATATTTATGACCATTATATCTTCAGATATATCTCAAGACCTGAATCGACTGTTAACAGAATACGATTACGACCTCCTATTTGTATTAACCGATACAAACACACAGCATAACTGCCTACACTTACTACAAAGAAAGGTGCCTGCCATCAACAATGCCATTCAGCTCAACGTTCCAGCCGGAGATGAACATAAAACTATAGAAACCGCCATCCATCTATGGTCGGAATTGGGGAAAAATGGAGCAACCAGACATTCTCTTTTTCTCAATATTGGTGGAGGAATGATTACTGATTTAGGGGGATTTGTCGCTTCCACCTATAAACGCGGCATGAAATATATAAACGTTTCCACTACACTATTGGGAGCTGTAGATGCTGCAACCGGTGGCAAAACTGCTGTTAACTTTAATGGATTGAAAAATGAAATTGGGGTATTCCAACTTCCAGCTCAAGTGATTGTCGCCACTGATTTTTTTGCAACACTTAGTCCAGACAATCTTTTATCTGGCTATGCAGAGATGATAAAGCATGCATTGATATCCTCAGTAGAAGATTGGAAAAACACCCTGAATTTCGATGTACAAACTTTCAACAAAGAAAAACTGGTATTGCTCTTGAAACGAAACATCGAAATTAAAACGCAGATTGTTGAACAAGACCCTAAAGAACAAGGCATTCGAAAAGCATTAAACTTCGGGCATACCATTGGACATGCCATAGAAAGCTATTCATACACGACACCGCATCCTATTTTACATGGTTATGCTGTTCTTTGGGGGATGATAGCAGAACTATATTTATCACATATAAAACTGGGATTCCCTAAAGCTGTCTTAATTGATATGCTTTCTTTTGCCAAACAACATTACGGAATACCCGCCATATCATGCAAATCATATGAAACTTTATATAATCTGATGATGCATGACAAAAAAAATCTGGACGTACAGCACATCAATTTCACTCTTCTTTCCGATGTAGGTAAAATTGCCATCAATCAAACGGCTACTAAAGAAGAGATTTTTGAAGCTATCGATTTTCTACTGAACAATTAATCTATACCCCAAAGAAGGGATATCTGCTATATAAACAGGTAAATTGCATGGCAATTTACCTGTTTTCATTCTATTTCTTATAAAGAAGAAAATCCTTTATCGTCTTAACTGCGCCATCTATCCCACATATAGAAGTATTGAGGCACAAATCATAACTGGAGGCAACTCCCCATGATTTATCCGTATAAAAATCGTAATAGGCAGCACGCTCTTTATCAGACTTCCTCATTCGTTCTTCCGACTGCTTCTCATCAAAATCATAATGCTGCATGATTCGGGCAATCCTGTCATGCTTGTCCGCCATGAGAAAAACGTTCAAACAATCTTGACGCTCGCGAAGAATATAGTCTGCACAACGTCCCACAAAAACACAATCATGCTTCTCCGCCTCCCGACGTATGACATCACTTTGGATTTTAAACAAAGCATCATTAGTTAGCCCAGAAACAAAAGGCAAATAAGAATTCCAGGGTACATGTAACCCCCAAAATCCGCCACTCTTCTCCGCACATTCATCTACCCGTTCAAACATTTCTGCACAAATGCCGCTATCTTTTGCTGCCAACAAAAGAATTTCCTTATCAAAATAATTCATATTGAGTTCTTGGGCCAATCGCTTAGCTACCTCACGCCCTCCACTCCCCAATTGTCTTCCAATGTTTAAAATCATAGTATTATCTCCTTTCTCTTTTCCCCTATTTCTCCGCTATCTGCAAAGCATATTGGGCCTTAAACTTTTTAATCTGAATCACTAACATAATAGCCGACACTACAAAAGCTACAAAATCAGCGGCAGGCAAACTTGCCCATACCCCTGTTATTCCAAAAAAGTGGGGTAATATCAGCAAAAAAGGAATCAGGAAAATAACTTGCCGAGTCAAAGACAGGAAAATAGCCTTTTTTGCCATACCAATGCTTTGAAAAAAGTTGCTCACAACCATTTGAAAGCCAACAAAAGGGAAAAACATGACCGTAATACGCATGCCATAAACCGCCAAATCCATCAAAGTTTCATCTGGTGTAAATATCCGTACAATCAAACGTGGTATCAGCTCACCCGCCAAAAAGCCTACTGTCGTTATCAATGTAGCATAAAATATGGTCTTACGAAGTACTTCCAAAACCCTATTCATTTGCAATGCCCCATAATTATATCCTGCAATCGGCTGCATCCCTTGATTCAACCCCATAACAATCATCACAAACAGGAAAGCAACACTGTTTACTATTCCGTACGCTCCAATAGCCAAATCACCTCCATGGTTCTTCAAACCATTATTAATCAGAATCACAATAAAACATGCTGCTAAATTCATCATAAAAGGAGCCATGCCAATAGCTAAAGAATCGAACACGATACGTCGTTTCAAGTGAAAAATACCCCGGTGGAAATGAAGTAATTCATCCTTATTGGAGAACAACTTAAACTGCCACATCAAAGCTACCAACTGTGACAATATAGTGGCTATAGCGGCCCCTTGAATTCCCCACTTAAATCCAAAAATGAACAAAGGGTCCAGTATTGAGTTTAAAACCACAGTCATTATGGTAGCATACATAGCTTTTTGAGGATGTCCCGCCGAACGAAGCACCGAATTCAGTCCCAAATATATATGAGTGATTGGATTGCCCAGCAGAATGATTATCATATAATCACGTGCATAGCCGATTGTCTGCTCACTTGCTCCGAAAAAGAAGAGAATCGGATTAAGAAACAACAAAGCAAACACCATAAAAACAACACCGATAATTGTATTCAGGACCAATACATTCCCTAATACCTGCTGGGCTGTTTTATAATCACGCTGACCCAATTTTACAGAAATCAATGTACTCGCTCCAACACCAACCAAAGAACCAAAAGCCGCTGCAAGATTCATTAAAGGAAAAGTTACAGCCAATCCTGAAATCGCCAATGCTGACACCCCTTGACCAATAAAAATCCTATCCACCATATTATACAACGAAGAAGCTGTCATGGCTATAATGGCAGGGATAGCATATTGCCTAAGCAATTTCCCAACGGGCTCAGTTCCAAGCGTTAACGGTAAACCTTGTGTCATATTCAAAAACTATTATCTAAAAATATTTTTCCAATTCACCCATTGCCAGCAAGGCAATAACTGGCTTTCCATCAGGAGAATAAGCATGATTTTTACATGCGAACAATTTATCCAACAAATCACGCATTTCCATTTCAGAGAGTTCTTTGGCCGACTTTAACATCGCAGTCTTGGACAAAGCGAGAGCAATACGTTCCAAACGTGCCTGTTGAATATCTGAATGACCATCTCTCACCAAAGACAAAATGTCGTTTAGAACCAGAATCGGGTCACCTCCATCCATATCTGCGGGTACTCCGTTAACAGAATAAGCACATTTATCAAAACGGTCAATATCAAAACCGACCAAACGCAAATCTGCCATCAGTTCTTCAAACAAATGTACATCATCCGATGACAGTTCCAATATTTCCGGAAACAGCAACTTTTGCGATACCCCCCTATTGTCTTTCATCTGTTGCATAAAACGTTCATACAAGATACGAGCATGAGCACGCTGCTGGTCAATCATCATAAGACCAGACTTCACAGATGTCAGAATATATTTTCCATGCAACTGCATCAGAGTCACACCTCCAATCTCCTCATCAAACAAAGGAGTATCCTGTTTCGCCTCATTATCTTCCAGCGGCAAAACATCATGACTGTTATCCGGGAAAGATATATCCGTTTTTTTCTCCAAACCAGCATACAAACGTTCCCAATCAAATGATTTCCTTTGATAATCTGATGATGAAGAAGAAAATGGATTATAATGTGGATTGAACGAAGTAGAAGGTGCTTTCACCTTTTCGTACTCATTGGCATTCAACACGGGAATGTCTATTACATTCTCCTGATCAAAATCAATGGCAGGCACTACATTAAACTTACCCAAAGACTCCTTGACTGTAGCACATAAGATAGGCCAAATTGCTTGTTCATCAGCAAATTTGATTTCGGTTTTAGTCGGGTGTATGTTTACATCTATATTCTCTGGTTCTACCTCCAAATAGATAAAATAATGAGGATTTACATCCGATGCCAGCATATTGCCATAAGCATTCATTACTGCTTTATGGAAATAAGGGTGACGCATGTAACGCCCATTAACGAAAAAATATTGGCAGGCACTCTTATGAGCCGACTCAGGTTTGCCAATATAGCCACGTATCCGTATCAGTTGGGTATCTGTATCAATCGGCAACAGTTGCTGCACAAAATTCTTCTTTGAGCGGCCGAACAATTCATCAATGCGAACTTTGGTGGAACCTTGAGAGAGCTCAAACAGTTCCTCATCATCTGATATCAGCGAAAAAGCTACTTTAGGATTGACCAAAGCTATACGATAAAATTCCGTTAGCAGATTCTTCATTTCGGTTGCATCCGATTTGAGAAATCTGCGCCGTGCAGGAACATTGAAGAACAGATTCTTCACATCAAATGCACTACCATAAGCACAACTGACGGGCTCCTGTAGTTCCACATCCGAACCAGCCAATTTAATTAAAGTACCCAATTCATCTTCACGTCTACGCGTTCGAAGTTCCACTTGCGCCACAGAAGCAATGGAAGGCAAAGCCTCACCCCTAAAGCCCATGGTATGCAAAGAAAACAAATCGGACGCCTGACGAATCTTTGAAGTTGCATGGCGCTCAAAAGCCATACGGGCATCCGTCTCGGACATTCCTTTTCCATCGTCAACCACACGAATAAGTGTACGACCAGCATCCTTCAATATAATTTGGATGCTATCTGCTCCTGCATCAATCGCATTTTCCACCAGTTCTTTCAAAACGGAAGCAGGCCGCTGGATTACCTCACCTGCAGCTATCTGATTAGCGACCGAGTCAGGCAAAAGATGTATAATATCTGGCATTAAACTATATCAGAAAATAAAAAACAAATATCAACAACGCTAACACTATCACCCAAAACAGCAAAGAAGAATGCTTTTTATTACGCAAACGGTCTGATTTATTTCTATCTGCTGCCTCACGAAACGAACCGCGATGAAGCGTATGTCCCTTTACAGAGGAATCTGACTCACCACGCTGCATCTGTAATTCACGTAACTTTTCCTTACGTTCCTCTTTTTCGGGATCGTAATATATTGGCCGATAATCCCATTCACGGGGCTTCTTTACTTTTGGAAACAATATGGACATACTCCTACAATCTTAATTATATTTACCATCAAAACGCACTTGTGCATCGTTGACATATTGACGAATAGCCTGCTCGTTATCACGTTTACAAATCAGCAAAGCATTACCTGCCTCTGCCACTATATAACCATTCAAATCGGAAATGACAGCCAACTTACCATCCGACAATGCAACGACATTATCATTACTATCATAAAAGGCCGTATTGCATTTTAATGCTACATTACCCTGCTGATCCTTCTCTGACAATTCATAAAGTGAGCACCAATTTCCCAAATCAGACCATCCAAAATCTGCACAGAGCACATACACATTGGAAGCCTTTTCCATAATACCATAGTCTATGGAAATATTTTGACAAGAAGAAAACATTTCTTCTATGAATGCAACTTCTTTATCCGTATTGTAGACATCCTTTCCCATATCAAATTTGGATGCCATCTCAGGCAAATATGCTCTAAAAGCCGCATCTATTGCACGTACATTCCACAAGAAAATACCTGAATTCCATAAAAACTCGCCACTCTCCAGAAACAACTTGGCCATCTCCAAATTCGGTTTTTCTGTAAACGCTTTTACTTTTCGAAGATTGGTATCTCCATCCGACATCTGAATATATCCATATTCTGTTTCAGGTCGGGTCGGAGTCATACCTAATGTAAGCAAACGGTCATTTCCTTTTACGAAATCAAGTCCTGTACGGATTGTTTCAATAAAAGTCATCTCATCCAAGATTAAATGATCGGAAGGAGCCACAACTATATTGGCGTTCGGATTGACCGACTTTATTCTATTTACTGCATATGCAATGCAAGGTGCAGTATTTCGACGCGTTGGTTCCAACAAGACCTGTGAAGCAGACAAGAACGGTAACTGTTCCATAACCAAATCCTTGTACATGAAATTTGTCACCACCAACACATTTTGCGGTGGCACCAATGTTTTAAAGCGATCAAAGGTCATCTGCAACAAAGTTCTTCCAGTACCGAAAAAATCAAGGAACTGTTTCGGACATTTCGTGCGACTAAACGGCCAGAAACGGCTTCCCACACCACCTGCCATTATAACGCAAAAATTATTTTCCATATCATTAATCAAGATAATGCATTAACAAATCAACAATCAATTAATTAGGCACAAAAAACACGCCAAACCCATTAAGGCTACTAAGATACATACTTAAATCGTAAGACACAAATACAAGACCAAACAAGAATGCTATTTCTTCGCATAAAAAGCTTGAACTCTCCGTGCTACATTTCGTGCCAAACAATCCTGATAAAAGGTTAATTCATACAAATGGTAATTACCTTGTACGAACAAATCAGCTAATTGTGGAAGAAATAAATCAGCAGAAGAAAAACCATTAACCAACAACACCTGATGTTTGTCATCTTTCTTCACTGTAACTGTGTCATTCAAATATGCTGTTAGCGTATCATTGGACCAGTTCAGAGGATTTATGCAAACAGCACTCGGTGACAATACCGGTGCTATCGCTTCCACCTTTTCAACCGAATTATAACATACAACCACGCCAACATCCACTGAATCTTTGGCTGGGCGTATATAAGCATATGTCAAATCTTGTTCTGTTACCTTATAACCAATCACATAAGCAACCACCATACGCTCATAGGCTTCTTTGTCCATCACTTTCAGCAATTCCACTACAGCCTTTGCTCCCTGGCTGAAACCTGCCAACACAAACGGACGTCCATTATTGAAATGGTCCATATAATAATCAAAAGCCTCCAATACATCACTCATTGCCAACGGAAAACGTTTTTCCACTATTGCTTCACCCTCCATCCATGATTCCAATGTAATCTGTCGGTAATAGGGAGCATAAAATGACGCCTCTTCTCCAAAGATAGCATCTGCCAATTCCAACGATGGCCGTATGGCCTCCCTTTGCTCTATATTGGAAATATCAGCATGATGATACAAAAAACCATTCTCATCAGACCAGTCCCACACACATGTAGGCGTTACATAGAAAATATCAGCCTTTGCAGAATCATCCGACACCACATACCATGAACTGGGAGAACTATAGTCCGGTTTCGCAGGTACATGTTCCAACTCCTGTTTCTGAGCACATGAATGAAGCAACAAAACAGGAAATAAAAAAATGGAGAAAATCAGTCTATTCATTTCGTATCTATCTCTTTCTTTTAGGACGCATATATAGTCTTTCTGCATAAGCATCACTCACTCGCACACAAAAACGCATAAAGTCATCATAAGCACTTGCCGAATAGCGTCCGCCTTTCAATAAAAGTTTATGGATTATGACTGCCCCATAAGGAACCAATTCCGTATGCATGGAAAAAGTACCATATTCTGAATCCATAACCCGGTCTTCTGGAAACAAGTCTATTTCATAATTCTCTGGAACAACAATCTCCATTGTGTCAATATAAGCAAAGCCTTCTTTCACAAACACATCATCCCCCATCCGTCGATAAACGGGCTGTACATCAGGAAAACCATTACGCAGAACATTGGGAGACATAAACAACGTGCTGCCAACATAATCCGTAAAATACTCATTTGACATCTGTACATGCAACGAGATGGAAGGAACTTCACCCACAGTCTCCTCAAAAGACATCTGACCGATATTCATCGGATGAGCCAACATGTCAGAAAATGCACGTTTCCGCAGACGAAGCGGCTTTGCCAACAAGGGGCGTACAGATTCATAACAGCTTCCATAAGAACGAAGCTGCAGGTCCATCTTTGTCAAACCAGACCTTTCCACTTGAATACGATTGTGAGACGTTTGCATATTGGCTGTATCTGGCAAAAGCGGCAAACGGAACATCCCACTCGCACCCTCACCTATCACCAACATATCACGACCACGCAGCATGGAACGCAGATATCCTTTTTCAACAATTGTATCTCCAGCGTCTATCCATATAGTATCCCCACCTAATCTTACACGCAACAAAGCATAATCCAACTGATGATGATTGGGAGTTTCCGCAAGTTGCTCCCCTTGAAGGCTTGTAAGTACATAATCCACATCTATTCCTGCCTCTCTAAGTATTGCCCACCAATACATTGCCATCATTCTGCTATCCAATTGCGTGAAATATGGAATATCAGATATCGGAGCTAAAGGAAGGTCAGCTATATAGCCATCCAACAAAGCATAAGACTGTGGCAATGCCATGGAATTTCTGAGCAGTTTATACTTTTCCTGTTCAGAATGGATTGTGCCGACCAATAAGCCTATCTTATTTCTTTGCTCCTCAGATAATGAGGCCATATGTTCCAGCCTATTGTAGTACCATTGTGCATACGCATCCCAATCTTTCAACCCTTCATCAGCTTCCTGATTCCCTATTGGTAACATCATTACACGAGGGGCAAGTTCGAACAAAGGCAATGAATATGGGCTATCCGGTATAGCCGGTAGATTACGCATTTTAAAAACATGCGTCTTAATCTTATCTGTTGCCGACTGTGTATAATCTTCAAAAGTATTAAAAGCGACATGCTTCAACTCATAAGCCGGCGGAGCTGTTATTGTATAATCTGCCTTCTCCACTGCTTGTGCCTTCTTTCTTTGGGGCATAAACAATGGTATTTCCATAAGAGGACCAGTATATACTACCTCCCACTCATAAACTATCGTATATGGATAAGAAGAAGGTTGGGGAACATACCTATAAAACACCAGATTGGAATTCTTTTGGGTAGGCATACAAGGCTCCATGACCAGTTTCTTCTTGCTTTCTTTCAACAAAGGCTCTCCCATTCGGTCATATATAGTAGCCGTAAACTTTGACAACTTAGTCTTGGGCGAAGAAAGAAACATAAAATCCGCTGCCGCTTTTCCTTCCGGTTCCAATATGGTAACAGCACGAATCTCCTTATAGATTGCTTTATCCTCTGATTTTATCTCAAGAAATGTCTCACTATTACGCACAACTGACAAAGCATTCATACGCAAGTCTTCATCAATAATACTTGCGCGATAGTTTACATCAGCCATGCCCGTCCAAACAAACAAGCAGCAATACAGAAAAAGTAACAAATATTTATTCATCACTTTCATTTTAGTGAGCCTCCAACCAATTAGAACCAATGCCACAATCGGCCACCAAAGGCACAGTTAGATGCATAGCATTTTCCATCTCTTCAACAACAATTTGCTTCACCAATTCCAATTCATCAGGAACAACCGAAAAATTCAACTCATCATGAACCTGCATCGTCATGGACGAGCGGACATGCTTCATCTTAAAGCGTTCAGAGATTCTGACCATTGCCTGTTTAATAATGTCAGCTGCAGTTCCCTGAATGGGGGCATTGACCGCATTTCGTTCGGCAAAGCCTCGCACAACACTATTCTTGGAATTTATATCCGGAAGAAAACGCTTTCTTCCCAATAATGTTTCTGCATATTGCAATTCTTTTGCTTTGGCAATACTAGCATCAATAAAGTCTTTAATTCTAGGATAGGAAGCAAAATAGCCATCAATCAACATCTTAGCCTCTGAACGTGGTATATCCAGCCGCTCAGCCAAGCCAAAAGCTGAGATACCATAAATGATACCGAAGTTAGCCGTTTTGGCTTTCCTGCGCATATCTGAAGTTACCTCCTCCAAAGGTACCCCATAAATTTTTGATGCTGTTGCTGCATGAATATCACGTCCTTCCCGAAAAGCCTCTATCATATGCTCATCACCACTCAAATGAGCCATAATCCGCAGTTCAATCTGCGAATAATCCGCACTCAAGAACAAACAGCCCTCATCTGGCACAAAAGCCTCACGAATGACACGCCCCAAATCACTCCGAATAGGAATATTCTGTAAGTTAGGGTTACTTGAACTGAGTCGACCTGTTACAGCAACCGTTTGATTATAGGACGTATGCAAATGATGCGTATGCTCATTGACCATAAGCGGCAATGCATCGACATAGGTACTCAACAATTTCTTTATCTCCCTATAGTCCAGTATTTTCTGTACAACTGGATGCTTTGAACGCAAGTTCACCAATACCTCTTCGGAAGTCGAATACTGTCCGGTTTTGGTTTTCTTTACCTTCTCGTCCAATTTCAGTTTCTCAAACAGCACCTCACCTACCTGCTTGGGCGAACTAACATTAAATTCCTCTCCCGCCAGTTCGAAAATCTCTCCTTCCACTTCATGCATCCGTTGAGTGAGATAAGCAGAAGACCGAGCCAAAGCATCCTGATCTATTCGTACTCCCACCCATTCCATATCAGCCAACACCTTCATCAAAGGCATTTCCAAATCATAAAACAAATGCTGCAGGCCATTCTTTTCTATCTCATCAGAAAGAATCTGTTTAAGTTGCCAAGTAATATCTGCATCTTCACAAGCATAATCAGACAAATCGTTTAAAGCTACCTGCCGCAACGATAGTTGCTTTTTCCCCTTGCCCACCAAATCATCGTAATGTATCGTCTGATAATTCAAGTAAATCTCAGCCAAATAATCCATGCCGTGACGTAAATCCGGCTGAATGAGATAATGGGCAATCATAGTATCAAACAAACGACCATTTAATGTGATGCCATAATGGCGCAACATGGTCAGATCATACTTCATGTTTTGTCCAACCTTGGCTATCTTGTCCGATTCAAAGAAAGGTTTGAAACGAGTTACAATCTCAAGCGTTTCCTCTTTTTTCTCGGGCAATATGACAAAATAAGCTTCGCCTTTTTTCCAGGCAAATGACATGCCCACCAATTCTGCCTGCATGGCATTGACATCGGTAGTTTCCGTATCAAAGCACACTTCTGACTGTTCGGCAAGCATAGCCAGCAACCGGGTTATCTGCTCCTCCGTCTGAATCAGATGATAACTAACCTTATCGGCATGGAAACGCTGCATGGAAACAGTGTCAACAGGCATCTCCGTATCTGTCTGTGCCTCCAGCTCTGCAAACAAAGACATCTGCTGCTGTTGTTGAGGAGGTTGTATTTTTTGCAAGAACTGCCGGAATTCCAAATCCGAATAAATCGCCACAAGTTCATCTTTATTCGGACTCTGCAAGTGCAAAGCCTCTTCGTCAAAATCAACAGGAACATCCACACGAATAGTTGCCAAAAACCGTGAGAAACGAATCTTTTCCACATTCTCCTCTATCTTGCTGCGCAGTGCACCCTTAATTTGGTCGGTATTTGCCAACAGATTGTCTATATCACCAAACTCACGCAGCAACTTCACAGCCGTCTTTTCGCCCACTCCCGGACATCCAGGGATATTGTCAGAAGCATCTCCCATAAGTCCCAGCAAGTCAATTACCTGACGGCTATTTTCTATGCCATATTTTTCACAAACATCCGCCTCACCCATCTGTTCAAATCCTCCGCTATGACGAGGACGATACATAAACACATTCTCACGGGTAAGCAATTGACCATAATCCTTATCTGGCGTGGCCATAAACACTTGAAAATCATGGTCAGCAGCCTTATGAGCCAAAGTTCCAATCACATCATCCGCCTCAAATCCAGGTACCTCCAATATAGGAATACGATATGCCTTTACTATATCTTTTATATAAGGAACTGCTTTTCTGATATCCTCAGGAGTTTCCTCCCGCTGAGCTTTATACGCCTCATAGGCTTCATGTCTGAAGGTTTTGCCAGAAGGGTCAAAAGCGACTCCCACATGTGTGGGTTGCAAACGTTTCAACAAATCCTCCAATATGGTAACAAAACCATAAATTGCGGATGTATTCATGCCTTTTGAGTTAATCCTCGGATTTTTCAAGAAGGCATAATACGCCCTATATATCATAGCGTAAGCATCAATGAGCAATAATTTTTTCATACTTGCAAAGATACTGCATTTAGCCTGCTGAACACGCTAAAGCATCTGTAAAAATATTAAACGTGCGCCATCTCTCTTTCCAATTTATTGATTTGACGATTGCATCTAACGTGAAACAATATAGCAGCAATGGACAATCCCACTATGAATCCGACCCATACACCAGAAGCCCCCATGTGGAACTTAAAGGCAAGCAAATAACCAAGAGGAAGATTGATACAGATATAGGAAATAAACGCATAAATTACCGGTCGTTTCACATCGGTCAATCCACGCAATATACTGGCTCCCACCGTTTGCAATCCATCAGAAATCTGGAACAATCCCGCCAATACCAACAAAGGAGCCGCTGCATCAATAACCGCCATATCGGTTGTAAAAATACGTGGAATCTGTCGTGAGAGGGCAATCATAAATATCGCCATAAGCGTATTGGTCAGCAGGCACAAATGAACCGACGCTTTACCTGCCATGCGCAAAGCATAGAAATTCTTTTCACCCAAACGATGACTCACACGAATAGTGGTGGCCGACCCAATTCCCACAACAAGCATAAATGTCAAATGTGATATATTTTGTGCCACCTGGTTTCCTGCTAACGGAACAGCACCCAACCACCCGACCATGATAGCCGACAAAGCAAAAGCCGTACACTCCAAAAGCATATGCCCCCCTATCGGCATTCCAACACGTGCTACTGTCCATACCCTTTTTGCCTGAAACAAATCTGCGGTAACCCCTTTTAAATATCCCCACCAAGAATCTTTTGTTCGAACATAGACAAAAAAGCCTACCGCCATAAGTATGCGTGAAATCAAAGTGGCCACTCCTGCTCCGACCACTCCCCAATAAGGAAATCCACACTTTCCATATATAAGCAGATAATTCAGCACTATATTGATTATATTGGCTACAAGCGTTATAATCATTGCCACTTTTGTATTTCCTAACCCTTCCAAAAACTGCTTGAACAAACAAAAAATCAGCAAAGGCAACAAGCTAAACACTTGAAGCAGGAAATAGGGCTTTGCCCAACGGACCACACTTGTATCCTGCCCCATATAGTCAAAAAACGGATAAACCAGCCCTAAAATCAACGTAATAGCAGAACCTAGAATACAAACAAAAACCAAAGCATTGTAAAACAACGCCTTGACACGTCCCAAGTCTGACTGAACATAAGCCTGTCCAACCAGTGGAGTCAAACCCATAACCGCTCCCATCACAAACACTTGCCCCAACACAAAAATGGAATTGGCAAAAGCTACAGAGGCCAACTCAACAGCCCCCAAGTGTCCAACCATTACATTATCCATCAAAGCGACAATGCCACCCCCCACCTGTGTCAAAACGATAGGTAAGGCAATCTTTAAATTATTCTTATAAAACGGAATATAATTCTTAAGCACTCGCATAATCGTTTTTTTCCTAAAAAGTCTTTTTTATATTCAGATTATTCCTCTCAATGAAAAAAAGCCATTATATTTGCAGAATAAACTTCGAAGTTAAAAACTCTATATCATTATGAAAACCATTTTGAAATATTTAGGCGCTATTATTGTTTTGCTTGGCGTTGTTGCATTGGCTATTTATTATTATGTAGCACCTTCAAATGCTTGGTTAGCAACCGGTGGTTGCGCAATGGTTATCGGCTTCTTGGCCCATATCATCATCAACCGCTACATAAACGACTAACCAGAAGTGATGTTCATAAAAAAACCGGAGTGATTTATACTTCGGTTTTTTTGTTTTTCCACATCAGAACAAACTCATTTGCCCCTTTTCGCCATCGGCTTTATTGCTGCTTTTTGTCGAACGCCTTTTCGTTCGTGGCTGCACTTCCTGATTTTCATTCATGGGAAGCGAATCCTCTGGTATCTCCGCCACAATTTCCATTTTTATCTCATTCAGTTCCGAAGGAGCAGGCTCTCTTTCTTGACTATTATCTTTCCGTGGCAATGGTTCAACCTCTTCCTCCGACGCAACCGTCTGCTCTTCCTGCATCTGTCCTGACATCTCCGGCTGCGAGGCCTCATCTTGTTCTGAAATATCTCCTTGCTGCATTTCGTTTTCAGGCGCTTCAGTATCTTGTACAGAATCTTCATTGGCTGGTTCCTCTAAATCCGCAGAGTCATCGACCGCTTCTTCATCCGTTGCCTCCACCACCGGTATATAAGGTTCTAATTCCTCCACCTTTTCCACTTGATAGGTCGTCAGACGCTTTCCTTTAGCCTTACAACCCTTTACTCCAATAAATTCATCAACATGAATGGTCAACGGTTCACGCGCAGCATCATTACCTCCAAAAACGACCCTTATACGCGGATATTCATCACTCATCAGCAATACCATATATGATGCCGGATTATCTCCCAAAAAGTTAACCGGTTTAGAAGTCGGTTCCAACAGGAATCTTTTGAGATAATAATATTTTTGGTCCGCGTCCCACAATACTACAGACCAAACCGTATCGGGGTTGTATTTGATTACATGTATCAAATCACCTTGGAAATGGTTGGAACTGTCAAAAGTGGTAGTATAATATTCACCATTTCTGTTTATAACAAGCACAGCATCCTCGTTAAAGAATTCTCCAAGATAAGAACCTCTGCCGTCATAGTTAATACGCATAACATCCGGGTCAAACCAAACCTTACGACCACCCAATGTAGAACCGCCTTTCTGTTTTAGAGTTATTCGCAAAACATCATACTTTGTCAAAAGATTTCCTCTAGACTGACGTCCCTTTATGGCCAATGTACTCAAGTCTTTCTCCAATACCGTTTTTTTCAATCGGATATTAGGCTTCAAAACCACACGAATCACCTCAGCTTCTCCATTGGAATTAGCGGTAAAGTATACAATCTTCGAACCGGGCTTTCCTTGCGTCAAGTCATAATCCTTATCACGTGACACACCATACACGGCACAACGCTTCATATAGTATTCACCACCTTTCCCGTCACGGTATACGACATTATAAACCGTACGCTTATCGTTTTTGCGGAACACATCAAGATGAATGACATTCGTACCGACAAAAAGCTTATCGGCTACCTTTACAATTTTATAGCGACCATCTTTGAAGAATACAATGATATCGTCAATGTCGGAACAGTTGCAAACGAACTCATCCTTCTTCAATGCAGTACCAATAAAGCCCTCTTCTCGGTTAATATAGAGTTTCTCGTTTGCCTCTACCACCTTGGTAGCTACAATCGTCTCAAAGTTTCTTATTTCTGTTCGACGAGGATATTTCTCGCCATACTTGTTTTTGAGGTATTCAAACCACTTGATGGTATATTCTGTCAGATGCTCAATATTGTATTCCACTTCAGCGATTTTCTTCTTTATAAGGGCAATATTGTCATCTGCTTTTTGTGAATCGAACTTCGTAATACGCACCATCTTAATGTCCAGCAACCGAAGAATATCATCTGGAGTAATATCCCTTACCAGTTGTTCGCGGAAAGGCTGTACCCGTGCACTCACATGAACAATCACATCTTCCTGCGAAGCACTGTCTTCAAACTGTTGGTCCTTATATATCCTTTGCTCAATAAATATTTTTTCCAATGAAGTGAAGAACAACTGCTCCTGCAGTTCCGCCAATTGCACCAAAAACTCCTCATGGAAAATCTGTTTCGTATGTTCCACACTCACCGCCAACAATTTTCCAACGGAGAGGAATTCCGGCTTCTTATCCCTAATAACACAGCAATTCGGATAGATACTTTGCTCACAATCAGTAAAAGCGTACAAAGCATCAATGGTTTTATCAGATGATACTCCCGCTTGAAGATGTACCCGGATTTCGACTGTAGCAGCAGTATTGTCATCTACCTTCCGAATTTTTATTTTTCCTTTCTCATTGGCTTTAATGATGGAGTCGATAATCTTTCCGGTATTATTTCCATAAGGAATCTCTGTAATTACAAGCGTCTTATTATCGAGCTTGTTGATTTTAGCCCTAATACGCACCATTCCCCCACGTTCACCATCATTGTATTTGGACACATCAATAAAACCTCCTGTCGGAAAATCAGGATACAGCGTAAATGGTTCACCTTTAAGATATTGAACTGCAGCTTCACAAATCTCCGTAAAATTATGAGGAAGGACTTTTGAATTCAACCCTACAGCAATACCTTCAACACCTTGTACCAGCAAAAGAGGAAATTTGACGGGCAAAGTAATCGGTTCCTTGTTTCTGCCATCATATGACAATTTCCACTCTGTAACCTTAGGGCTATAAAGAGTTTCCAAAGCAAACTTTGACAGACGCGCTTCTATATAACGGGAAGCTGCCGCACTATCTCCTGTAAAGATATTACCCCAGTTACCCTGACAGTCTATCAACAAATCCTTTTGTCCCAATTGTACAAGCGCATCAGCAATAGAAGCATCACCATGTGGGTGAAACTGCATGGTATGTCCCACTATATTAGCAACCTTATTATAACGTCCGTCCTCCAAACGGCGCATGGAATAAAGAATACGCCGCTGAACCGGTTTCAGGCCATCATACACGTCAGGAACAGCACGCTCCAAGATAACGTAAGAAGCATAATCAAGAAACCAATTCTGGTACATGCCTGTAAGATGGTGCAGAATTGCCGGCGAGTTTGTTTCCGGTAACTTATATGATGAATGCTCTAATGCTTCGTTTCCATCAGTATTTTGGTTCAACTCGTCTGGTTTTACTTCTTCATCTTTGGACATATGCTTCTTGGGTTTGAGTATTAGTGGTTATTCCTTTGCAAAGATAGTGAAAGGCAAGCGCAAAGACAAATCAAAAAAACAGTTTTCTACTGGGTTTTGCCCAGTCGTTCCTCATGCAACCCCAAAAAAATAAAGCAACTCTGCAAAGGCAAAGATTTTACATATATTAAAAGCAAACCCCAAAAGCCCGAAGACTTTTAGGGTTGACTTTAAAACTTAAAACTTGAAGAATCCTATACAGTCATGATTTCCTTTTCTTTGGCCACCAAGACTTCTTCTATCTTTTTGATATATTTGTCATGCAATTTTTGCACTTCATTCTCTGCGTCTTTTTCTGAATCTTCAGGCAAACCTTCCTTTACCAGCTTTTTCAGCTTTTCAATAGCATCACGACGAGCATTTCTTACGCTTACCTTTGCATCCTCACCTTCTGCACGCGCTTGTTTTACCAATTGCTTACGTCTATCTTCTGTAAGTGGAGGAAAACAGAGCCTGATAATTTCGCCATTATTGGCAGGAGTAATACCTATTTCTGAATTAAGAATTGCTTTTTCTATTGCAGGAAGAAGATTTTTTTCCCATGGCTGAATGGTAATAGTCTTGGCATCTGGAGTTGCAATCGTCGCAACATTTGCCACCGGAGTCATACTTCCATAATATTCAACACGTACTGGGTCCAATATTCTAGCAGAAGCTTTTCCCGCACGGATATGAGCCAGCGTTTCATCAAGATACATAACTGCAGCTTCCATGTTTTCCTCTGCCTGTGTAAAATAGGGCTTTACGTCAATCATATCAATTTGTTTTTGGGGTTATATTTAATTCTTATCTATTATTTCTTCACCAACGTACCTATTTGCTGACCCTCAAGAACCTTCTTAAGGTTACCTGGGGTATCCATATCAAATACATAAATAGGCATATTATTCTCCTTGCACATGGTAGTGGCTGTCAAATCCATCACCTTCAGATTACGATTATAGATTTCATCATAAGTAATCTCTGTAAATTTCGTTGCCGAAGGGTCTTTTTCCGGGTCAGCCGTATATATACCATCCACACGGGTACCTTTCAACATCACATCCGCTTCTATCTCTATTGCTCTCAACGATGAACCCGTATCTGTAGTAAAGTATGGACATCCAGTTCCGGCAGAAAATATCACAATTTCCCCTGCTTTCAACGACTCCAAAGCCTTCTGCTTACTATAAAATTCTCCAATCGGTTCCATGCGGACAGCCGTCAATACACGCGGCTGTGCTCCTACTGCTTCAAGTGCCGAGCTTAAAGCCAAACTGTTGATAACAGTAGCCAGCATTCCCATTTGGTCACCTTTCACACGGTCAAATCCTTTAGAAGCTCCACTCAGTCCACGGAAAATATTTCCACCACCAATTACAATGGCAACCTGCACACCCATGTCAGCCACTTCCTTAATCTGGGAAGCATACTGTGCCAACCGATTTTCATCTATGCCATATTGGCGTTCACCCATCAATGACTCTCCACTGAGTTTCAACAAAATTCTTTTATAGGCTATCATACTTATCTCAATGTTGATTTTACAAAGTTATACATTCAAATTTAAATCTGCAAAGCTGTTCATCATTGCAAGGAGTTCCAACCTTGTGCCTTGAGCTGAATTTCTTCCCCATTTCTACCAATCAAATTGAGTCCCAACTCTGGCTTGGTCATGTGACCAATGATATTGACATTGTCCACAGGAATTATTTTCTCATAATCCTCCAACGGAATGGTGAAAAGCAATTCATAATCTTCACCCCCGTTGAGTGCAGCCGTCACTATGTTCATATTAAGCTCTTCTGCCATAACAGCAGATTGGTAATCGATAGGGATTTTGTCCTCGTAAATCCTACACCCCGTATTGCTCTGCGAACAAATATGCATCAATTCCGATGACAATCCATCCGACACATCCATCATGGCCGTTGGCTTTATGCCTCTCTCTTGCAAAGCCGCAATCACATCACGACGCGCTTCCGGCTTTAATTGGCGCTGTAAAATATAGTCTTTACCCTCAAAATCAGGCTGAACATTGTCATTGCCTTCAAAAACTCTCTTTTCTCTCTCCAAAAGTTGCAAGCCCATATAAGCGGCCCCTAAATTACCAGTAACACAAATGATATCGTTTGGACGGGCTCCATTACGGTAAACAATTTTATCGGAATCACCCTCGCCGATACAAGTAATGCTTATGCACAAACCTGTCATAGAAGCCGAAGTATCTCCTCCTACAAGATCTACCCCATAATTGTCACAAGCTATCTTAATACCACTATATAATTCCTCCAAATCTTCTATGGAAAAACGTTTGGATACACCGAGTGAAACCGTTATCTGCTTCGGTTGCCCGTTCATTGCATATATATCGGAAAAATTCACAATGGCCGACTTATAACCTAGGTGTTTGAGCGGCGTATATTGCAAATCAAAATGAATTCCTTCCAAAAGCAGATCGGTAGTAACCAAGACCTTTTTATCTTTATAATCGAGCACCGCCGCATCATCGCCTACCCCCTTCAATGAAGATGTATTTCTTAAAGGAAACTTTTCGGTCAAATGACGAATCAATCCAAACTCTCCTATTGTAGCTATTGCTGTACGCTTTCTTTCCATATCTTTATGTTTGCCGACAAAGATACAACAAATTGACGGATAATCGCTAAACAATGTACAACTTCTCTTCACCTAAAAAGCTAACGCTTCAATACGTGAGAAACTGACATATTGAACCGCAACCTCACAAATAACAAATACTTTTTCAGGTATTAGTTGCATCAAAAAGGGGCTAAACTTGTTTCCAAGCCAGCCCCTTCACTCATATCATTTACTACATTATTTATTAACTTCTTCCAAAATCATATCACAACGTCTGAATGGTTGATAATGCAATTTGTCGTCTTTTGTCAACAATACTTTTGCTTCATAAGTCCTTATCCTACTTGCATCAATTCCCCAAACATAAACCAATTCATATTTGATACGTTCAGCACGTTCTCTACCCAGCTTAAGATTGAACTCTTTGCTTCCCGAACGGTCGTAATACGGATGTACATGTACAATCATATTCTCATTCTCAATCATGGCCTCTGCCACATGAGCAATATCTATCAACCCCGTTGATTGCAATTCAGATTTACCTGTAGCAAAATATACAGAATATTGTGTTTGCGGAACCTCTCTTATAATATCTTTAGACACCATATAAAGTGTATCTTTATGTGATTCCATGATGTACAAGGTATCCTTCGTTGGTGTCCTCAGGCCCATTGCTGCCATCTGATAAGCATCTGCATTTCCTTCTGCCACATCTTTCATCAACTGCTTGTTGCGATAGAGACGCCAACTGATATTCTTATTATGTGGGAATTTCTTTGCTTTGAACTTATATCGTACACCTAATGTGAGCTCATGCAAACCGTCATTGGACGTACCTGCCATTTTTGCATCCAACAAATCTGTTGCCAGACTATAACGATAGTCATAATACGCCCCTATCGACCAATTATCTGACACATTATATTCATATCCAAGGCCTAAAGGTAGCATCAAACTTATCCCTTTCAAATCTCCATAAGTCACTTTCTCCGCCATGCTTCCATTAAGGCTTTCTGTAAATATCTGGTAGTAACCAATCCCCATACCTAGTTTAAACAACAGATTCCATTTAAAAGGCCTAGAGGACATCGTCAACAACTTATTCAAACTGATTGATGCATATGGAGCCAATTCATGCATATCACCATTGGACTGCAAGGCTGTATTTGCCTGCCCCATCCTAGTATAGCGATATTCCAATCCCAATCCCACCAATGGATTAATTGAATACTCACCATAAACATCTACATTCCACTCCAAGTCAGGATTACTAAAAAAGGTCATCAACTCCTTATTGTGCTGGCTAATATCACCATCAAGGAAACTCAAGCCACCTTGAACACCCAGTGACCAATGTGAAGTTCGATAATCTTTCTCTTCATAAAGGACATTATCTTCTGCTAATATAGTAGTATAAAAGAAGGTACAAAACAGAATCAAAAACAAAAAACGGTTTTTATATGCTCCCAATACATTCATCATATGGCTATTTTTAATATACAATTGCAAAGATATAGTATTTAACCGAGTTTACAAAAAAAATACTCTTTTACAGTCTATTTTTTAAGCTATTTTTTTCCTTTACTTATCTTCAATTCTGCAGGCTTTTGTTCCAGAACAGGTAGTTCATTCAAATTCCACAACTCTTCAAAATCCCAATTCGCCCGTAAGGTCAGTTTTTTTGAATTATATATAACTGTTTCCGGTTGAATCTTCTTCTGCTGATTGCCTGTTGTCCATTTACCGTCATTATTGCTATCGTAAAACATTCGCAAATAATAATCTCCCGGTTTTACATTTTCAAATTTAACACCATTTTCAGCAGCCCATAATTCACGCACAACCTGATCCTTGGGACTAAGCAATTGCAAAATTGCCGTAGAGTCAAAAGGCTGAATCTTTACAACCAGATTTGAATAATCTTCCAGTGATTTGATTTTGAACTTGGCATTAACAGCCACATGGGTCTTGCCGTATATGTCATACATACATGCAGAGTCCATCTGGAAAACATATTCTCCAGTAGGCTTCCATTCGTGCTGGATTCTAAAGGACTTTCGTGTAGAGTCTATTGCACTGTAATTTAATGGCAACAAGTGATATGTACTATCTATCACTTCATACAGATGCATCATCGTATCATTTATAGAGGCGATTGGAGTAGGAGATGCCAATAGCAAATCATTATAAATCTCAAATGAATTATTTGCATTAGTCTTTATAGACAAAGGTTGTACCTGTTGCTCTGTCTGCTTGGCTTTTCTGCCAATTCGCGGATGCCGATATACAGCAGAAAGGGTATCTGTCTGCGAATACAACTCAAACAAGGAGTCTGTTTTTAGATAAGTAATAGCAAAGTTCAAGGTGTCTGTTGTAATTGTCATAGAATCAGTCAGCCAATATACTATCGTATCCTTTGTATTATTATATTCCACCATCACATGCTTGCTCCAATCCTCTCCAATTGGTTCTATATGGGGCAGACTATCAGCTGGCGCGCTAAAATAGATGCGGAAGAAATGTTGTTCAGGACGTTCTGTTTTCAATAATCTGCGCATTACTTTGTTCTCCTTAAAATAATACAGCAGAATATTGTTCGGTCCATATAGGACATTATTCTTATGAACAATACTGTCTACAAACAACGAGTCATTGAATATGGTATCCACAACCACCTCCGTTTTCACATAAGGCGTAATTATCGAATCATTAAAAGCCAGTCCCTCACCGGCCTGAAACATATAATCACGACTTAAATCATTCAGAGCAAATATTTTATATCGTCCTTCCTTGATATTTTTAATGGTAAAATATCCCACTGAATCAGTACGTGTCACACGCGTAAAGGGTTTACTCGTAAATGCCGTATCGCTCAAGTCAGCATGTAAGCCCACCAGACAACCTTCAACAGGATTCAGGTCCTCAGCATTTATCAGATATCCGCTTATCTGCAAGGAATCTATTGTCGGACCCGTTGAAAAAGCATAGGTATATCCCCGCAAAGGATTCTTTTCATTATTGTCTACAATGCTGTTGCCGAAATCTATTGTATACGTAGTGCTATCAATCAAATCCTCGTTAAAAACCACAACCAGCTTCTTACCTCTCGACTTGATTTCCGGGAGTTTGGTCTGTGGAGGTGAAATGATGACATTCTCCATGGTATTCTCCGTCAATATCAGTTCATCAAATGTCACCTCAATCTCCTTCACCTTAGAATTTAACGAGCCATTAGCAGGCATTTCATTCAAAACCACTGGGGGGATGGTGTCTTTCGGCCCACCTTGCGGACCTTGTCCGCGATTGGCACACGATGGTGCAACCAAACATAGAAATAATGCTATAACGCTTATTATAAATGTTATTTTCCTCATCTACAAACAATTACCGAACAACCAATATCTTGTGTCCTATCCTACATTTCAAACAATTTTTCTTTTCGCAATAATGGTGCCACAACTGTAACAAAGCCTGCGAGTCGCCTGCGTTATCTGCTTTCAATCCCACTTGTTTCCACTGCTTTATTATGTGATTTTCTTCTGCGGGTAATTGCCGGAAAAACAACACTGCCTTATCCATCAACTCCTCATTGGAATGACACTTGCCATAATAAAACATAAAGGGAATCACCGTATTCATAATGATAATCCGCAATGAACTTTTTCCCACTATTTTTGTATGAACATCACCGGCCTCGCCAAAACTATAATGCGTTTTCCAATACTCGGAAGGTTTTGTCTCAAACAAAGCATACATTTCATTGACATGTCCGCACTCCAACAATTTGGAGAACAACCTTTGAGAATAATACAATAAGGCAGCAAATTGGGCAATACGGACATACGGAGAATTGGAGGGTCGCAAACGATGATTCTTCCACATTCCTTCCTGAATTGGCTTTAAATCAAACTTACTAGCCAAAAATTCATACTCTTTCAAGAGTGCCTGCGCATACTCATCCTTTTCACCGTACAACAGATTCGCCTGTCCAAACAACAATGCTTCTACTTGCTTCAAGTTGTTTCTGTGTTTGCCAATACAAGACAAAGGCAATGACAATGCCGTCAACTCAAATGCCATACTATTAGTATGAAAACCAAAATTGCGTGCCAAGGTCACATAAAAAGCTTCCTCCCAATTGCGTTTGTTGGCTTGCAACAATTGCTCTATATAGGCACTTTTATCTTCCAGTCTTTCCACCAACAGCGAATCTTTCCAACTTGTAAGAAAAAGCGACGGAACCTCACCCAACTTTTCCGCGCATCTTATCGGCAGCTTGCTCTCCATCAATTCGTCATAATGTTCTTCCAACCG
Source organism: uncultured Bacteroidales bacterium (assembly GCA_944321155.1). Classification (GTDB taxonomy): domain Bacteria; phylum Bacteroidota; class Bacteroidia; order Bacteroidales; family Paludibacteraceae; genus Gallipaludibacter. Next base: position 3,143 of record CALUKG010000002.1, on the reverse strand, counting down.
CTTCGGGTAAGGCAGCACACACTGTTTCACAACCTGCCCATCGGAACGCATCACCTGTTTATCGGCCAACAGAACCACATGCAAAATCACATTGTCATAGTTTTTGTCTTTCTCATGCCCATGCCTATACCAGTCCGACGATTTCAGGTGCATCTCCACATTGCCGGCCCACACAGTACTGCCAATCTTAATCTTTGCATTGAAGAAATCAGGTCCGGCATCCCTATTTCGCCTACCAATATCAATCATACTGATATCTTCTCCATCAGTTGTTCGCAACTCTGAGGTCAAAAACAGCTTATGCTCCCATATATAATATAAAAACGCCTCGTTCATTCCACTACAAGGTTCTAAATTCATAACCTTCTTCTTTCCACCACTTGATAGCCTCAGGCAATACAGCAAGCATATTTTTGGCCGCCTTTACAGAATCATGAAACACTACAATAGAACCATTTCTGGTATAGCGTTTAATATTTCTCATAATTTCAGATGGAGACAGATTCTTGTTGAAATCGTTCGTTATCAGGTCCCATAGGATTATCTTATACCCATACCTATCGCGTAATGCCTTCATCTGAACTGGAGTAATACGACCATAAGGCGGACGAAACAACGGACTTCCAATCAGCCGGTCTGCTTTCTCCACATTTGCCAAATAATCATCAAAGCTTACCTTTATGCCTTTCAAGTGATTATAGGTATGATTCCCCACCTGATGCCCGCGTGCCCGCAATTCCTCAAACAAAAGCGGATACTTTTCCACATTTTCGCCTACACAAAAGAAAGTTGCCTTAATACGTTCGTTTTCCAATATCTCCAACACCTTCGGTGTCACTTCAGGAACACAACCATCATCAAAGGTTAGATAAATGCAACGTTCATGAGACGAACATCGCCATACAGCCTTTGGATACACAAAACGCAATATATCAGGAATCCGATACTTAAACATACAATGCCGGTTTACATTGGGCAAAGGTACATACATTTTCCTTAATAAAAAATCACCGCAACACCCATAAGCAAAAACACTTCACTTCTCCCTAACGCATACTTCTACTAATAAGCCCACACGGCTATCTTCAAATGACATTTTGCTTAAATAATCAACAAACATCTATCAAAATGCTCTTTCCGTTTACCGTCACCAATCCGCAGAAATCCCATAGCCATGACATAGCCTACACCGAGACTACACAAAATGACATTTTATCATCAAAACCACCGAATATCTTTCAATATAACAATGGCAGGGAAGGTGGTTGATGAGCCTTCCCTGTCATTGTTTTTATCCAATTATTGGTTAATACGGTATCTTATCAGTGTTTTTCTCCCAGTCTTCAAATGCCTTAATGGCTTCTTCGGGAAGCAGTTGTTTTGATTTCAACCTGCGGTCTTCTATTCTCAAATCTATCTCGTCATAGATGAACGAATCGTCAAATCCGATGTTCTTCGCATCTGTCTTGGTGTTGCCATAAAACATCCGGTCCAGTCGGGCCCAATAAATGGCACCCAAACACATCGGACAAGGTTCGCACGAGGTGTATATGTCACAGCCGCTCAAGTCGAAGCGTTGCAGTTTGGCAGCAGCCGCTCTGATGGCCGACACTTCCGCATGGGCAGTCGGGTCACAATTGGAGGTCACACGGTTCACACCACGGGCAATGATTTCTCCGTCTTTCACAATGACTGCGCCAAACGGACCACCGCCATTCTTCACATTCTCAACTGACAAGGCAATTGCCTCTCTCATAAAATCTTCATGTGTCATATCTTCTCTTTTTTATGTTGTTACTTTTCCACTTATATCAAATAAATTTTCCTGCATATCATTGGATTTATTGTATCATGATTCTTTCTTTCCCACATTCACTCACTATAATATACACTTGCTGTCTTTTCAGCCGAACACGTCCAGCATTGTTCCGTTCTATTTCGATTCCTTCTGTCGTATATATCTTCACACCTTCTGTGGCAATGATTTCCAATATACAGCCTTCAATCCTGTAGCACGGCTCCATGCTATGATTACGCACCCATGTGGTGGTGTCTTCCACAAATCGCGCACCGAGCGTCATATCGCTTTCCACTAGCACTTCACGCCGGCTCTCACTATTGCCGTCTGACCATGCTTCAAACAAATATCCTTCGGCTGCTATGGCTTCTATCACCACAGATGCACCATGTGCGTATGTTCCTCCACCTCTCACTTCTCCCCTGCCTTCTTCACAAGTCAGTTGCAGTTGATGGGTGGCTTCCGACACCATAACGCGTACATTTCCATTAACTATAATGGTATCTGTCAGCAATTGTTCCGTCCCAATAAAGCAATATTCATCTTCACTCATCTCCCAAGACTCTCTGTCTGCCAACACAATGGTATCACCCACGTTCCCATAATAACTTACCAGCTCATTTGTATCTCTCTGCACATAGACTTTATACACAGCCTTGTCATCACACAACTCTGGATAGCCTTCTCCACAAGTTTGTCCCCACACAGTTTCCTCTATTTGCTCTTCCTGCAATAACCATGCTATCTTACCGGAATTAAACTCGGACGTTTCCACACTGGCATAACGGTTTCCTTCGGCATTTTCAAGAATCACCGAAGTCTGAGAACCTCCTGCTTCATGGTAGCAATTCCAGATTATACCGTCAACATAATTCACTGCACATATACCACCTCCCAAAATAGCATCTCCTTTCATCAATTTGGCCGTACTATAGCAATGCCTCATTTCTCCTCCGTTCATTCCGACTATTCCACCAATATTTGTGCTGGCACTTGACGAATGCACTTTCAATATACCCCTCACATAACAATTCTCCACCACTCCGTTATTTTGTCCGGCTATTCCTCCTACATCACTTTTCCCCAATATATAGATATCTTCCATTCCCACATTCTCCACCTTTCCTTCCGGACCGATTTTCCCAAACAGTCCTACCGTATAGGCTGTGTTATTGTAAAAATACAAGCCTCTTACTATATGTCCATTTCCATTAAAATGCCCTTTGTAGGACGTATTGAAACCAATAGACTCCCAACGGGCAGCAGGAACAAAATTACAAGTGTTTTCGCCGCACAAATCTATATTGAACACGATGTCATCTGTCAATACAGCACATGCCCTACT
>CALUKG010000001.1 GCA_944321155.1 uncultured Bacteroidales bacterium | reverse complement strand
GAATTCAATCCGGAAGACTTCTACGCTGATGATGCTATGGTTATTACCATTTCTCACTTGGGCTACATCAAGCGTACTGCTCTCTCAGAATTCCGTACGCAAGGGCGTGGAGGTGTTGGCTCGAAAGGTGGTGATACGCGTGAAGAAGACTTCATCGAATACATCTATCCGGCTACTATGCACAATACCATGCTTTTCTTCACGCAAAAGGGACGCTGCTATTGGCTCAAGGTTTACGAAATTCCTGAAGGCTCCAAAACCTCAAAAGGTAGAGCCATCCAGAATATGCTTAACATCGATTCGGATGATAAGGTCAATGCATTTATCAAAGTCAAAACACTTGGTGACCCAGAATACAATCAATCACACTATCTTGTATTTGCAACCAAGAACGGTATCATTAAGAAAACATCGCTTGAGGCTTATTCCCGCCCACGCCAGAATGGAGTAAATGCTATCGTTATCCGTGAAGACGACCAATTGATTCAAGTAAGACTCACCGATGGAAATTCTGATATCATCTTGGCTAACCGTAATGGACGGGCTATCCGCTTCCATGAAGATAAGGTGCGCCCAATGGGACGTGTTTCTACTGGTGTAAGAGGTATGCAGCTTGATGAAGATGGTGAAGATGAAGTAGTTGGCATGATTTGTGTTAACAAAAATTCAGATGAAACTGTAATGGTTGTTTCGCAAAAAGGTTATGGTAAGCGTACCTTGCTCGATGAACGAGACGAAAATGGAAATCTTGTTCTCGATGAAAATGGAGAGCCTGTAGCTATTTATCGTATAACTAACCGTGGAGGTAAGGGAGTTAAAACGATGAATATTACAGAAAAGACCGGTAAGTTGGTTAGCATCAAGAGTGTTACAGATGACAATGACTTGATGATTATCAATAAGTCTGGTGTAACCATCCGTCTGAAGATTTCTGATATCCGTACCATGGGACGTGCAACGCAGGGTGTACGACTCATTAACCTTGAAAAACGGAATGACGAGATTGCATCTGTCTGCAAGGTTGTTTCTGAACAGGAAGAGGAAACTGCAGGCAATGAGGCACAGGAAGAAGCAAAAAATGAAGTTATCTATGACGAACCGGAAATGATTACCGGTGAAGAGCTTGATGATGAAGAAAACGAAGAAATTGAAGAAACCAACGAATAATCACTTTTTAAAACAGTAAAACCTATGAAAAAAGTTGTTTTATCACTGGCCATTCTCATGTTGAGCGGTGGCGTGTTTGCGCAAAAAGCAAATGTAAACAAGGCAAAGAACAAAGCTCTGTCAAGCGAAAGCCCTGATTTTGCAGGAGCTCGTGAAGCTATCAAACTGGCTTTGGAAGACCCGACAACTAAAGACTTGGCTAATACATGGTATGTGGCTGGTCTTATCGGATACAAGGAAAATGAAAAGCTTTTCCTTGATGCACAATTAGGACAACAAATAGATGAAAGACAAAAAGGTAAGGCAGTTGTAGAATCATATGACTATTTCGTTAAAGCAGACGAACTGGGTCAGATTCCTAACGAAAAAGGTAAAATCAGCGCTAAGCCGCGTCGTGATATCAAACCTAAAATGATGGAATATTTTACCAATCAGCTGAACCTTGTAAGTTATGGTGCTTTGCTTTTCGAAGACGACAAAGACTATAAAGGCGCTTACGATGTGTTTATGCGTTATCTGAATATTCCTAATTTACCAATGTTTGCCAATCCTAAAGATCAGGCAAAATTGCCTCAGGATTCAGCTTATCAGATGATTAAGTATTTTGCAGCCCTTTCTGCTTCAAATGCTAAGATGTCAGATGAGGCTATTGCTCTGTTCCGTGATTTGACCGATGACAATTACGAAACATTGACGGTATATCAATTGCTCTATCAGGAATACTATCAGGTAAAGGATACAGCTAATTATGTAGAAGTGTTGAAAGAAGGTCACCAGAAGTTCCCGCAAGAACCTTGGTTCCTCCAGAATCTTATCAACCACTTCATCTTCACCGATCAGAAGAAAGAAGCTATGGTTTATTTGGATGCAGCTATTGAAGCAGAACCGAGTATCGCACAGTATCATTATGTAAAAGGTAACTTGGAAGAAGCATTTGGCAATAGAGAAGTTGCTATTGAAGCTTTCAAGAAAGCTGTTGAACTCGATCCGAAATTGGCTGACGCTTATGCAGGTATGGGACGTGTTTATTATAACCAGGCTGTGAAAATTCAAGATGATGCCATCAACATCAAGGATGAAGCTGCATTCGAGGCAGAACAAGCTAAGGCTAATGCTTTGTTTGAACAGTCAGTTCCTTATTTCAAACAAGCTGTAGAAGCTGCTCCAGATGATATGGACTACAAACGTACATTGCGTGCTTTGTACTATCGTTTGGGTATGGAAGCTGAATATGAAGCTTTGAGCAAGGAAATGGGAATGTAATATCCTATATTCTCACAAGAAATGGATTTAAAGGATGTACCGGATTTCTGGTGCATCCTTTTATTATGCAATAGAGAGTTGTTTCCTTTTATAAGAATGCCGTTTGAACAGAGTTTTATCGCTGTTCAAACGGCATTCTGTTTGTTATCGCTCTTTTTTTCTTACTGGTTCTGTTGAAAACCAGATGGTAGCGGAAACTTTCGCTTTTATGCCTTTATATCTAATTGGTCAAGCACACGTCTTATCTTTTCGTAGGTAGTAATGGTGGTGGGCACCAATGGCAGGCGAAGACGGTTTTCAATGAATCCCATAGCTGCCAGCATGCTTTTTACACCAGCAGGATTGCCTTCCACAAAAAGCAGTTTGATAAGTTCCGTAAATTGGTGGTGAATCAATAGTGCGTGTTGGTAATCACCATTTAGAGCCAAGCGTACCATACGGCTAAACTCGTATGGAAAGGCGTTGCCTATAACGGAAATTACGCCTACAGCACCCAATGTGAGCAGTGGATAGGTTATCCCGTCATCGCCGGATATAACGGAAAAGCGTTCTGGCTTGTTCTTGATAATGTCGTCTATTTGGGTAAAATTACCCGATGCTTCCTTAATGGCAACAATATTGGAAAAGTCGTGTGCCAGTCGGAGGGTCGTTTCCGGCAACATGTTGACACCGGTTCTCCCAGGTACATTATAAAGGATAATAGGCAATTTTGATGCCTTGGCTATGGCTTCATAGTGTCTGTATAATCCTTCTTGAGAAGGCTTGTTGTAATAAGGAGTAACTGACAAAAGGGCATCTATGCCGTTGAAATCGCTTGTACGTATCTTGTTCACAAGGCTTTGGGTATTGTTTCCGCCCATGCCCAATACCAATGGGACGCGGCCGTGAACGGTCGATACTACCGTTTGTATAACGGCTTCTTTTTCTTCTTCTGTGAGGGTTGGTGTTTCAGCTGTTGTGCCAAGAACAACCAGGTAATCTGTTCCGTTTGTAATCTGATATTCGACGAGGCGTTTCAGAGCATCAAAATCAATATCCCCATCTTGTTTAAAAGGTGTGACCAATGCCACGCCCATGCCTCTTAGCTTGTTTTGCATATTGGATTATATCTTTTTGCGGATGCAAATATACAACTTTTTTAGTGTTTTGAGCGAATGCTTTTAAGGTAAAAGCGCATTTGTTCAAACAAATAATGAGTTTCTTCCTTGGTGAAAAAATACTCCTTTTGGGAGTGCTGGGGCATCTGAATCATTAAATCAGGTTCTTGAAGATAGGAGATTCTTGCGCCGACCATACATGATGCATTGGAGTAAAGTTGTAGATATTCAAGAGGAAGGATTGATGTGCAGCTAAAATTGAGCAAAAGGTCATAGCTCTTGCTCTGAAGTGAGTCAATGATGGTCTGTTTGGGTAAACCCAGTAAACCGGTTTCTTTGCCTGAAAAGGTGAGAATGTTGTCTGTATGATAGGTGCCGTATTTCTTTTTGTTGGCATAGCCAATGGCACTTACCGTTTTTCCGTCTTTCTTGAGCTGGTCGGCAATTTTGAATATGACTTGGTCATTATCATGCCCACGGCTTTGAAATAAAAGCAGTATGTGTTTGGCTTCCTGATAGGAAACGAATGCTTTTTCTTCCCTTTTGTGTTTGCGCTGCCTCCTTCTAAAATTCCACTTTTTCATATCCTGCAACATTCCTTTAATTTTTCTATACGCAAAGGTAAGGCAAGTTGCTTGTAATGGCAAATGGCTGTGCCGAAATAAGTGTAGAATTGCGTTTGATTTTGTGAAGTGTTAATGGCATGTTTGTGATAGCATAAATTGTGAATCTCATGAATTAGCTGCAGAGTGGGATGATATCAGGCTACAGAATAATGCAAGGGGAATAAGGGTGCTTTATCAAAATTACTTATTTTGACGAAGCACCCTTATGGTTTGTCAGAATATATAAGATGCAAGGCATTGAAACAACGCTGCAGTTTATGGGCTTTTATGGATGTTTGGAGCTTTCCGTATTGCGGTTCAGCTCTTCTACATTACCTACATTCCGTCGTTTGGTCGGTTGACCATTATTGCCAAAACAGTAGCTCACTGATACGCGGGCGGCCGTAGAACTCCAGCGGAATTCTTGTGTATAGATACTGTTGTTGCCGCTTATTTCCTGAATTTGTGTGGTTTTACCTGAATTAAATAGATCGGCAACTGTCAGGGTTACGCTCAGACGGTCGTCCTTTAGGAAATTTTTCTTGACAGACAGGTCCATCGAACCGACCCAACTTTGTCGGCTGTAAGCCCATACGGCAGGCGATGAACCCCAACCGCTTAATTCAATGCGGAAACGTTTGGGCAGCAGAAGATTCAGACTGCCATAGGCATACCCGTATATGCTAAGTGGGGTAATCTGTTGCAAGGGGTTGCTGATGGTTTCGTCATAGACTGTCATCATTCCCGATACAAAGGCAGTAGTGGTAAGCCAGTTCTTGACTATTGGAAGTTCAGATAGCGATAGGCTAAGATAGGCATTTTGTGAGGTGGCAAAGTTTTCCCAACGGTAATGTTTGCTGAGTCCTTCCAGTTTGAATAATACCGCCGTAGGTACATTATTGGCGTAAGAATATCCTGCTGATACATTGAAATGGTATCCCCATCCGTAGTCTATCTGTAAATTATGTGAAAGTGATGGTTTGATGGCGGGATTACCATATAGGTATGATTCTTCCGAACCGTGTGTATCGGCTATGGGATTGAGTTGCCAATAGCCCGGACGGTTGATGCGCGATGTGTAGGAAAACGAAAAACGGTGTTTCTCATTGGGAGTATAGCCTACAAATACGGTCGGGAATACGTTGAAATAACGTTGTGTGGTTGCTGTGTCTCCCCATGTTCCCAATACATCGGTATATTCTCCTCGTAGCCCTCCTTTGATAGTCCATTGCTCGCTTAGTTTGGCTGAAAAAGTGGCATATAAAGCTCCGATTTGTTCCGTATAGCGGAGTTGGGTTTTGTCTGGGTCTCCTGCAACAGGAGGAGTGGAACTGGACATCATCCATTGCTGGTTGTCATAACGGGTGGTTGTATGGGCATATTTGGCCCCAACCTCCAGAAAATATCTCTCACCGAACGCGTGTTGGAAATCGGCCTTGCCGGAATATACGTCCATGCGGTTGCGTGTATGCATGTTGTAGAGCTTGTAACTGAAAGGATAGGTATTGTTATCTTGCATATAGGAATAGAGCCTGTCCTGTTCTTCATAGTTGTTGGATGATACATAATCGGCATTGAATGTGATTTCCGACGACTTTTCCTCATCAAATACCAATGTATAGTTGAGATTGGCGGTATAGTTGTTTCTATTGTTAAAACTTTTATCTTCCATGGTGCCCCGTTGCGCAATGCTATCGGCTACCATGATTTCTGAATGATAGTCCAATTGAGGTCTTTTCCCTTCGCCACCATTGTAAGAGAAAATAAAACCGAGGGTGTTATGTTTGTTGAGGAAGAAATCGTTGGCAAAGCGTACGCTGGTATAATATCCCAGATTGTTGGTTAATGCATATTCTTTCTGTAATAACTGTTCATCTGATATGGAATTGTTGCTAGAGGCTACAAAGAAGTTGTCATATCCGCCTCCAGACAAATTGAGCACGGAGTTGCTGATGGGTGAGCGGTAACTCAGCATGGCAGAACCGTTGCCTTGTTGGAAATAATGCTGTTTGTAAGGCTGACTGGTATAGCTGGCTGCTATGTTACCGTTCAGACCTTCCAGTCGGCTCCGTTTCATCCGTAAATTGATGATGCCGGCTTCACCAGCAGCGTCATATTTGGCCGATGGATGGGCTATCACTTCCACTTTTTCAATGGTTTCGGCAGCAGTTCCTTTCAATAGGGCTTGCAGGTCTTCACCAGATAGGTAAGAAGGACGTCCGTCTATCCATACGCTTACATCTTTTCCGTTACGTTTGATGTTGCCGTCTTTGTCAACGCTCACCCCCGGCACTTTACGTAATAGGGCTATGGCGTCTTCTCCCTGGATGCTCAACATGGATTCTACATTGACAACGAGTTTATCCATTTTTTGTTCTATCAGGGGCAGTTTTCCGACAACAACCATGTCTTCCAGTGTTTCGCTCACGGGTTGGAGAAACAAACTGTCGGGGAGTTGCCTTCGTAAGGGCTGACTATAGCTGTGATATCCTACAAATGATATGCGCAGGAACAATGGAATATCCTGTGGCAGGGCCAGTTGGAAGCCTCCTTGCTCATCAGTTATAGTGCCTGTTAAGAGCGTGCTGTCGGCTTTCAGTAGCGATACCGTACAGAAAGCTAACGGTTCGCGGGTGGAGGCGTCATATACCTTGCCTTTCAGTTGTGCTTTGAGGCAAAAGGTTGATAATATGAGTGCCAAAAATAGAAGAAGTAGGTGTTTGTGTAGCATTGTTTATCGTAACTTGTATTCATCGCGTAGTCTTTCCAATTGGTCGGGTGCCTGCATGAGCAATTGATGGTCCACAGTGATGTCATAGGGTGCATTGGGATTGTAGTCGGATGGTAGCGGTGCTTCCCAGTCCATCAGTTTGTCCCAATGGTAAAAGCGGGCAATGCCTTGCACGGATAGGGTAGTGGCATTCACTTTGCCTTGCAGAGAATAGCCGGCTATATGGGGGGTTCCTGCACATACCTTATGCAACAGTTCCAGGTTAAGCCATGGTTCGCCTTCCCAGCAGTCAATGATGCTTCTCGACGTATAGGACGAGGCCAATAGGGCCTGTTCGTCTATGATGCCTCCTCTGGCAGCGTTGATAAGGCATGCTTCTGGCTTAAGTTGTTGCAGGAAGGCTGCATTGCACAGATGGTAAGTCTTGTCTTCACCTTCTTTGATAAGAGGGGTATGGAATGTGATGATGTCAGCCTCACGGGCTATTTTCTCTAAATGGCAGAAGCCTGCTTCTCCTTCCTTGCGTGCACGTGGCGGGTCATTGCGGAGTACGTGCATGCCCAGCCGTTCTGCCATGGCGGCTACGCGTGTACCTACATGTCCCACTCCCACTACGCCAATTGTCTTTCCTTCCAATTGGAATCCTTTTTGTTCTGCCAAATAGTGGAGGGCACCCTCTATATATTGTCTTACAGCGTCTGCATTACATCCTGCTGCGTTCTGCCATGTGATGCCTTGCGATTCGCAATAGTGGGTATCTATATGGTCAAAACCGATGGTAGCTGTAGCTATGAAGCGTACTTGACTGTTGTTCAAAAGAGCAGCATTGCAGCGTGTACGCGTGCGGATGATAAGGGCATCGGCGTTCTTTACTTTTTCTGCTGTGAATTCTTCTGGCGACAGGTATTCTACTTCGCCGTAAGGTTCGAGTATGCCCTGAATGAAGGGAACATATTTGTCTATAAGTATGCGCATATTTTGGGGTTTTAATTGCCCGCAAATGTAGTTATTTGCTTTAGTTGCACTATCAGTCTGGGGTGTTTTTTTATTTCTTTTGTTACTCTTTTTCAATAACACTCATACCACTGCTTTTTTCGTTTAGCTGTTTGGGCTTTCCGCTATAACTTACATGGCTCATGCCCGAGATGTCTATATTGAGCACTTCGCTGGCATGCACTTCTGCGTCACTTGCTCCGGAACATTCAATGGTGCAGATATTGGAGTGAAAATTTTTGGCTGAAATATGACTGGCTCCACTTGCTTCATAATTCACTTTTTCAGCTTTTCCCTTTAGTTCCATGTTCGATGCTCCACTCAATTCAAAATCCGCTTCTTTGGCAGCAATGTAACTTTCGATATTACTGGCTCCACTTGTTTCTATTTTGAATTGCTCTGCACAGATGGCGCCTTTCAATTGGCTGGCTCCGTTCAGTTCCAGATATAGTTGCGGGCTGTAAAGCGTGTCGGCAATAAGGATGTCGCTTGCTTTGTTGGCTTCAATATGATGGATATTGTGTAGGTCGGTCGACAAGGAAACCACTATTTCTTTGATGTCCTTTTTGTCTTTCAGCCATTGGAAAAAGGATTTGCCTTCTTGCTTAACAGAGGTGTTCTCTATATATAATGTCCCGTTTTTAACCTCAACTATAGGTTCTGTGTCATAATGACTGATAGAAACCATGCTGTTCTGATTTTGCTGCAAGGTCAATTGGATAGGCCCTTTGAGGCAGATATTTTTAAATGCAGGCAAGTCAGTCTTGATGATTTGTCCGTCAGTGTTCTTATAGGGGTTTGCACGATTGACCTGCCCGAATGATACGGGTGTAATGCTTGCCGTACAATTGGTACTACCGGTAGGTGTATAGCAGCTGTCTTCTATGATTTCCTCAATGCTTTCTTCTATGTTGTCAGAGCCTTTTAAGATTTGTCTTCCAACCTCTCTTATGCCACTCGAATAGAAACAACTGAAGGTGAGTGCACTCAAGGCGATGAACCATACCAGAAGGAAACTGATATTGAATCCCTTGCTGGTCCATTTGCGTTTGCTGATTAAGCTGATAAGTCCGCCTATGATAATGATGATAGGACATATCACCAACAGTATACCAGATACTGTGATGACGGTTACTTGCCAAGGTGCTACTCCGAAAGCGGCCCAATTCCATTCAAAAGGTAGTGCCATGCCGGCTATACCCAATCCCATTCCGGCAGCTCCTAATCCAAACAGAGTGGCCAAAAGAGCTATGCCAATGGTAAACAAGACGATTAAGCCGATAAGTCCAAAAAAACCGATGACACAGAAAAAGACGATTTTGGCAATAACGCCAGCTACTTTGCTGATGGTTTTGGCAGCCTTGTTTTCTTCTGTGTTTTTTCCCACTTGACTGGCAATGTTGTCAATGGTTACTTTCTCACCGCGCATTTCCAATTTCTGGGCAGTACTTTTGGCTGCTGGGGCGATGAGCCATACTAACAGATAAATGAAAATAGGCCAAACTTGGAAAGAGAAGAATAGCAGCAATCCGCAGAATAAGGCCATGCCAAGGCGTACCCATACCATGTCCCAGCCCAAATAGGCGGCCAATCCGGCGGCCACACCACCTATCATGCCGTTTTCTTCATCGCGGTAGAAGCGTTTCTTGTGTTTTTTGTTTTCCGGTTCAGTTTGTTCTTCGCTTGCTTCATCAGAGTAGTCGGTAGGCTGTCCGAGCATCTCAATGATTTCCTGAACCATTTCCATGTTTACTACTTCCTGACGTTTTTGGCGTAGCTTTTCTGTAAAAACTTCGCCTATGCGGGCTTCAATGTCAGCAATGATTTCGTCTTTGTCATCGTTGACATTCAAATGTGCTCTTACTTGGGTAAGGTAGTCGTTCAGTTTTTGGTAGGCATCCTGGTCAATGTGGAATGCGATGCCGTTCAGATTAACAGTGAGCGTTTGTTTCATAAGGCTTTCTTATAAGGAGATTTCTTGTTTCATTTGATGTAGGTTGTTTACGGTGTTGGCAATGCTGCTCCATTCTTTTTCCAATCCTTCGAGCAGTGTTTCGCCTTCGGCTGTGATGCTGAAATATTTGCGTGGCGGACCGGAGGGTGATTCCTGCCATTGGTGTACAAGGACTCCGGCGTTCTTCAAACGTGAGAGCAAGGGATAAAGCGTGCCTTCCACCACCAGCAGGTCGGCACTTTTCAGTGCTTCCAATATCTCGGTGGCGTAGGCAGGCCCCTGCTTCAAGATGAGGAGGATGCAATATTCCAGCAATCCTTTGCGCATTTGAGAGCGGATGTTTTCAATCATATACGAATAACTATTTGTTCAACGCTGCAAAGATATGACATTATATAGTACTATGCAATACAAAGTACTATGTATTAAGATAATTTTGCATTTTATTTTTAGCCCATCATTTTTTCAATAATATGCACATACTTCCTCTTTTCCGCCATTCCGCATTGATTGGGAGTCTGGTAGGGTATGGTGTATGGATGGTAATGTCATGGCGCATTGTCTTCATTCCTTGCATGTATCCTTGCTTCTGGATACCGCATTTCTGCGATATGACCTCGCTATGCACTCCTCCTCTATCGCCTATACTCATATACCTTGCTTCTCTTTCCCGTCATTCCGTACTGCGATACGGAATCCAGTGGAATGTCAGTAGGGTGGGCATAGAGTCACCCTCTTTCATTTCTTCACCGCTCATTAAACCCTCCTCCGTTTCTTTTTCCGTCATTCCGTACTGCGATACGGAATCCAGTGGCATAGAACATAAGCGTGGAAAAAGCCTTTTCTATTCTTTATCTCCATGCATGAAGAAAGGGGACTGCGCCGATGGACTCGGTCACAATCCCCTTTGAAGGCTCTTACGTTTGTACTTACATCAGTTTGTGGGTGTTTACGCTGCCATCTTTGCTGACAACCTTCACTAAATTCACTTTGTTCGGAGCAGGAAGATTCAACATTTGGTAACCGCCGTTGTGTTGGTATTCCTGCATGAGGCGGCCTGTCACATCATAAACCATTACGGCCTCTACTGCATCATCCACTTCCACGAAAAGGGTGCCGTCTGCCTGCCATGCACGTAAACGGGATGGCTTGGTAGAGGAAACCTCAGAAGGAGTGGCAGTGGTGGAAACAACAATAACCATGTTTTGTTGTATGTCATACAGGTAGATATTTCCGTCTGCATCCAACAGCTCAGTAATGTCCTCACCATTGAGAGTGACAGAGGCGATGGTATAGCCTTCATGCGGTAATACGCAACAATGGAAGTCACCACCGGCATAGCAGGTGCTGAGGAAGTAGGAGCAGCTACCCTCGGAATAATAGGAGATGGTATATTGTGCTTTCCTATTGGCTGTGTAGGTGGCATAATAGGAGGCTTCGCCGCTTACGGCTTGCAATTCAGGTGACCATCCGCTGAAAGTGTAGTCATATTCATTGGTGGAAGGTTTGGTGGGCGTCATGCCGTTGTATTCAGGCATTACTCCATACTCCATGTATTCCGAATGCAGCAAAGTGCTGTAGTCTTCGTCATAGAAAGAGATAAGATAACTGCGCTTGATGGCGTTGTAGGTCGCCGTATATGTGATGTCGGCCGTAACTGCGGTCAGTTCCGGTGTCCATCCTGTAAACTCATAATCATATTCAGCCGTGCTGGGCAGGTATGGGGTTTCCCAATTGTTATAATAAGGCATTTCTCCATATTCCACATAACTGGATTGCAGTACCGTACCGTCGGCATTGACAAAATTGACAAGGTGGGCACGATAGAACGAAACGGATACTGTAGCGTCGCTCTTGAGTGTCAAGCGGAGTGTCATGTCTTCTGTGATTTGGTAGATATAGTATCCACCGTTTACCCATACTTCGGAAATGCTATAACCTGCATCGGGCATCAGTTTCAGGCTGACTTCCGTTCCTGCGGCAAAGGTGAGTTCGGTGGTGTCTGTATAGTCATGGTTATTGCAACTTATTTTACCGCCTTCATTCATTTGTAGTGTGAGCTGGTAATTGACGTCTATCCCTTCCATATGAAGAAATGCACCCCACACAGGTGCTACTACATAATCCGTCAAAGCGTTATTGGGTACATAGAGTTTACAGGTATTGGGGTTAATGGTTTCAAAGCTGCCATCTACCATGGGTGGTACACTGCCTAGGCACGTGATGGTGTCTAATTGGGAACAATCAAAAAAAGTGTTGCTATAGATATTTTGCACCTTGTTTCCTATGGTAACGGAAGTAAGGGAAGAGCAGCCAGAGAATGCTGATCTTCCTATTGTAGTTACGCTGTTAGGGATGGTAATAGAAGTAAGTGCATAGCATGCCCTGAATGCGCTTTCACCTATATTTGTCACACTGTTTGGAATGGTAACGGAAGTGAGTGAGGCGCAAACAGAGAATGCATAGTTTTTAATTGTAATTACCTCATCGGGAATTACTAAATCCGTTACCAATTGGTTATTGATATAGAAATT
Source organism: uncultured Bacteroidales bacterium (assembly GCA_944321155.1). Classification (GTDB taxonomy): domain Bacteria; phylum Bacteroidota; class Bacteroidia; order Bacteroidales; family Paludibacteraceae; genus Gallipaludibacter. Next base: position 57,865 of record CALUKG010000001.1, on the reverse strand, counting down.
GGCATCATTGTAAAGAGGGTTGGAAAAAATATCGGAAAAATCTATCTGGCACCAATCTGCTACACTACCATTGTAATATACCTTTGTGAGTCCAGAGCAGTCATAGAATGCGTTGCTTCCTATTGTAGTTACGCTGTTTGGAATCAAGATGGAAGTGAGTCTGCAGTTATAGAATGCATTATTCGGTATTTCAGTCAGACCATTGGGTAAAGCAATGGAAAGGAGGGCCCGTTTCTGAGAGAATGTTTCATTGGGTAAGGTGGTATTGCTGATACTGGACAAATCAAGGCTATACAGAAGGGGCATATTACTCTTGATAATATTGAAGTCAGCTTCGTTCAGTGTGCCGGTAACTGTAAGCTTTGTAACCCGTGCAGGTGTGGCACCCTGTGCAACAATGGCGGCAGCGAGTTGACCGGCTGTTTCCACGTGCACGGTTATTTCGGTCTCACTGTCAATATAGGTGTAGTTATTGCCCCATGCATTGGCATAGGCTGTAGCTGTCCCAGTAGGCACGAATACCAATTGAAAAGATGTCATGCCAAAAATGTCGCCAAAAACGTTGTCGTTTAATGTGGGTGGTGTGGTAGCTTCACAGCGAATGTGAGTGAGTGCAGAGCAGTCCCAGAATGCAAAGCTTCCTATACTCGTCACGCTGTTTGGAATGGTAACGGAAGTGAGTGCAGAGCAGCCATAGAATGCATAGCTTCCTATACTCGTCACGCTGTTTCCTATGGTAACGGAGGTGAGTGAGGTGCAACCAGAAAATGCGCTGTATCCTATACTTTTCACGCTATAATTCTGACCTTCATACGAAACAGTAGCAGGAATGGCAATCTCCCCGCTTAGGGAAGTGTATGCTGGGATATCATTCCAACTATCTGGATCTTGTTCATACGTTACATATACTTCATTACTTGAATCATAGGAAAAATTGTAGCAAATCCCATCGACTTTAAAGTCATACGCCCATGCTCCTACTGCACTGAGTAAAGTCAAGGCCAAAGTTAAAAATCGTGTTTTCATATTATCTCCGTTTTATTTGTTTGTCTTATTCTTATATTTCTTGTATAGCGGACAAATGTGAGAAGCCAATGCAAGGAATTTCAGCATTGTCTGGTCTTCGTTAAGCACTTTGGGGAGTGGCGTTTTTTTTCTCTTATAGTCGATATACTGCTCCATAGAGAGGATAAGTGAAAAGTTCTCTCTACAAATCTTTCCTGTGCGCCACAACAATTGGTCGAAAGTGTCATAATCGATATGAATACCTTCTTCTTCTTTTTCCAGTTTGGCAATAAAGACATCGATGGCTGTAATCAGACTTGGCACATCATATTTTTTTATGGACAGTGGTTTATCTGCAAAGCCACAGAAAGTCCAGAAGGGTTTGTACAGTTCCGTTACAATGGAGTCGTAAATGGGAAATTGAAAATCAGTAACGAAATAGGCAAATTTGGTGATAAGGGAAACGGCTTTCCCTTTGTTAGTGCCATTTTTGTCTATACCATAGTTTCCAGTGAAGAGGTTAGTACCCTGTTTTGGAATAAAAAAGGGGTCAAAGTTCTTGTCTTTAAGAAAATCGGTAAACAATTGGCACAAAGGTTTCTTCGTGTTGAGTTCGTAGAGCACATTGGCCAATTCCACTGTTCCGTAATAACGCTTGGTCATTTGGGTGGAATAGGTGCTGTCTATTACAGTGAGGAGAATGTAGATTTCCTCTTCCGTGTAAACTTTTGAACAGGGGGTGGAGCCGGTTCCGAGTGAGTCAAACATTTTCTTGATACATTGTTTGTCCTTTTCATAGACCGAACCGCTACCAAAATTGCTGGATTTCATCCCCTCTACAATTTCTTTAATAAGGCGTAGATTTTCATTCATGGGTTTGATTTTTGTTGTTTTACATTCTTTGATAATAAGTTGTTATACTGTTTTTCCTTATTTTTCTCTTTCCTGGATACCGCATTCCTGCGGTATGACCTCGCTATTCACTTTTGCTCTATCGTTTGTACTCATACACTCCGTTCCTCCTTCCCGTCATTCCGTACTCGATACAGAATCCAGTAGCCATGGCATTAGGGTAAACATAGAGTCACCTCTCTCTCATTCTTTCACCGCTTATTAGCCTCTCCTTCGTTCCTCTTACCGTCATTCCGCACTTGATGCGGAATCCAGTAGCCATGGCAGTAGGGTGGGCATAAAGTCACCCCTCTCTCATCCCTTCACCGCTCATCAAACCCTCCTTCGTTCCTCTTACCGTCATTCCGTACTACGATACGGAATCCAGTGACATCATCTTATGCCGTGGTATCCTTTGTTGATGAGAGCTTTGTAAATTCTTTTATTGTCAGAGCAATAGTTGTTTCTTGCACAAAGGTAGATATATCTGTTTTGATAAACAAAACTTCTCGTTTTTTTTTTTTTGTTAACGAATAAAAACGGGCTAATGTATTGTTGTGGAAGTTTGATTCATCCCATAGAATACGGTTTATTTCCTATAAAAAAGAAAGCTTTACCCCTTCTTCTCAAAATTAATCAGATACACCTGCTCGGTGGCACGGGTGAGGGCTGTGTACAGCCAGCGGTAATAGGAAGTGTCAATGCGGTCGTCGCTCAAAAGCCCTTGGTCAATGAACACACGCCTCCATTGTCCGCCTTGGGCTTTGTGGCAGGTAACGGCGTAGGCAAATTTTACTTGCAAGGCGTTGTAATAGGGATTCTCTTTGATAAGTTCAATCAGCTTCCGTTTGTTAGTCACTTCTGGGTAGTCTTCTCCTACGGCTTGAAACAGGTGATTGGACAACTCATATCCCTTGTCGGGGCTTTCTGTGTGCAAGGCATCCAGCAAAAGGGTTGCGTCTATTTCCCAGTCATAGTCCAATGCTTGAAGTGAGACATCCACAAAGTGGCAGTCATAGAGTGATTGGTGTTTGCGTATTCGATTGATGGTGAGCATATCCCCGTTGGCAAGGAAATCAATGCCGTCATAGGGTTTAGTCCAGAAATAGTTGTTGCGGGTCACCATGATGAGGTCATTGTTGCTGATTTCCTCCTCTTTATACAGGATGCGGTTTCGGATGCCTTGGTTGTAGAGGTTGGCCCGCTTGTTGGTGCGTGTTACTACTATGGTTTCTTCCATGCCTACTTGGTCATAGGAACGCTGCAATTCATCGATGATGTCCTGACCGCTCAAATGGCGTATGTCGCTAAAACCTTCTGTTCTGAAAGGAAAAGGATGATGAGTGTCGTTTTCGGCTATGGCCTGACGGAGTAGGGTGGCATTGTGCAGTATGCCGCTTTGCATGGCTTGGCGGACTACTTGTGTCAGTTCATATTCATGCACTTGCAGTCCGTAGCCTTCCAGCCATTCACGGCTCATGGCGGGACTGTTTTCTTGCATCACAGGAGGCAACTGTGCATTGTCGCCCAACAATATCAGCGTGCATCGCTGGCCGGAGTAAACGTAGGAGATAAGGTCGTCCAACAATCGGCCGGAACCAAATCCGCTGTTTTCTCCTCCGCCGTTGGCAATCATGGACGATTCATCGGCAATGAACAGCGTGTCGGTGTGTAAATTTTCTGATAAAGAGAATCGGTAATCGCCGAAAGCACGGCATCGGTAAATTTTCTTGTGGATGGTATAGGCTGTTTGATTTGCGTAAGCGGAAAGCACTTTGGCGGCACGACCAGTGGGGGCAAGCAGAACGGTTTTCCGCTCCAATTGCTTTAGAGCTTTGACCAAAGCGGAAATAACCGAAGTCTTACCTGTACCGGCATATCCTTTCAGAAGAAATACTCTGCGTGGGGTGGTGTCGGTCAGATAGGAAGCCAATCCTGCAATCAATTCTGCTTGTTGCTCGGTCGGTTGAAAAGGTAGCTGTTCGGTAATTTTCGTTTGTAGAAAATGCTCTATCATTGGTGTTGTGGTTATAGAGAGTAAAAGGCTGTACCAAAATGAATTATCTTGATACAGCCCTTATTCTTATGGCATGTCAGAATGTGTAAGATGCAACGCCGTAGATTGCATGTTAAATTCCGCTGTCTTCAAGATATGTCAGAATGTGTAAGATGCAAGGCGCTGAAGGTGAAGGCGCTGGGAGTTTACTGAGGTAAATGACCGATCCTGAGTCCTGAAAGCAACGCCGCAGATTACATGTTATATTCCGCTGTCTTTAAGGTATGTCAGAATGTGTAAAATGCAAGGCGCTGAAGGTGAAGGCGCTGGGAGTTTACTAAGGTAAATGACCGAGCCTGAATCCTGAAAGCAACGCCGCAGATTGCACGTTATGACATATCTTACTTGATGCCTAATTTCTTTTTAATATCTTTCGGCAGTGCATCCTTATGTACCATGATGCTCATGGTCTTGTAGGCAACAAATGCTTCTGATGCATACCAGATACCGTTGTATTTACCTTCAGTTCCCCATGAATTTTTCACCATGAAATAAGGTTTGCCGTTTTGGTCTTTTGCTATACCATAGATTACCATTCCGTGGTCATCGGTAGTTTCCCAGTTATCGAAAGCAACCTGACGCATTTCTTGGGTGATTTCCATTTCTGGCAATGGTTTGGCAGTGAGTTCTGCACGTTTGTCTTCTGGTTTCATGCCTGTCCAGCGTGCCATGTCAGAACCTGACAGTTCGGCTGCTTTTGCGTCATCTGGCATAACGGCTACACCATTTCTGGAAAAACCGCTTTCACTTACGTCTGATGCCCAAGCGAAAGTATAACCTTTGTCGATGGCATTGTGCATTACTTGCATGAGCTCTTCAATAGGCAAGTTGTAAGACAATGCCCAATGCCAGTTGTCAGGAATTTCAATGGCAAAAGTGGTGTAGAACGGATGGTGTGTATAAGAGGTCAATGACACATAATCATCTATGTTTACGCCCAACTCGTCAGCAAAAGTGCGTGGAGTGTATTCTTTTCCGTTATATGTAAAGGTTTCTGGGCATTCCCCAAGATAAGTGTCGTAAATGGAGCTGAGTCCTTCCTTCCATACGGGAGTGAGTTTTTTGAGGTTGCCTTTGGCAATGGCGTTTACGTATGCACCTGCAACGGCATCCAATTCATTGTGTACTGGCAGTGGCTCGCCATATCTGATTCCAGGCATGGCTTCCTGTGGAACAAGACCATAATGTTTGAAGCAGTGGATAAGGTCATAGAAACTTCCACCAGGACTGAATGAGCCTTCTCCATGAAGACGTACATACATTTCAGCACGGTCAAGCATGGTGTGGTGTACCAAATACATTTCAGAAAAGTCATATTCGCCTTTGCCCATACGCAATAGTTCGGCTTCAAGAAAACCTAATGCAGAGAAACTCCAGCAGGTGCTTGAACGGTTCTGGTCCTTGATGGAGGTAATCGGGTTTTCTTTTACAGTCGTGAAAACGAAGCCTTCTTCGTTTTGTTCTTTTTGTTCGGTTGTCTGCGCAAATACAGAGGTGGTCAAAGCGCAGAATGCGATTAAAAACAGCTTTTTCATTTTCTTTTGTGTTAGATTTGTTATTAGGTTAGTTAATCATTGTTTTGCATTAAATAGGCCTTGATGAATGCATCAAGGTCGCCGTCAATCACAGCCTGCACGTTGGAGGTCTGGTAATTGGTACGATGGTCTTTTACGCGTCTGTCATCAAATACGTAACTGCGTATTTGTGAGCCCCATTCGATTTTCTTCTTGCCGGCTTCTATTTTGGCCGATTCTGCCCGACGTTTTTGCAGTTCCAGTTCATATAGTTGTGAACGCAACAATCGCATGGCGTTGTCTTTGTTGTCAAATTGGGAACGGCTCTCTGTGTTCTCAATGACAATCTCATCAGGCTGGTTGGTCACAGGGTTGGTAAACTTGTAGTGCAAACGCACCCCGGTTTCTACCTTATTTACATTCTGACCGCCTGCGCCGCTGGAACGGAATGTGTCCCAAGTCAGATTGGCGGGGTTGATTTCTATTTCTATGGTATCGTCCACTAAGGGAACCACAAAAACGGAGGTAAAAGAGGTCATGCGCTTGCCTTGTGCATTGAAGGGCGATACGCGTACCAAACGGTGCACACCATTCTCACTCTTCAGATACCCATAGGCCTTGTCGCCTTCTACTTGCATGGTAACACTTTTAATGCCGGCTTCATCACCTTCCTGCAGGTTGGTGATTTCATACTTATATCCTTTGCTTTCGCACCAGCGTTGGTACATGCGTAAAAGGATTTCTGCCCAATCTTGTGCTTCTGTTCCACCGGCACCGGCAACGATTTTGAGTACAGCTCCCATTTGGTCTTCTTCGCGTGAGAGCATGTTCTTCATTTCCAATTCTTCCACTTGCTGTAGGGCTGTGTTATAGGCTTCATCAACTTCTTCCTCGCTTAATTCGCCTTCTTTTTGAAATTCTACAGCTAGTTGTAATTCTTCAATAGCGGATTTGACCCCTTTGTAACCTTCAAGCCAGCTTTTAATTGTGCGGACTTTTTTCATTTGGACTTCTGCAGCTTTGGCGTCGTTCCAAAAATCGGGGTCTTGTGTACGTAGTTCTTCTTCTTCCAATTCTATTTGCTTTCGGTCGATGTCAAAGACACCTCCTCAACGCTTCGGAGCGTTCCAACAAATCTTTGAGTTGGTCTGTTTGCATGTGAAATTATTTTATTATTGTTGTTCTATTTGTTGGGGGTGTGTCAAAATGATTCATTTGATACAACCTCTTTAAGGTATGTCAGAATATGTATGATGCAAGACGTTGGGAATTTACTGATGTAAATGACCGAGCCTGAATCCTGATAGCAACGAAGCAGATTGCATATTATGACACACCGTCTTTTTAAAGGAAGCAAAGAAACAAATAATAAGCGGAACATGCAAGCGGCAATTTTTTATTAAATCTAAAACAATGGAAAAAGATTTTGATGTCGCGTGTATGGTGAAAGTGGTATTTTTATATTATGATTCTAGTCATCTTTTTATGGTCATTGCAGGAGTGTGCGGGAAAATAGCTACTTTTGCACCCTGAATTATGCAACGGTATTTTATTCTATTTTCATATAAAGGTACAGCTTACCACGGTTGGCAACGCCAGCCGAATGGAGTAAGCGTGCAGCAGGTACTGGAAGAGGCTTTGACCACTGTTTTGCGGGTCCCTATTGCTGTAGTGGGGGCGGGTAGAACAGATGCAGGCGTGCATGCTCGTCTGATGGTGGCGCATTTTGATGTGGAAAATATAGCCGAACCGGAACGTTTGGTGGGTAAGTTGAATAGCTTGCTGCCTTATGATATTTCTGTAAAACAAATCCTTTCTGTCAATCCGCAGGCACATGCACGCTTTGATGCTGTGGCGCGCCGCTATGAATATTGGCTTACGCAGGAGAAGAATCCTTTCTTGCGCGATTTGGCTGCTTATGTGCGTGGAACATTGGATTTTGAGAAAATGAATCAGGCAGCAAAATGCTTGATGGATTATACGGATTTTACCAGTTTCAGCAAGTTGCACACCGATGTGAAAACCAATAACTGCAAAATAACGATGGCCTATTGGGAAAAAAGGGGGAATTGTTGGGTTTTTGTAATTGAAGCCGACCGTTTTCTTAGAAATATGGTGCGTGCCATTGTTGGAACATTATTGGAAGTGGGACGTCATAAAATGGATGTGGAGGACTTTGCTGCTGTAATCGAGAAAAAAGACCGTTGTGCTGCAGGTACTTCAGCTCCAGCTGAAGGCTTGTATTTGGTGGATGTCCGTTATCCACAAGAAGTTTATTCTAAAGGTTAAAAAGATATGTGGTTTGTTTTAGGCTTGCTGTCAGCCTTTTTTCTGGGCTGTTATGATATCAGCAAGAAAATTTCGTTACGCGATAATGCGGTAGTTCCTGTTTTGTTTTCTTCTGTGGCTTGTTCGGCTTTATTGTTGGTGCCCTTTTTGTTGGCATCACGCTGGGCACCTCAAGTAATGTTGGATACGCCTTTTTACGTGCCTGAAGTCGATGTTCGTACACATGGGTTCATTTTTTTGAAGTCGGTAATTGTTTTGGCTTCATGGGCGTTCGGCTTTTTCTCTATGAAAAATCTTCCTATTACATTGGTGTCTCCTATCAATGCCACACGACCGATGTGGACTTTGGTGGGGGCTTTGCTGATTTTTCACGAGCAACTTTCGCTCTACCAGTGGATAGGTATTTTGTTGGCATTGCTCTCTTTTATGGCTTTTTCTTTTGTCGGACGCAAAGAAGGGGTTTCTTTTACGCATAACAAATGGATTTATTGCTTGATAATTGCAGTTGTGCTTGGGGCAGCTAGTGGGTTGTATGATAAGTATCTTATGCACCGGTTTGATAGAATGGCAGTCCAAGTTTATTATATGGTCTACCAAGCATTGTTGATGGTTGTGTTTTTAATGCTGTGGAAATTTAATCCGAAACGTGGCACTCCTTTCCAATGGAGATGGTCAATTGTTTTTATTTCTATATTTTTGGTTTTAGCAGATTTTGTTTATTTTTACGCCCTAAGTTATCCTGATTCGCTGATTTCAGTTTTATCAACTGTTAGGCGTGCAGGAGTAGTAGTGCCGTTTGCCTATGGAGTATGGGTGTTGCATGATAAAAACCCCAAACTGAAAAGTTTCTGTTTGTTAGGGGTGCTTTTAGGAATGCTTTTCTTGTTCTTGGGTACAATGGCGTAACCATATATAAACCATAAAGTGATGAGCTTAAGAATTTCTTTCAAGATGCTTTTGGGACTGTTTGTCATAGGGTGCATTATGCCGATAACAGCACAAAACCAATTTAGCCTTGCTTTTCAGTTGGCAAAATTGCGTAATGGTGACAATCCTTTGGAAGCTGCCATACCGGCAGCTAAACTTCTGGAGAAGAATCCCCGTTCAATGCAGGCTACCAATTATTTCCGGAATGATTTTGATGATGCGGAACGTGCAGTGCTTCAAGAATTGGCGGATATTGGTTATCCCCGTAATGTAAAAGAGGCTGAACGTCGTTGCTTTTTATATAAAACATTGGTCGAGGCTTATAATGCTGTGGCCACTTTGCCTCTCCCATTGACTGGTAATGGTTGGCAGTGGCAGCCGGATTTGAAGTATTACGAGGGAAATTTGAGTGAAGCACAACGTGAATTGTTGGAAATGCTGGAAGAACGTGCTGAGGCTGCTATTGCTGAAGGTGAACCGGAAAAGGCGGCACAATGCTATGGAAAGGCTTTGAATAGTCTGTACGATACTACAGAAGTGGAGTCTAACCGAAGATATTTTTACGATAAACTGTATGCTAAAGCAGAAGAAAAAGCAGCTCATGAAGGTATTGGTGCTATGATTCAGGCTGCTGGATTTTATGAAGTGGCTTATGATTTGGTACCAGGAGAGGAGATTTTGCAGAAACGCAATTTGATGGTAAATAAAATAGTGGATTATTATATGCAGCAAGCCAGTCTTGCGGAAACTTCTAACGATTGGAATGCAGCACTATATAATTATGAACAGGTGCTCCATTGGGATAATCAAAATCTTGTGGCTATTGACAAGGTACAAAAAATGCGGCAATATATCTCGCAAGAGGAGTGAATGCCTTATGTTACTTTTGTCTTAGTTCGCATTCGACAAACCCTTGTTGTCTACTAGGTATAATCGCTTGTGCATTTGTGAAATAACTTAAAAGCACAGGCGATTTTTCTTGTATAATCCAAAAAACTTTCGTATCTTTGCAGCCCGTTTGAAGTAAGGTTCAAATGGAATTAGAAATCAATAATTTAAGTACAAAAAACAAGTAAAATGCCTACAATTCAACAATTAGTTAGAAAAGGAAGAGCAGAACTTATCGACAAGAGTAAGTCTCCGGCCTTGGATTCATGTCCACAGCGTCGTGGTGTTTGTGTACGTGTTTACACTACTACTCCTAAAAAGCCGAATTCGGCTATGCGTAAGGTTGCACGTGTTCGTTTGACCAACCAAAAGGAAGTGAATGCTTACATCCCGGGTGAAGGACACAATTTGCAGGAACACTCAATCGTGATGGTGCGTGGTGGTCGTGTGAAAGACCTTCCAGGTGTACGTTATCACGTGGTTCGTGGAACTTTGGATACTGCCGGTGTGGCAAATCGTACGCAACGTCGTTCTAAATACGGTGCTAAGCGTCCTAAAGCTAAAAAGTAAGCTTTTCTAAACTAACATCCGCAGAGCGGAAGAGAGAATTTTTAATGTGTTGATCGGTTGAGTAAATTGTCCACAGCGGTGGCAGTTGAAGAAACGTAGCAACCAAATTTATTATCAATTTTTACAGAAATGAGAAAGTCAAAACCAAAGAAACGCGTGATCTTGCCGGATCCCGTGTTTAATGAAGTGATGGTTACTAAGTTTGTAAACCATTTGATGTACGATGGCAAGAAAAGTCTTGCTTTCGATATCTTCTATTCTTCACTCGAAGTGGTGAAAAACAAACTCCCTAATGAGGAAAAAACTCCTCTTGAAATCTTCAAGAAAGGTCTCGAAAACATTACTCCTCTTGTGGAGGTTAAATCACGCCGTGTAGGTGGTGCAACCTTCCAAGTTCCTACAGAAATCCGTCCGGATCGTAAGGAGTCAATCTCAATGAAAAATATGATTATTTTCGCACGTAAGCGCGGTGGTCGTTCAATGGCTGAGAAATTGGCTGCTGAAATCGTTGATGCTTATAACAACCAAGGTGGTGCTTTCAAACGTAAAGAAGATATGCACCGTATGGCAGAAGCTAACCGTGCATTCGCTCATTTCAGATTCTAATATTGAAATATAGGTAGAAAATGGCAAAACACGATTTACATTTTACGAGAAATATCGGTATCATGGCGCATATCGATGCCGGTAAAACGACTACTTCTGAACGTATTTTGTTCTATACTGGTCTGACACACAAAATTGGTGAGGTGCACGATGGTGCAGCGACCATGGACTGGATGGAGCAGGAACAGGAGCGTGGTATCACTATTACTTCTGCTGCTACTACAACGTATTGGAATTATCTGAACAATAAATATAAAATCAACTTGATTGACACTCCGGGGCACGTTGACTTTACTGTCGAAGTAGAACGCTCTTTGCGTATCTTGGATGGTGCTGTGGCGACTTTCTGTGCTGTTGGTGGTGTTGAGCCTCAATCAGAAACTGTTTGGCGTCAGGCTGATAAATACAATGTACCTCGTATCGGTTATGTAAATAAAATGGACCGTTCGGGTGCAGATTTCTTCGAAGTGGTTCGTCAGGTGAAAGAAGTGCTTGGCGCTCATCCATGTCCGATTCAAATTCCTATCGGAGCAGAAGAAACATTTAAAGGTGTAGTTGACCTTATCAAAATGAAGGCTATTCTTTGGCATGATGAGACAATGGGTGCTGAATATTCTATTGAAGAAATTCCAGCTGATTTGCAAAGCGAAGCTGAAGAATGGCGTATGAAGATGCTGGAAACAGTGGCTGAATGTGATGATGTTGTTATGGAAAAATTCTTCGATGATCCATCAACCATTACAGAAGATGAAATCAAGGCTGCTATCCGCAAGGGTACATTGTCTATGGCAATCACACCGATGATTTGTGGTTCTTCATTTAAGAATAAAGGTGTTCAAACTATGTTGGATGCAGTTTGTGCATATTTGCCTAGTCCTCTTGATACACCTGAAATTATCGGTAAGGATCCTAAAGATGAAGAAAAGCAGATTATCCGTCATCCAAGTGAAGACGAACCTTTGTGTGCTTTGGCATTCAAGATTGCGACAGACCCATATGTAGGACGTCTCTGCTTCTTCCGTGTTTATTCTGGTAAGTTGGAAGCTGGATCATATGTATATAATACTCGTTCAGCTAAAAAAGAACGTATTTCTCGTATTTTCCAAATGCACTCTAATAAACAGAACCCTGTTGATGTGATTTCTGCAGGTGATATAGGTGCTGGTGTTGGATTTAAAGATATCCGTACGGGTGATACATTGTGTAGCGAAGAACACCAAATCGTATTGGAATCAATTGACTTCCCAGATCCTGTAATTGGTATCTCTGTTGAACCAAAAACTCAAAAGGACTTGGATAAATTGGGACTCGGTTTGAGTAAGTTGGCTGAAGAAGACCCAACATTTACCGTACGTACAGACGAACAGACTGGTCAAACGGTTATTAGCGGTATGGGTGAGTTGCACTTGGAAATTATTATCGACCGTTTGAAACGTGAGTTTAAGGTAGAATGTAACCAAGGACGCCCACAAGTTGCTTATCGTGAAGCAATCACTCAACCTGTTGAATTGCGTGAAGTGTACAAGAAACAGTCTGGTGGTCGTGGTAAATTCGCAGACATGATTGTGCGTGTTGAACCAGTTGATCCGGACTTTGAAGGCTCACTCCAATTTGTTGATGTGGTTAAGGGTGGTAACATTCCTAAGGAATATATTCCATCTATCCAAAAAGGTTTCCAGGCAGCCATGAAAACTGGTGTATTGGCAGGATTCCCATTGGATACTCTTAAAGTAACCGTATTGGATGGTTCTTATCACCCAGTTGACTCTGACCAGCTTTCTTTTGAAATCTGTGCTCAGATGGCCTTCAAGAACGCTTGCGCAAAAGCCCGTCCTGTTCTGATGGAACCTATTATGAAGATGGAAGTTGTTACTCCAGAAGAAAATATGGGTGATGTTATTGGCGACTTGAACAAACGTCGTGGCCAAGTGGAAGGAATGGAAACAAGCCGTACGGGTGCCCGCATCGTTAAGGCAAAAGTTCCATTGGCAGAAACATTCGGATATGTAACGGCTTTGCGTACAATTACATCAGGCCGTGCAACATCTTCAATGGAATTCTCTCACTATGCTGAAGTTTCTACTGCAATTGCTAAGGCAGTACTTACTGAAGTAAAAGGACGTGTAGATTTGCTCTAAAATAATTATCCTGGGGTCATTGATTAGCAAATGACTCTTAACCAGTGACCCGGGATTTATATATTCATTGTATTAATTAATTACTGACATGAGTCAAAAAATTCGCATTAAATTAAAATCTTACGATCACAACTTGGTTGACAAATCAGCTGAGAAAATTGTGAAAACTGTAAAAGCTACTGGTGCTGTTGTAAGTGGTCCAATACCTCTCCCAACACACAAACGTATTTTTACTGTAAACCGTTCTACTTTCGTTAATAAGAAATCACGTGAGCAGTTCGAATTGTCTTCTTACAAACGTCTGATTGACATCTACAGCTCAAACAGCAAGACTGTTGAAGCTTTAATGAAACTGGAACTCGCTAGTGGTGTTGAAGTAGAAATCAAAGTATAGTAACATCTTTTTTTATCAACCGGGGCTATACGGAAAAACCGCATCCCCATAAATTACAATAAAATGCCAGGATTATTAGGAAAAAAAATCGGAATGACTTCCGTTTTCAGTGCCGATGGTAAAAATGTTCCATGCACTGTTATTGAGGCTGGTCCTTGTGTCGTTACACAGTTGAAGACCGTCGAGAATGATGGATATTCAGCTGTTCAAGTAGGTTTCCAACCTAAAAAAGAAAAACATACAACCAAGGCAGAGGCTGGACACTTTAAAGCTGCTGGTGTAGAGCCATTACGTTATCTGTCTGAATTTGATAGCTTCGGAGAAGATGTCAAATTGGGAGATAAGATTACTGTAGAGTTGTTTGAAGAGAATACCTATGTAGATGTTATAGGTACTTCTAAAGGTAAAGGTTTCCAAGGTGTTGTTAAACGTCATGGCTTCGGTGGTGTAGGACAGTCTACTCACGGTCAGCACAACCGCTTGCGTGCACCAGGTTCTTTGGGAGCTTCTTCTTTCCCATCACGCGTTTTCAAAGGTATGCGTATGGCAGGACGTACAGGTGGAAATCAGGTTACTGTACAAAATCTTTTAATTCTTAAAGTTATACCAGAACATAACTTGCTTCTCGTTAAGGGTTCTGTTCCGGGAGCTAAAAATTCAATCGTCATTATAAACAAATAAAATGGAACTGAGTATATATAACATCAAAGGTGAAGATACAGGAAGAAAAGTACTGTTGAACGATGCTATTTTCGGTATTGAACCGAATGATCATGCCATTTATTTGGACGTAAAACAATATTTGGCAAATCAACGTCAAGGAACACATAAAGCAAAGGCACGTAGCGAAATTGCAGGTAGTACGCGTAAGTTAGGACGCCAAAAAGGAGGTGGAGGTGCACGTCCGGGTGACATCAAATCTCCAGTTAGAGTAGGTGGTGGACGCATCTTCGGACCCGTTCCACGCGACTATTCTTTCAAGTTGAACAAGAAAGTAAAACGATTGGCTCGCAAGTCGGCTTTCTCTTACAAAGCTCAAAACGGGGAAATTGTTGTAGTGGACAACTTGTCTTTTGAAGCACCTAAAACAAAAAATATTTTGGCTTTGGAAAGTGCTCTGAAACTGGATGGCAAAAAAACGTTAATAATTTTAGGAAGTGCAAATAAAAACGTATATTTGTCAGCTCGAAATTTAAAACAAGTAAATGTGTTAACCGCTTCTGAATTAAGCACTTATTCAATTATGAATGCAAAGGCTGTCATCTTGACAGAAGAATCGGTTGCCGCAATTGACCAAATATTTAATGTGTAAGGAGGTTTTTTGATATGGCAATAATAATAAAACCGATAGTAACGGAGAAAATGACAGGCCTTAGCGAAAAATTGAATCGCTATGGTTTTCGTGTTGATAAAAACGCAAATAAAATCCAAATAAAGGAAGCTGTTGAAGCTATGTATAATGTAACGGTGGTAAGCGTAAATACTATGATTGTTGCGCCGAAAGTTAAATCGCGCTATACGCGTAGCGGCGTAATTAATGGAAAAACAAGTGCTTACAAAAAAGCTATTGTTACATTGAAAGAAGGAGAACAAATTGATTTTTATAGCAATATTTAATTAAGAAATGGCTGTACGTAAACTAAAGCCCTCAACACCAGGGCAGAGACACAAGATTATTGGCGCATTCGACACAATTACTGCCAGCGCGCCAGAGAAATCTCTTGTTTTCGGCGTTGCAAAGACCGGTGGTCGTAACCATGCCGGAAAAATGACTATGCGCTATATTGGCGGTGGTCACAAGAGAAAATTTAGAGTAATTGATTTTAAACGAAACAAAGATGGTGTTCCAGCTGTAGTAAAAACAATCGAATATGATCCGAACCGTTCGGCTCGTATCGCATTGTTGTTTTATGCTGATGGTGAAAAGAGATATATTCTAGCACCTAATGGACTGAAAGTTGGACAGACTGTTTTGTCGGGGAATGATGTGGCGCCCGAAGTGGGTAACGCTTTGCCTTTGCAAAATGTACCTCTCGGCACAATCATCCACAACATCGAGCTTAGACCGGGTCAAGGAGCTGCTATGGTTCGTTCGGCAGGCACTTTCGCGCAACTGACCTCTCGTGAGGACAAGTATGCAATCATTAAATTGCCTTCAGGAGAGATAAGAAAAGTGTTGTGCGCTTGTAGAGCCACAGTTGGAAGCGTAGGCAATTCAGACCACGCTTTGGAAAAATCTGGTAAGGCTGGCCGTTCTCGTTGGTTGGGACGTCGCCCACGCGTGAGAGCTGTTGCTATGAACCCTGTTGATCACCCAATGGGTGGTGGTGAAGGACGTGCTTCCGGTGGACATCCACGTTCACGTAAAGGCTTGTTGGCTAAGGGCTATAAGACTAGAGCTCCTAAAAAACAATCTAGCCGTTATATTATTGAGAGAAGAAAAAAATAATCGACAAAACTAAATAACTAATATGAGTCGTTCACTTAAAAAAGGACCATACATTAATCTGAAACTTGAGAAGAAAGTTTTGGCCATGAATGAAAGCGGTAAAAAATCCGTGGTGAAGACATGGGCTCGAGCTTCAATGATTTCGCCTGATTTTGTTGGTCATACAATTGCAGTTCATAATGGAAATAAATTCATTCCTGTTTATGTAACCGAAAACATGGTTGGACACAAGTTGGGTGAATTCGCACCTACACGTATCTTTAGAGGCCATGGTGGAAAGAAAAAATGATCCATTAAAGTTTAATCGAAAAATAAAAGAAATAAAATAGACATGGGTGCTAGAAAAAAAATATCAGCTGATGCAAGAAAAGAAGCTCGGAAGAGCCTCTACTTTGCTAAGCTAAATGACGTGCCGACATCTCCTCGCAAAATGCGTTTGCTTGCAGACCTGATTCGTGGTATGGAAGTTAACAAAGCACTTGGAGTGTTGAAATTCTCTACCAAGGAAGCTTCTGTAAGAATGGAGAAACTCTTAAGATCGGCAATCGCAAACTGGGAAACTAAAACAGAACAAAAAGCGGACTCTGCTACTCTCTATGTAAGTGCAGTCTATGTTGACGCTGCTTCTACGTTAAAACGTTTGCGTACTGCTCCTCAAGGACGCGGTTACCGCATTCGTAAACGTTCTAACCACGTTACTATATTTGTAGATACGAAAAATACTAACGATACTCAAAATTAATTGATCGATGGGACAGAAAATTAATCCAATTAGTAACCGCTTGGGAATTATCAGAGGATGGGATTCCAATTGGTATGGCGGAAAAAACTACGGAGATACATTGTTGGAAGATAGCAAAATCAGAAAATATTTGGAAGCCCGTCTTGCTAAAGCTAGTATTTCTCGTATTGTAATCGAACGTACTCTTAAACTTGTAACTATTACTGTCTGCACTGCTCGCCCCGGTTTCATCATCGGAAAGGGTGGACAAGAAGTTGACAAATTGAAAGAGGAGCTGAAGAAAATAACAGACAAGGATGTTCAGATTAATATTTCTGAGGTAAAACGTCCTGAATTGGATGCTGTTATTGTTGCTAACAATATCGCTCGCCAGATTGAAGGAAAAATCGCTTACCGTCGTGCTGTTAAAACAGCTATCGCATCAACGATGCGTATGGGAGCAGAAGGCATTAAGGTGATGGTTTCCGGACGTCTCAATGGAGCTGAGATGGCCCGCTCTGAAATGTACAAAGAAGGACGTACCCCTTTGCATACTCTAAGAGCTGATATCGATTATGCTCACGCTGAGGCTTTGACAAAAGTTGGTATCATTGGTATCAAGGTTTGGATTTGCCGCGGTGAAGTTTACGGAAAACGCGATTTAGCTCCATCTTTTGTTGCTGCTAAAAATGAAGGACGATCTGAACGTCGTCAAGGCGGTGACAAGGGTTTCAGAAGAAGAAAAAAATAACTGTTTAACTGATTGAGAGATTAAGTAATTATGTTACAACCGAAAAAAACAAAATTCAGAAGACAGCAGAAGGGTCGTATGAAGGGTATCGCACAACGCGGTAATCAATTGGCTTTCGGATCTTTCGGCATCAAGTCCCTGCAGTCTAAATGGTTGACAGGACGCCAGATTGAAGCTGCCCGTGTTGCTGTTACTCGTTATATGCAGAGACAAGGTCAAATTTGGATTCGCGTATTCCCGGATAAGCCTATTACCAAAAAACCTGCAGAAGTACGTATGGGTAAAGGTAAAGGTTCACCAGAAGGTTTTGTGGCTCCTGTAACTCCAGGTCGTATGATTATTGAAGTGGAAGGCGTTCCATTTGAGATTGCTAAGGAAGCATTGAGATTAGCTGCTCAAAAATTGCCTGTAACAACAAAATTTGTTGTAAGACGCGATTATGATCCAACTCAAAATGTATAGTAATATGAAAAGTAGCGAAATAAAAGAATTAACCACCCAAGAAATCCGTGAGCGCTTAAGCGCTGAAAAGGAAAACTTGGTTCGTATGAAGTTAAATCATTCCATTTCTCCGCTAGAGAATCCTATGCAATTGCGTAGTGCACGTAAAACAATTGCACGCCTTGCAACTGAATTGCGTCAAAGAGAAATTAATCAATAAACTTTGAACCTGAATGGAAACTAGAAACTTAAGAAAAGAAAGAGTGGGTGTGGTTTTCAGCAATAAAATGGATAAAACCATTACCGTAGCTGTGAAGTGGAAGGAAAAACACCCGATTTATGGTAAGTTTGTTAATAAAACAAAGAAATACCATGCTCATGACGAGAAAAATGAATGCAATATCGGAGATACGGTTCGCATCATGGAAACCCGTCCTTTGAGCAAAACAAAAAGATGGAGATTAGTTCAAATTATAGAGAGAGTTAAGTAATTATGATACAACAAGAATCAAGACTTATAGTTGCGGATAACAGTGGCGCTAAAGAAGCACTTTGTATTCGTGTCTTGGGTGGTACTGGAAAACGCTATGCAACTCTGGGCGATATTATCGTCGTAACAGTTAAAAGCGTTATCCCATCCAGCGATCTGAAAAAAGGTACGGTTTCTAAGGCTGTCGTAGTTCGTGTTAAGAAAGAAGTTCGCAGACCAGATGGCTCATACATCCGTTTTGATGATAATGCTTGTGTGTTGTTAAACAATGCAGGTGAAATCAGAGGAAGCCGTATCTTCGGACCGGTAGCCCGCGAATTGCGTGCAACTAATATGAAATTAATATCTCTTGCACCTGAAGTGCTCTAATTTATAAATAGCTAAACAACAATGAGTAAATTACATATTAAAAAAGGTGATACCGTTTTTGTTAATGCAGGTGTTGACAAAGGTAAAACGGGACGTGTGCTTGAGGTTATTGTAAAGAAGCAACGCGCTATCGTTGAAGGTATCAATATGGTATCAAAAAGTACCAAGCCTAACGCAAAGAATCCACAAGGTGGAATCGTTAAACAAGAGGCACCTATTCATATCTCTAATTTGAATCCTGTTGAAAACGGACGCCCTGTGAGAATAGGACGCGTACGTAATGCAGAAGGTAAATTGGTGCGTATTTCTAAGAAAACTGGTCAAGAAATCTAACAAATGAATACAGCAAGTTTAAAACAAGATTACAAGGAGCGTATTGTTCCTATTTTGATGAAAGAGTTCGGGTACAGCACAATTATGCAAGCCCCGAAACTGGAAAAAATCGTCCTTAACCAAGGTTTGGGCAGCGCTGTTGCTGATAAAAAGATTATTGAAATAGCTTTGAATGAAATGACTACCATTGCAGGACAAAAAGCGGTGGCTACTGTTTCTAGAAAAGATATTTCTAACTTCAAGTTGCGTAAAAAAATGCCTATCGGTGTACGCGTAACTTTAAGAGGTGATAGAATGTACGAATTCCTTGAACGTTTGGTACGTGTCGCTTTGCCTCGTATCCGCGACTTCAAAGGTATCAATAGCAAGATGGATGGACGCGGTAACTATACATTAGGTATTGAAGAACAAATCATCTTTCCTGAAATTAACATTGACGCTATCACCAAACTCATGGGTATGAATATCACGTTTGTTACCACAGCTAACACTGATGAAGAGGGATTCGCATTGTTGAAAGAATTTGGTTTACCGTTTAAGAAATAATTAAAAGAAGCAGTTTACAATGGCAAAAGAATCAATGAAGGCTCGTGAAGTAAAGCGAGCTAAGCTTGTAGCCAAATATGCGGCAAAAAGAGCAAAATTGTTGAGTGAAGGAAATTACGAAGCTTTGCAATTGCTACCCAAAAACGCATCTCCAGTACGTTTGCACAATCGCTGCAAAATAACTGGACGTCCTAAAGGTTATATGCGTCAATTTGGAATCTCACGTATCCAGTTCCGCGAAATGGCATCTAAAGGTTTAATCCCAGGAGTTAAAAAAGCAAGCTGGTAAAATTAAAGTACTAAATATTGTCCTGCATGTCGGGATTAATTTAATTCATTTTTTTATGACTGATCCAATAGCTGATTATTTAACAAGATTGCGGAATGCTATTAAAGCCAACCATCGCGTTGTTGAAGTTCCCGCATCTAATTTGAAAAAAGAAATTACAAGGATATTGTTTGAAAAAGGATATATCCTTAATTACAAGTTTGTTGAAGACGGACGTCAAGGCATCATCAAGATTGCTTTGAAGTATGATCCTGTCAACAAAGTAAACTCAATTAAGAAATTACTGAGAGTTTCAACTCCTGGTTTGCGCCGCTATGTGGGATATCGTGAGATGCCACGCGTGCTCAATGGATTAGGTATTGCTATTCTTTCGACTTCAAAAGGAGTTATGACCAATAAAGAGGCTCTTGACCTTAAGATTGGTGGTGAAGTTATTTGTTACGTTTATTAATAGGAGGATTGAGTTATGTCAAGAATAGGAAAATTACCGATTAATATTCCAGCAGGAGTTACTGTTGTCGTAAAAGATAATCTAGTGACTGTAAAAGGTCCTAAAGGCGAATTGCAACAAACAATCAACGGCAATATCAATGTGGAAGTTGAAGGAAATGTTTGCAAAGTTAGCCGTCCTAACGATGAAAAGGAAAATAGAGCAATGCATGGTTTATATCGTGCTTTGATTCATAATATGGTTGTCGGAGTATCTGAAGGCTATAAGAAAGTTCTTGAGTTGGTAGGTGTAGGTTATCGTGTTTCTAACCAAGGTCAAGTCCTTGAGTTCGCTTTAGGTTATACTCACCCAATCTATTTGGGCTTGCCTAAAGAAATTAAAGTGGAAACAAAGAGCGAACGTAACCAAAATCCTATCGTTATACTTGAAAGTTGTGATAAACAATTGCTCGGCCAAGTGTGCGCAAAGATTCGTTCATTCCGTAAACCTGAACCTTATAAAGGTAAGGGCGTTAAGTTCCAGGGTGAAGTTCTTCGTCGCAAGGCAGGCAAGTCTGCAGGTAAATAATTTTAAAAAGAAGACTTATGAATAAGAAAATAGCAAGAAGACTCAAAATAAAAGCTTATATTCGAAGCAAAATTTCGGGTACAGCTCAAAAACCACGTTTGACAGTGTTCCGTAGCAACTGTCAAATCTATGCCCAAATCATTGATGACGTACAAGGAAAAACGTTGGCTTCTGCCTCTTCTTTGGGCATCAAGGATAAAATGACAAAAACTGAGCAAGCTGCGAAAGTAGGTGCTTTGGTTGCTCAAAACGCTAAGGCTGCTGGTATTACGGAAGTAGTATTTGACCGTAACGGCTATTTGTATCACGGTAGAGTTAAACAATTGGCAGATGCTGCACGCGAAGCCGGTCTTAAATTTTAATTAGTATGGCGACAAATAATATGAATAGAGTAAAATCAACTAGTGATTTAGAACTTAAAGATAGATTGGTAGCCGTTAATCGTGTTACTAAAGTAACAAAAGGTGGCCGTACTTTTAGTTTCTCTGCTATTGTTGTGGTAGGATCTGAAGAAGGTGTAATCGGATGGGGATTAGGTAAAGCAAGCGAAGTTACCGCAGCTATTGCTAAGGGAACTGAAGCTGCCAAGAAAAACCTTATCAAAGTGCCGGTAATCAAAGGAACTATCCCACACGAACAATATGCTAAATTTGGAGGAGCAAAAGTTTATTTGCAACCAGCATCTCATGGTACTGGCGTAAAAGCTGGTGGTGCTATGCGTGCCGTTCTTGAAAGTGTTGGTATTACCGACGTTTTGGCAAAATCAAAAGGTTCTTCAAACCCTCATAATCTGGTTAAAGCTACAATGTTAGCTTTAAGTGAATTGCGTGATGCTCGTACAGTAGCTCAAAACAGAGGTGTTTCGTTGGACGTAGTGTTTAATGGATAAAACTTTTGAATATGGCAACTATTAAAATACAACAAGTAAAGAGCATTATTAAGTGCCCAGTTGACCAAAAAAGAACAATGGCTGCATTGGGCTTGAAAAAAATGAATGCTGTTGTAGAGCATGAAGCTACACCGCAAATTATGGGCATGGTAAAAAAAGTGCACCATTTGGTAAAGATAGTAGATTGATTATTAATTTGAGATTAAAAACTTAATAATATGGATTTAAGTAATTTGCAGCCTGCATTAGGCTCTGTTAAGACTCGCAAACGTGTAGGACGTGGTTCTGGATCTGGTCTCGGAGGTACTGCTACTCGTGGTCATAAAGGAGCTAAATCGCGTTCTGGCTATTCAAAGAAAATCGGATTTGAAGGTGGTCAAATGCCAATTCAACGTCGTTTGCCTAAATTTGGTTTCAAAAACATGAACCGAGTAGAATATAAAGCCGTTAATCTTTCTGTATTGGAGACATTGGCAACAGCAAACAACCTTACGAAAATTACTTTGGATGATTTGCGCGCTGCAGGATATCTTAAAAAATCAGCCAAGGTGAAAATTTTGGCGAACGGTGCTTTGACTGTAAAATTGGACGTAGAAGCACACGCATTTTCTAAAGCAGCAGAAGAAGCTATTACGGCTTTGGGTGGAACTATAGTAAAATTGTAGTCTATGAAACTCATTGAAACTATAAAAAATATCTGGAAGATTGAAGATCTTCGCAAACGTTTGATTACGACTTTTTTATTTGTCTTGATTTATCGTTTCGGTTCTTTTATTGTCCTTCCAGGTATCGACCCTTCTGCTTTGACTGAATTGCAAGAACAGACAAGTGGTGGTTTGATGGCTTTGCTGGATATGTTTTCCGGCGGAGCCTTCTCCAATGCTTCTATCTTTGCATTGGGTATCATGCCATATATTACAGCCTCAATTGTAATACAATTGCTTACAATAGCCGTTCCTTATTTCCAGAAGTTGCAACGCGAAGGTGAAAGCGGCCATCGCAAAATCAATCAGATAACTCGTTATCTGACGGTTATTATACTTTTGGTACAAGGTCCTTCTTATTTGGTGAATTTAAGTGTTCAGTTAGCACACGCAGGTTCTGCACTTCCAGCTGGAATATGGTTTAAAATCTATTCAACAATCATATTGTGTGCAGGTTCAATGTTTGTGATGTGGCTTGGTGAACGTATCACAGATAAAGGTATTGGCAATGGTATCTCTTTTATCATTTTGATAGGTATTATTGCCCGCTTCCCATCAGCAGTTATTCAAGAATTTGTTTCTCGTTTGAATGATGCGGGGGGTGGATTGATTATGTTCTTGCTTGAAATTGTTTTCTTGTTGGTGGTTATTGCTTTGTCAATACTTCTCGTACAAGGAACACGTCGAATCCCAGTTCAATACGCTAAACGTATTGTAGGTAATATGCAGTATGGAGGTGTTAGACAATTTATCCCTTTGAAGGTAAATGCTGCTAATGTTATGCCTATCATTTTTGCACAGGCAATTATGCTTATCCCTATTACATTGGTAGGATTTGCAAATTCTCAGAATGCAGCTGGATTCATTGGAGCATTTATGGATAATACCGGTTTTTGGTATAACCTTGTGTTCGCTATCTTAATCATTTTGTTCACTTATTTCTATACAGCGATTATTATTAATCCTGCACAGATGGCAGAACAAATGAAGCTGAACAATGGTTTTATTCCTGGTGTTAAGCCTGGGAAAAAGACTGCAGAGTATATCGAAACCATTATGTCTAGAATTACTTTGCCGGGATCAATATTCTTAGCAATTGTAGCTATTTTACCTGCTTTTGCATCCTTGCTGGGTATTACCCGTGAGTTTGCTCAATTTTTTGGAGGAACTTCTTTGCTGATTCTAGTAGGTGTTGTTTTGGACACACTGCAACAGATAGAAAGCCATTTGCTGAATCGTCACTATGATGGCTTGCTTGAATCAGGAAGAATCAAAGGCCGTGTAGGAGCAGCTTATTAATACTATGATTTTTCTGAAGACAGATGAAGAGATAGAATTACTTCGCGAGAGTAATTTGCTTATTGGGAGCACCTTGGCCGAATTGGCCAAGGTGATCGCTCCTGGCATCACAACTTTGCAATTGGATAAGATAGCTTATGAATTCATCAAGGATCATGGTGCTGAACCTGGTTTCCTTGGTTATGATGGCTATCCAAATTCCATTTGTACATCTGTTAATGAACAGGTTGTTCATGGTATACCTTCTAGCAAAATGGTATTGAAAGAAGGTGATATCGTCTCTGTCGATTGTGGCGTGTATAAAAATGGTTTTCACGGTGATTCTGCATACACTTTCTGTGTTGGAGATGTTAAGCCAGAAATTTTACATCTGTTGAAAACTACAAAAGAAGCGTTGTATAAAGGAATTGAGCAGGCTTTACCGGGGCGCCGTATTGGTGATATTGGAAATGCTGTTCAAACCTATTGTGAATCGGCAGGATATTCTGTTGTGAGAGAGTTGGTTGGCCATGGTGTAGGACACGATATGCATGAGGCCCCCGAAGTTCCTAATTATGGAAGAAAGGGTAACGGTATCGTTCTTAAACAGGGAATGACTATTGCCATTGAGCCCATGATTGTTATGGGTAAGCGACATGTCTATTTTGAAAACGATGGCTGGACAGTTAGAACACTTGATAGGATGCCTGCTGCACACTTCGAACATTCGATAGCAATTCGTGAGGGAAGAGCAGATATATTATCTTCATTTGAAGAAATTGAAAAAGTATTAGGAACTAGAGCAATTTAATATGGCAAAACAAGCAGCAATTGAGCAGGACGGAACCATTTTGGAGGCATTGTCTAATGCAATGTTTCGAGTAGAACTCGAAAACGGACATGTAATTACTGCACATATCTCAGGGAAAATGCGTATGCATTATATAAGAATTTTACCTGGTGATAAAGTGAAAGTGGAAATGTCTCCTTATGATTTGTCGAAAGGAAGAATTTCGTTTAGATATAAATAAAAGAATAAACTCATGAAAGTAAGAGCTTCAATTAAGAAACGCAGTGCAGACTGCAAGATGGTTCGCAGAAAGGGCCGTCTTTATGTAATCAACAAAAAAAATCCTAAGTATAAACAACGTCAAGGATAGTAGGATAAACCAGTTAATTTAATAAGTAATTATGGCTATAAGAATTGTCGGAGTAGATTTGCCCCAAAATAAGCGCGGGGAAGTCGGGTTGACTTATATCTACGGAATAGGTCGCAGTAGTGCTAAAAGAATTTTGGAAAAAGCAGGTGTTGATATTAACATCAAAGTTAAAGATTGGACTGACGACCAAGCTGCTAAAATCCGTGAAATCATCAGTAGCGAATATAAAGTTGAAGGTGATTTGCGTTCGGAGATACAGTTGAACATCAAGCGCTTGATGGACATTGGTTGTTATCGTGGAGTTCGTCACCGTATTGGTTTACCAGTACGTGGTCAAAGCACTAAAAATAATGCTCGTACACGTAAAGGTAAGAAGAAAACGGTTGCAAATAAGAAGAAAGCAACGAAATAATCTAAACTGTTGCGGATTTTAGAAGTATAAATTATTATAATATGGCAAAGAAAACAGTAGCAACAAAGAAACGAGTTGTAAAAGTGGAGGGGATAGGCCAACTCCATGTTCACTCATCTTTTAATAATGTGATTGTTACTATCGCAAATAGCGAAGGACAAGTTATTTCATGGTCTTCCGCAGGTAAAATGGGATTCCGTGGATCAAAGAAAAATACTCCTTATGCGGCTCAAATGGCTGCACAAGATTGTGCAAAGGTTGCTTATGACCTTGGCTTGAGAAAAGTTAAGGCTTATGTAAAGGGACCAGGTAATGGACGTGAATCTGCAATTCGTACATGCCATGGTGCAGGTATTGAAGTTGTGGAAATTGTTGATGTTACTCCATTACCACACAACGGATGTCGTCCTCCAAAACGTAGAAGAGTATAGTTTAACTTTTAAAAAAGAGAAAGAAAATGGCAAGATATATTGGACCTAAATCAAAAATTGCCCGTAAATTTGGTGAACCCATTTTTGGAGCTGATAAAGTTTTGACAAAGAAGAACTATCCTCCCGGACAACATGGACAAAACAGACGTCGCAAGACTTCTGAATATGGTATTCAGTTGCGTGAAAAACAAAAAGCAAAATACACCTATGGCGTTTTGGAAAGACAATTTAGAATCCTTTTCGAAAAAGCTCAACGTACTAAAGGTATTACCGGTGAAGTTTTGCTTCAATTGCTTGAATCACGCCTTGATAATGTTGTTTATCGTTTAGGCTTGGCTAAAACACGTGCTGCTGCTCGTCAGTTGGTTAGCCACAAACATATAACATTGGATGGTAAGGTTGTAAATATCCCTTCATGCCATGTAAAGCCTGGTCAAGTTGTTGGTGTCCGCGAAAAAGCTAAATCATTGGAAGTAATCCTTGATTCTTTGGCTGGATTTAACCACAGCAAATATCCTTGGATTGAATGGAATGAATCTTCAATGTCTGGTACTTTCTTGCACGTTCCTGCACGTGAAGATATACCTGAAAACATCAAAGAACAATTAATCGTCGAATTGTACTCTAAATAATAAGATTCATGGCAATATTAGCATTTCAAAAACCAGAAAAAGTAATCATGTTGGAGTCATCTCCATTCAAAGGTGCTTTTGAATTCAGACCTCTCGAACCTGGTTATGGAATTACGATCGGTAATGCTTTGCGCCGTATTCTTTTATCTTCTTTAGAGGGATATGCTATTACTTCGATTAAGATTAGTGGTGTTGATCATGAGTTTGCCACTATTCCCGGTGTGATAGACGATGTAACCAATATGATCCTGGCTCTTAAACAAGTACGTTTCAAAAGTATTGTTGATGATGCTGAAGGTGAAGTAGTTACAGTGGAATTGTCAAACACTAAAGAGTTTACGGCGGGTGATATCAGCAAGCATTTAACTAATTTTGAGGTGTTGAACCCTGAATTGGTGATTTGTAGAATGGACGAGAGCGCTCATTTTACAATTGAACTTACGATTAATAAGGGTCGTGGTTATGTGCCTGCAGATGAGAATCGTGTTCCTAATGCAGAGATAGGTATTATTCCTATTGACTCAATTTACACTCCTATCCGTAATGTAAAATATACGATTGAACCATATCGTGTAGAACAGAAAACGGACTATGAGAAGTTGGTGTTGGAAATAACCACTGATGGTTCTATTCATCCTAAAGATGCACTGAAAGAGGCAGCGAAGATTCTTATTTTCCATTTCATGTTGTTCTCTGACGAGAAAATCATGATTGAAAAACAAGAGGGTGATGTGAACGAAGACTTTGATGAAGAAGTGTTGCATATGCGTCAATTGCTGAAAACACGTTTGGTTGATATGGACCTTTCTGTCCGCGCATTGAACTGTTTGAAGGCTGCTGATGTTGATACTTTAGGTCAGTTGGTAAGTTTCCATCGTAATGATTTGTTGAAGTTCCGTAACTTCGGCAAAAAATCTTTGACCGAATTGGATGAGGTATTGGAAAAATATAACTTGTCTTTCGGTATGGATATTTCTAAATATAAATTAGACAAGGAATAAAAATGAGACACAATAAGAAATTCAATCATTTAGGAAGAACTGCTTCTCATCGTAGAGCTATGCTGGCAAATATGGCTTGCTCTTTGGTTAAGCACAAAAGAATTGCCACAACCTTGGCAAAGGCAAAGGCTTTGCGCGTATATGTTGAGCCGATTTTGACACGTTCTAAAGAAGATTCAATGAATAACCGCCGTTTGGTCTTCTCTTTGTTGAAGGATAAAACAGTGGTTACTGAATTGTTCCGCGAAGTGGGAGTTAAGATTGCTGACCGTCCAGGTGGCTATACTCGTATTTTACGTACTGGTTTCAGAAAAGGTGATGCTGCTGAAATGTGTATTATTGAGTTGGTTGATTACAACGAAAACATGTTGAAAGCTAAAGCACCTAAGAAAGCAACCCGTACTCGTCGTTCTTCAAAGAAAACTGCTGAAAAACCAGCAGAAGAAGTGAAGACTGAAGAATAATCGGTAGATTCTTATGATAATAAGAGCCTACATTTTTGTAGGCTCTTTTCTTTTTATCAAAAGGTTTGTTTGCTTTGTTGTTGATTTATTTCTATATTTGCCTGGCAAACATAGGTTATCATGGATATATTGGCTGATTATTCTTTTTTGTTCTACTTGTTTCTTATGCTTCTTCTATTTGTTTTTAGAAAGCGTAAGAAAGTGCTAGCTAAGACGCAGGATAAGTCAGAAAGTGATGGCGAACCTCTTGGTAAAAGAGTCTCATGGGAGGAGTTGATGCGGGAATTGAAACGTCAGACAGAATTGGAAGGAGATAATGCTCCGTCTGATGATACTTTGACGGAAGTATTCCCGGTTCAGGAAATCTCTTTTGATAAAACAGTTTCAGATGATAATAAAGGGACTGCAACTAATGAGGTGAATTTGACTGTTGAGGTGCAGGACCAGAAAGAGGGTAAAAAAAATGTATTGTTGCAAGATAAGCGAAAGCTTGTCGCTGAGGGGCAGGAAAATAGTACAAATTCAAATACGACTTGGGCATTTGATTCATTGGATGATGTAAAGCGGGCTTTTGTCTATTCCGAGATATTAAAACCCAAGTTTAATGATTGATTGAAATTACACAAATAAATGCCTTTAATAGGCACGCAAACGAGAAACAGGTAGGACGTTTGCTTATCTTGAATGTTTGCTTGACAAGAGTTCTGGTTACAGAATTCTTGTTGTATTTATAGAATGAATAGGTTTAATGAAATTAAAATAGTATAGTTATGGCAGTGACATATATGACCGCTGAAGGTTATAAGAAATTGACGGAAGAATTAGCAGAACTCGAAGGTGTGCAGCGTCCATTGATATCCAAGCAGATAGCAGAGGCACGTGATAAAGGTGACTTGAGTGAGAATGCGGAATATGATGCCGCAAAGGAAGCACAAGGGATGTTGGAAATGAAGATAGCTTTGTTGAAAGACACTATTGCATCTGCTCGTTTGATAGATGAATCTCGAATCAATACGAACGAAGTACAAATATTGACCCGTGTAAAAATAAAGAACGTAAAGAACGGACAAGTTATGACTTATATGATTGTTTCTGAAAGCGAAGCAAACCTGAAGGAAGGAAAATTGTCTGTTACAACCCCTATCGCCAAAGGGCTACTGGGTAAAAAAGTGGGTGAGATAGCTCAGGTAAAGGTCCCTTCTGGAATAATGGAGTTTGAAATTATGGAGATTTCTTTGTAAACACTAAATAGAACGGCTATGACAATCTTTAGTAAAATCATTAAGGGAGAAATTCCTAGTTATAAAATTGCCGAGGATGAGCGTTTCTATGCGTTTCTTGATATCAATCCTATGGTAAAAGGCCATACGTTGGTTGTGCCCAAATTGGATGAACCCGAAGAAGATTATATTTTTAATTTGGATGACCAGTTGTTGGGCGATATGATGGTTTTTGCCAAACGTGTTGCTGCAGGAATAAAGGAAGCGACCGGTTGCAAGCGTGTTGGTGTGGCTGTTTTAGGTATGGAGGTACCGCATGTTCATATACATCTCGTACCTTTAATGAAAGAGTCAGATATGTCGTTTGCTAATCCTAAATTGTCACTTTCAGCAGAGGAAATGGAGCAAATAGCATCTTCTATTCGCTCCAATATAGTGCTTTAGGCATAAAGTCGTCCGATGAGATAAAGAGCGGGTTTGTTGGGGAGTAATCTCAAAAGGAAAGCGATTAATTTATACTGAACGCATGGGACTGTTACAGGTGCCATGCGTTTTTGTTGTATTTGTTTGGCGATACATTGCGCGATTACTTCTGCTGCAATTCCATTTTTCTCATCTTCCTCCATCTTGCGTACAGACCGTTCCATTGTAATGGAGTAGGGCGAACTGGGTGATTTGGCTCGTTCGGCAATGATTCTGTTGGAAGTGAAGTGAGTTTTTGTATCACCAGGTAAAATGGCGCAACACTGCAATCCAAATGGCTTTATTTCCATTGACAATGATTTTGCATAGGATAATAAAGCTGATTTTGCAGCAGCATAAAATGCTTGGAATGGAATAGGTACAAATCCGGCTACAGATGATATGATAATGATTTTACCATTCTTTTGCTGCCTCATCTGTGGAAGAAACGTACAGATGGTGTTATGCACGCCAAAGAAAGTTGTTTGGAATTGGTATTTGGCTTCTTCTGCCGATGTATCTTCGATTGCTCCTGCAATGCCGTTTCCTGCGTTACACACCAAAGCATCAATTTGCTGGTGTTGTGAGAGGATTTGGCAAAGGGCATTGTCCAATGTCTGTTTTTCGTTTACATCTGCTTTCAGATGAATGATACGTTGGGGCACCACAGTATTGTCCTGTTTGCTTTTCCCACTCCTTGACAATGCATATACAATCCACCCCTTTTTCTCTAAAAGCATTGCTGTTGCCAGTCCAATTCCACTGCTTGCGCCCGTAATAACTGCAATCTTCTCCATTTTATCTGATAGTTACCAATGTGGCACCATATCCATATTCGCGGAATGATGCATCTTGAAATGTGTAATCTTTGTATTTGCTTTTTAATGCCTTCTCAATCTCCTTTCGAAGGACGCCTTCCCCTTTACCATGTATAAAGACAATTTTTTGACCTTTATGCTTCTTGTGTTCAGCCAGAGTTTTATGGAACACCTCCATTTGATAGTGGAGCATATCAGCAGGCTGCAATCCGTTGGTATTGTCTAACAATTGGTTGATATGTAAATCTACTTCTATGATTTCCTTTTTCTCGTTTTTGATGATGGGGCGTTTGGTGGGTTGTTTAGCCTCTTTTGACATCATTGCCTCTTTTATGTCTTCAGCCTTGATGTCTTCCAGTTTGTTTTTATTAGCTTCAATGGCTAAGTTGTACTCAATGCTTGGGGCGTCAAAATATACACTCTCACTGAAACAATGGAGCTTGTAAAACTTTGTGGGATTAATCCTTATAGTACAATCGATGGTATTTTGCAGTTCGTAGCTTTTCTCTAATTTAAATGGAATAACTTGCGTACGGATTTTTTCCCAATCGTTCAGCTCATCTTTGGTGATGGTTGCTATCTGCTCCTGCATGTTTGGTTCTATTTGGCCATTAGCCAGACTGCGTGCCTTTGTTCCACTTATTGAGGCAATGTTGTAAAACAACTGGTAGTTGCTGTCATTGATGATATAACAATCGTAATTGGTTGTCTGTAATGTTTTGATATTGCATGGTACAAATGCAAGAATAACATTCAATTCTTCCCCTTCCGGTGTCTCAATAATTTGTAATACTTTTTTTTCAGTAATGTTGGTGGATGAGGAAGTTGTAGGTAATGGATTCTCTTCTTTTGCCGCTATTGGAAAATTGTTTTCCTTGACATTATTTACCACAACACATTCTTGTGGAAGAACAGGAATTTCAAATCCATCGGCATCTTGCACATATACCATTTTGGTCTGTTCGTCAATCTTTACGATAATTCCTCCTCCTATTTCATTGAGGAAACGAACGTTGTCTCCTATGTTCAATTTTTTCATCTTCTATGTTTTTTTCTTGCAGCAAAGATAGTGCAAGATGAGTGCAGAGACAAATGTGAAACGAAGTTTTAGAATTTGATTTTGCCGAACCGTAGCCTATCTTCTCCAAAGATAGTGAAAGGCGAGCGCAAAGTCAAATTGGAAAACGAAGTTTTGGAATTTGACTTTGCCGAACCGCCTCCTGTCGTATTCAAAGATACAAAAAAGGTGAGGGCAACGCAAAATAAGAAATCAAGTTTCATGATTTTGCATTGTCGGTTGTTTGGCTTGAGTGAATAATTTTTTGTACTTTTGCGCACTCTTTTGGATGAAGCGTGACACATGTGCAGCATGATGTGAAATGTAAATGTGGTCATTCTTTGAATAAAGGACAGCAATATGAAAATTCTTACAACCAAAAAAGAGCTGTTGGCAGATGTTTCTGCTTTGAAGGCTTTGGGCAAAACAATAGGTTTTGTACCCACTATGGGCGCTTTACATGAGGGCCATTTTTCTTTAGTCAGACGGTGTGCAAACGAGAATGATGTGTGTGTCGTTAGCATATTTGTCAATCCGACCCAATTTAATAATCCTGAGGATTTGGAGAAATATCCGCGTGACCTGAAGCGTGACACGGAAGCATTGGCAGAAATGGGATGTAATTTGGTATTTGCACCTTCCCCCGAAGAAATGTATTCTCCCGAAGAGATGTCGCAGACTTTTGAATTCGATTTTGGTGGGTTGGATCATGTGATGGAGGGCTTGCATCGCCCAGGACATTTTAATGGCGTTGTGCAAGTGGTCAGCAAGTTGTTTGATTTGGTACAACCTTATCGTGCCTATTTCGGAGAAAAGGATTTTCAGCAGATAGCTGTAATTAAACGTATGGTCAAACTGATGAATTATGATGTCATCATAGTAAGTTGCCCTATTGTTAGAGAAACTTCCGGTTTGGCACGCAGTAGTCGTAATGAACGTTTGTCACCGGCAGAACGTGCAACAGCTGCCAATATAGCACGTATATTGTTTGAGAGCCGCCAATTGACTGCAAGCCAAAGTGTTTGCCAAGTACAAAGTTGGGTAATTGAGCAAATTAATCGTGTAGATGGTTTGCGTGTAGAGTATTATGAAATAGTAGACTGTGATACTTTGCAGCCGGCAACGGAATGGAAGAATGCTATTGGTTGTGTTACTGTTTATTGCGGAGATGTCCGTTTGATAGACAATATTAAATATATAGGTTAGTTAAGGTTTAGACATTTCAGATTATGTTTCTTCATGTTTTAAAGTCGAAAATTCATAGGGTAACTGTAACCGAAGCCAATTTGAATTATATTGGAAGTATTACGATAGATCAGGATTTATTGGATGCTGCCAATATACTGCCCAATGAAAAAGTGGCGATTGTTAACAATAACAATGGTGCGCGTCTGGAAACTTATGTAATAGCTGGTGAAAGAGGTTCTGGGGTTGTTTGTCTTAATGGCGCTGCCGCTCGTCTTGTACAGCCTGGCGATATTGTGATTATTATTGCATATGCAATGATGGATGCAGAAGAAGCTAAAACCTTCAAACCTACAGTGGTATTCCCTGACACAGCTACTAATAGATTGTTGTAGAAGATATCTATGCTATAAATCATTATAGTGCTATAAATAAAGCGGTTGTTAACGGTTAGTGTTAACGCCGCTTTTTTGTGATTTTTATAATATAGTTTTTGAAGCTGATTTTGAGATGACAATCTGCTTATAGGTAAGTGATTGTCTGTTAGAAAAAAATATGTATCTTTGCAACTTTGATTGCTTATCACGGAATAAATAATATAACACATTGATATAATGAAAGAAACAAAGTACATTTTCGTTACGGGAGGTGTGGCCTCTTCGTTGGGAAAAGGAATCATTGCGGCGTCATTGGGCAAGTTATTGCAGGCGCGCGGGTTTAAAGTGACTAACCAGAAGTTGGATCCTTATATCAATGTGGATCCGGGAACGCTCAATCCCTATGAACATGGTGAATGTTATGTAACTGTTGATGGACATGAAGCAGATTTGGATTTGGGACACTATGAGCGTTTCTTGAATGTGGAAACACACAAATCCAATAATATAACCACGGGACGTATCTATCAGAGTGTTATTGAAAAGGAACGTCGCGGTGATTACTTGGGAAAAACGGTGCAGATTATTCCTCATATCACAGACGAAATCAAACGAAATATCAAAATGTTGGGCTCTAAAGGGGAATTTGACTTTGTGATAACGGAAATCGGTGGTACTGTTGGAGATATGGAATCACTCCCTTATATCGAAAGTGTACGTCAGTTGCGCTGGGAGTTGGGCAAAAACTGCTTGTGCATTCATTTGACCTATGTACCCTTCCTGGCGGCTGCCAAGGAGTTGAAAACAAAGCCAACCCAGCATTCAGTGAAAGCTTTGCAGGAAGAGGGCGTACAACCTGACATCTTAGTATTGCGCACAGAACATCCTATACCTGTTGAGATGCGCCGGAAAGTGGGCTTGTTCTGCAATGTAGAGCCTTCTGCTGTGCTCCAATCTTTGGATGCGCCGACTATATATAGAGTACCGTTGAATATGCAGGCAGAAAAATTGGATGAAGTGGTGTTGGGCAAGATGGGATATAATTTGGAACAGGTACCTGCGGCTGATATGGCAGATTGGAATGCTTTTCTTGCCAAACTCGAGAATGCAACGGAAGAAGTGCACATTGGACTTGTGGGAAAATATGTGCAATTGCAGGATGCGTATAAGTCGATTATGGAATCGTTGCTCCATGCGGCGGCATATAATGATCGTAAACTGAAGCTTAAATCCATTTTGTCGGACAAGTTGACCGAAGAGACGGTTGCAGAAGAGTTGAAGGGGCTTGACGGAATCGTTGTTTGTCCAGGCTTTGGAACGAGAGGCATAGAAGGTAAATTTGTGGCTTTGCATTATGCCCGTACCCATAATTTGCCATGTTTGGGAATATGTTTAGGTATGCAAACAATGGCAATTGAATTTGCTCGCAATGTGTTGGGGATGGCCGATGCCAATAGTACGGAGATAGATCCTCATACAACGCACAATGTGGTGGATATGATGGAAGACCAGAAAACAGTCTTGAATATGGGTGGCAGCATGCGTTTGGGTGCATATAATTGCCATCTGAAAAAAGGAACCAAGGTATATGAGATCTATGGAAAAGAAAACATCAGCGAACGTCACAGACATCGTTTTGAATTCAATAATGAATACAAGGATGCATTTGAGTCGGCTGGTATGATTTGTAGTGGGCGTAATCTTGAATCGGATTTGGTTGAAGTGATAGAATTGGCTTCACATCCTTGGTATGTAGGTGTTCAGTTCCACCCGGAATATAGCAGTACAGTATTGCGTCCTCATCCACTGTTTATCAGTTTTATAAAAGCAGCAATCGGACAACATAGTAACAATAACTAATTGTAGAGATAAATAACGAACAAAGTAAGATGGATAAAAATACTGTTGTAGGTTTTATATTAATAGCCCTTATATTAATAGGGTTTGGATGGATGAACCGTCCTTCTCAGGAAGAAATCGCACGTCGTCAGCGTTACAATGATTCCATTGTTGCGGCTCAGCAAATGGCGGAAGCTCAACGTTTGGCAGAAGAGGAAGCCCACAAGACGGCCAGTCTATTGCAGGATAGTGCTTTGGAAACGGATAGTATTGCTATAGCAGAAAAAGTACATGGATTGTTCGGGGCATTTGCTCCCTCTGCTTTAGGTGAGGACAAGCATTGGACATTGGAGTCTGATTTGCTTCGTTTGACTTTCTCTAGTAAAGGTGGACGTTTGGTTGAAGCGGAGTTGAAAGAATACAGAACTCATGATTCTTTGCCACTGATTCTGTTTACGGAAGACCAAAGCAATTTGGGCTTTACCATTGTAACGGGAAATAACCGTGTGCTGAATACGAATGATATGTATTTTGTGCCTGTAGGTGATGTACAGAAAGATGCGGATGGCAATCAAGTGCTTCGAATGCGTTTGCTGACAGACACAACCGCTTATATGGATTTTGTTTACACAATCCCTGCCAATGACTATATGGTGGGTATGGCTATAGAGTCATATCAGATGGATAAGGTTATGCCTTCTGGAATGAATTATTTGGAGATGCAATGGCAGGCTAAGATAAAGCAACAGGAGCGCGGACGTAAGTTTGAGGAACGTTATTCCATGGTTCAATATAAATTTGCGGCAGATGATGTGGAGAGCCTGAATGCTTCAAAAAATGATAAGAAAATGTTGGGCGGCAATGTGAAGTGGATTGCTTTTAAGGACCAGTTCTTCAGTTCGGTGTTGATTGCTGATAACTACTTTACTTCAACTGTTGTTGAAAGTCATGTAGAAAATAGAAATAGCGGTTATCTCAAGAACTGCTTTGCTGAGATGGCTGTTGCCTATGACCCAACAGGAAAAGAAAAAACCGGCTTCCATTTCTACTTGGGACCCAATCATTTTAAGACTTTGGCGGCTTATGACAAAGGAGTAGAGAAGGAAAACCGTTTGCAGTTGAATAAGTTGGTACCTCTTGGTTGGAAATTGTGGGGATGGATAAATCGGATTGCCGTTATTCCAATGTTTGATTTCTTCAGCCGTTATATTTCAAATTTCGGTATCATTATTTTATTGATGACTATTGTTATCAAACTGGTCTTGTTCCCGTTGACCTATAAATCCTATTTGTCATCGGCCAAGATGCGTGTGCTGAAACCTGAAATTGATGAGATTAACGCCCGCATTCCAGCAGAGAAAGCTATGGAACGCCAACGTGCAACTATGGAGCTATATTCAAAGGTAGGTGTTAGCCCAATGAGTGGTTGTTTGCCTATGCTGCTTCAAATGCCTATTTTGTTGGCTATGTTCAGTTTCTTCCCAGCTTCCATTGAGTTGCGTCAGCAAAGTTTCTTGTGGGCAGATGACCTATCGAGCTATGATGCCATATTAAGCTGGGATACTTATATACCGTTGATTTCGAATACATTTGGTAATCATATCAGCTTGTTCTGCTTGCTGATGACTGTTACCAATATCATTTATACGAAGCTGAATATGGCTTCTACGGCAGGTTCTGACCAGATGGCAGCCATGAAGTGGATGATGTATTTGATGCCCATCATGTTCCTTTTCATTTTCAATAACTATGCTGCTGGGTTGAGCTATTATTATTTTGTTTCGTTGTTGATAACCATTTTGCAGACTTACATCTTCCGTTGGACTATCAACGATGAGAAGCTGTTGGCGAAATTGCATGAAAAACGGAAGAAGAACGAAAAGGCGCCCAAGAAAACGGGTTTTGCCGCACGCTTGGAGAAAATGCAGCGTGAGCAGATGGCTTACCAGCGCGAGCAGATGAAACGCAATGCTAAAAGATAAAATGATGAGGTATTGGTGCTGTTTTTTCGGGGTATTGGTCGTGTTTTTGGCAGGATGTGGCCGTCAACGTCGGTTTGCTGACATAGATGCAACGCCAGTCTCGGTCAAAGTGGAACGTTTTGACGTTGCTCTGGCAACGGCCGATACGACTGACATGTATCAGTCGGTTGTGCGCTTGTATGATGAATATCCTGTATTTATGCCTTTGTTTGTTGACCAAATTTTGGAAGTGGAGCCTTCTGATACAGTTTATGTGGCAGAGTTGATGCGGAATTTCCTGTGTGATAGCCTCTATCGTGCTGTAAATGATTATGCATTGGCTACCTTTTCCGATTTGGACTCTATAGAGGGAGAACTTTCTAAGGCTTTTGGACGCTTGCGCTATTTTTATCCTCAAATCAAAGTTCCTGATTTGTATTTGTTCGTGTCCGGATTTAACAGACAGGTATTGTTTACCGACAATATTTTGGCTTTGGGAGCAGATATGTATCTGGGAGCGGATTATCCTTTATATGAAGAGGTGACCTATCGGTATATGCACTATGGAATGCGGCCAGCATGTGTGCCGGTCGATATGCTTTCCGTGGTGTTGTTCCGTAACTTCCGACAGCCTGTGGCCAATCCGAATCTTTTGGACGAGATGTTGTATAGGGGAAAAATAATGTATTTCCTGTCGGTGCTTTTCCCTGATGCGCCTTCAAACGAAATAATGAATTACACCCCAGAGCAGTGGGAATGGTGTGATTATTTTGAAAGAAGGATTTGGTCAACCATATTGGATTCCAAGGATTTATTTTCAACTGACAATCTGACCATTACCAAATATGTAAATGATGGGCCTTTTACGGGACCCGTATCGCAGGATTCTCCAGGTCGTTTGGGTACATGGGTCGGCTGGCGGATTGTTGATAGCTATATGGAGCATCACCCGGAAGTGGGAATGCAGGAATTGCTTGAGATGACAGATTCACAGAAACTTTTGGAGATGTCTGATTATCGTCCATAGGACTTTCTCTTATAGAACAAGGTGAGTGCACAGACCTAAGTCTGTGCACTTTTTTTGTTTTCATATTGAAAGTGAAATTGTAAATGAATGTTTGGTGCTGTAATTATTTGTTT
This sequence comes from uncultured Bacteroidales bacterium, assembly GCA_944321155.1. Lineage (GTDB taxonomy): Bacteria > Bacteroidota > Bacteroidia > Bacteroidales > Paludibacteraceae > Gallipaludibacter. The sequence goes on along the minus strand of CALUKG010000001.1, from coordinate 20,150 downwards.
GCAATAATGTGATTTTTGTTAGGATATGATTGTATTTTCCCTTTTTTGACAGAAAAAACACATTTATCTGCGAATATTGCACATTTACGGCGTTTTTTGTTATTTAAATTTGCACCGATAAAATCTAATATCATGAAGTGGAATATGGATATGAAATGTTTCTTCAAATCAATAGGAAGAAAAACAAGACTTTTTTTCTCGCTCCTTTTTGTGTGGGGCTTTTCTCAAAGCAATATACAGGCACAGACAGAAATCGACCTTGTTAATGTTGATTTCACTAATCCCAGTTTTACAGGATTTGCTATAAACACTCGGCTGGACATTTCTGAGTTTTATCCGGGAGCAGTTGGACAATATGCATGGTTTCAGAGTAATAACAGTGTTGCTGATGAATTTTCAATAACAACAGGTGGATTGTCGTTTAATGCCTCAAATATGAGTAAAAGTAATTATTATACAGCTCTTTCCTTTGAAATCCCTGAGGGAGTGAATCAGATAACGGTAGAAATACATGTTCCCCCAAAAACACCTGTGCGATGCCGTTTGCATAAGGGGATTATTTCCGAAAATGGCCCTTCAGAAATGGGTTCTTATGTTACATTGAAGGATGATGACGAAACAGGGGTTATTTCGAAAGTCTTGACTACATATTCTAATGATGTTGATAATAATGAGATTGTTGAGAATGTTGATAGTGTAATTACCCCAGGCAACTATATATTTTATTTTGGTAGAAGCAGTAGTGACTATATGTTATTTAAAAGCGTAAGAATCTATTATACTACAACTTCTTCCTGTACACCGCTAACCATCAGTGACGGGACATCCGATTTAACAACTCTGAACTTGGAGAAAGGTAATTTAGCAACGCTTTCTGCAACTACTTCTGATGGAACCTCTGTCGACGGCACTTGGAGTGTAAGTAATGCCAATCCTGCAAATATTATTACAGTGAGTGACAATACTGTAACTGCTTCATCAGATGCTACAGGTTCTGCCACTCTTGTTTTTACACCAGCCGATAACACTTATTGTGAGGCCGTTATTCCTGTGTATGTAGCCAATGGAGTAGCGCCAGCACCTACAGTTGAGGGTGAGAATTTTGATAACTCTACCACATCTTGGTGTTTTGGTGAGCCATTGACTGTTACCGCCACTTCCACATCAACTACAGGTACTTTTGCGTATCAATGGTATAAAGATGGTGCTGCATTGGCTGGGCAGACACGATCAAATTATTCACCAGAAGAAACGGGAAAATATTATTGTAAGGTCACTTATACGGAATCAGGCTATTTCCCTGTTACGGTGGAGTCTCCTCGTGCTACTATCAACAATTTGACCCCTCAAATCGGCTTTGGCATCACTGGGGCGGGAATGTATAATATTGGTGAAACAGCCACACTTCATGTAACAGCAAGTGGTGGAGATGGTTCTTATTCATATCAATGGTATTCTGCGGACAACGAAAATGGTGATGGAGCGGTAGCAATTTCAGGTGCAACCTCTACTGACTATTCAGTATCTTCAACTTCTGCTCAAACGTTCTATTACTTTTGTGAAATTAGTAGTGGAGCTTGTACAGAGACCACTGACGTTCAGACGGTAACATTTACGGAAGGACCTTGCTATGAATTGATTTTTACTGCAACAAGTGGTACAACATGGGAGGGTAGTTATACGGTCATTGGTGGAACAGTTAGTCATAGTGGTGATGTTAAATTTGCCAATGAGGGGTTTACATTTGGTGGTAATAGCGATTTGTTGACAATTGCTTTAGAACAAGAAATTAAGGAAGGGACAAAAATTGAAATAACCTTTACAACAAATGCCGATGACAATAATGGAAGGGGAATTTCAATTCGTACGTCAGAAAATAGTGAGGTGGACAAATTAACAGATGTGACTAAAGGGACTTATACGAAAAGTTATATTGTTGGTAAGGATAATCCTCTCATTGATCAAAAACAGTTTATTCTGACTCGAGCTACAAGGAATAATACCTACTTGAAATCTGTTAAAGTATATTGCGGCAAAACCTGCACACCAGCTGGTTTGGCTTGGTCAGCAAGCGACTGCACGGTTGAATATGGAGCTCAAAAACCTTCTTTTCCAACTCTTGAAATTCCAAACAATCTCACGTCAATTCAATATAGTAGTTCAGTTCCCGAAGTAGCGACAATAGATGCAACTTTAGGAGTATTGGACATTACAGGTACTGGTACAACCACCATTACGGCAACTTATGACGGTGATGATACTTATTGTAGTGAGAGTGTAAGCTATACCTTGACTGTAACCTGTCCTGACCCCGTTCCATCTATCTCACCTGAAAGTGGTGTGATTGACTGTGATGGGAACGTAGAGCTAAAATTAGTTTATGAGAATGCAGATGGTACGACGACGGATGTTGATGTTACGAATGTTACTGCTATTGCTTGGTATCAACAGGGTGCAGATGGAACATGGCAAGAGATAGATGGTGCAACTTCAGATACCTGTACTGCTACATCCGCTGGCATTTATAAGGCTTTGGTTACGGATAATTGTCCGCAGTGGACCGGCAATGAGGCTATGGTTACGCTTTCACAGAATGACCCTCCTTTCGTTGAAAAACTTACACCGTTCCAATACTACCAACTGGATTCTACTTATGCTGTTGCAGGGCGTAAAATACGTCATCTGTTCAAGGTGACTCCAAAGGGCACAAGCGATGGCACAAGCGATGAACCTTATCAAGTCAGCGCAACTGTTCATCGTGGTTCAACAATCAGTTCTTTAGCACGTACCGATTGGATTACTTCCAAGAACAATACAGATACCATTATAGCTGATTATGATGGGTTGACAGAGTGGAGTAAAAAAAATCCCAATGCTATTCAAGTGGGTGATACTATTGTAGTGAAAGTGACACCCCGTAATATGTGCAATGATATAGATGTAACCTATGCCGATTCCATCAACATTATTGTGCTTGACCGCAGCACACATACAATAGCCTATGTAGTCAGTGGAGAAAATATAGATGACTTTTTGGGTGTTACATCCGCTGATATACAAGACCCTTTATATACAAGCAAGTTGGCGGAAATGGGATACATACCTACTGCGGTAAACGGCTATGCCAACTATCGATTCCTGAACTATGAACCTTTTGATTTGGTGCTACTAACGGATCATCCTAAAACAGATGGAAAAATAGGAAGCGGAGAGGGACATGTAGGCCGTGCAGCAAACTTGAATGACCTTGCCGACTTGGTTGACAGAAAACCTATCTTCTCTCTGAAGGCACACATGGCAGCTTTGGACTAATGGCAAGCAAAAGGATTTACGGGTAATCCGCTTACACCCTCATCGACGCAAACCGATATGACAGTATTGTGCTATGCTCATGAGATGTTTAAGAATATCAATATAGGTGATGATGACGATAAAGTAGTAGCAGTTACTACCGGAGGAGGTTCTGACGGGGAAAAGGCTTTGCAGGGATTCGCTACCTTTGATGTTGTAGAGTTTGTCAATATTGCTACCATTGACGGAGGAGCGCAAGGAACGCTGGTCGCTTGCTGTGAAAGACAGAAGGTGGTGGAAAGCCGCATGATGGTGCTTTCTATCAATAATACTGCCACCCAATTAATCACGGATGATGGTTATAAGGCCATTGGTAATATATTGGAATATTTGCTTATCACTGACCCTATTTATGTTTCCGATTGTTCGCTCGTTTTCACCAATGGACTGAATCTGGATGGGACTGAGAGAAATGTGGAGGGCGCTGGCGATGGTAAGTGGAGTAATCGTCTGAATTGGGCGCCAGGCTTTAATATGGTTCCCACTTTGTCACATCGTGTACGCATTGACAAACCTTGTACTGTGAATGTAAAAGCCGGAGTTTCTGCAGTCAGCATCCGTAAGGACAAGGATAACAATTGGGAAGGTTCCCTTACGGTTGAGCCTGGTGCTAAATTGGCTGTTGCAGGACGTTTCCGTGAAGTGCGTGGAAGAGATTTTGTTAATTCCTATAAGATAGAAAGTGAAGGCAGTTTGACAATAGAGACAAACGAAACGGCTGCAGGGGCATTTATGGTTTATGATTCGGTTGCACCTTATGCGCATGTGGAGTTTTACAGCAAAGCGAGTGGAGCAGTGGCACAATCGGGTACGGATATTCCAACTACGGCTGTATGGCAATATATGGCTATCCCCACCTCAGGCTATCCGCAAGCGGTTAAACCTTTTGAGGGCGCATGGATGTGTCGGTGGGATGAGGTGAATCCCAATATGAGTTATCCGCAGGCGCATTGGTATGTTGTGAAGGATAATGATAAATTGGATCCATTTGAAGGCTATGCCTTGACACAAGAGAATCCAAAGACATATCTGCTTGCTGGTTTCTTGAATGTACACGATCATACCTATAAGGGTTTGACCTATACACAGCAAACAAGTGGAGATAATTATACAGATGGTGAAAAAACTTATCCCAAAACATATCCGGGTTTTCATCTGTTGGGCAATTCTTTTACGGCACCCATTTATTTGGACTCCTTGAAAGACGAAGATTTTGTAAATGTAGAACCGACCATCTATATATACAATGCAGGTACTTGGGAACAATGGTATGATAATAATGTAGGTGATGATAGTACTACGACTCCCGGTCAGTACATGGCCCTACCTATTCATGCTGGTTCCTATACCGGTTTGAATGTTATACCGGCCATGCAGGGTTTCTTTGTCAAGGCGACCGCTGATGCTGGTACTGGCAATGGTTCTGTTTCCATAGATTACCGTAATGCGGTAGTACGTCCCAATTATTACGAAACGACGACAACACCGCCGCCTGTAGTGCGTGCCCCTCAGAAGGAGAAGACGGAAATTCCTATACTCAAGGTGAGGGTAGAAGGCAAGCGGTTTGCAGATGACCTGTACTTGTTGTGTCGTGAGGACTGGACGCATGGCTATGAGCCGGGCTATGACGGCAAAAAAATATATGGCGACAGTCGTACTCCACAGCTCTTTGCCATTGAGGCCGATGACAATATGTCGGTCAATGCCGTGGATGATATCGATGGACAGTATCTTGGTTTCATAGCGGGTGAGGAGACGGAATATACATTGACTTTCGATCCATCGACCCTCAACGGACAATATAGCCGCCTCTATCTGCATGATTTGACTGCCGGTACATCTATCGACCTGCTGGCTTCCGACTCCTATTCCTTTAGTGTGGGCAAGAAAGGGGAGACACGCCGCTTCCTTATCAGTTCTTCTTCCACTGTGAATGAAGAGGTCGACGGCGGATTGCTCAAAGGCTATGCTTATGACGGAGTGCTGTATGTGGAAAACTTCACCGACAGTGAAGGCGACTGGACCGTTTATGATGCTGTCGGACGCAAAATTGATTCCGGAACTGTGCCGGGGTTGGGACGATATTCCTATACGTTGAACCTTCCGTATGGAGCATATACGGTATATCTCAGAACCAATTCGATTGTTAAACCTGTTAAAGTAGTATTCTGATTATGGGAAAGATTGTTGTATTTTTAGTTGCCTTGTTGGCTGCTTGTGCAGGTTTGCTGTACGTGGGTGTTGCCGATAGACAGAAAGATGATAGTGTCTATCTATATCAGGTGAACAATAGCGAGCATGTTGGTTTTGTGTTGCCGACCACTCCTTTTGTCAGTACAAGCGGACATTTGTTTTCGTACAATAATGAAGGACATGAATTATATGGATCAACCGTAGAAACGGAAGTAAGCAAATTATATGCACATGAGAATCTGGTGTTGAATGCACTCCCGTCAGGTAAGAATATTGCAGTGGAAAAACGTGTGACAAGGACAGTATCCTCTGGCGCTACTTTGCCAAGCAGACGGATGGATGTGGTTCAACAGAGTGCTGTAGTGGGAGAATATGTTCCACTGTTGATGGTAAAGACGAAAGCGGATATTCCTTCCGACAAGTTACGGGCCATGTCCATCATCTCTGCAACTTCGGGAATGTCTGCATCTTTGCCAATGTTCGCACCTGTTACTACTGACGGCACAGTATTACCACCGCCACCAAGGACAACCTATGAGAATGACCAATTGGGTGTACCTTTAGGAGAGGGATGTGGATGGCTGCTGCTATTGGCATTGGCTTATGTGGTTTTCATACGGTTAAAACAAATATAAGAAAGCCTTGAAATGAAAAGTAGACCGATTGTGTTGTTGTATTTGGGTGAAATTGTCAGTTCGCACCATTGATAGACAGTCTGGGTTTGACTGTCGGGGTTGAGGAAACAGCTGTTGCGGAAATAAATCCGTGCAGCTGTCTTTCTATCAGTATAATTATACTTTTGTGTGCTATAGCGGAAGTGAAAGTACTGAGGGAAGTTTTTTTCGATGTTAAAAAGATGACCGGTTTGCTGATTTAAAAATTTATGCGTATCTTCGTGGGCGCACACGGAATGCTTCTCTATGTTTGTAAACTGTTGATTTATAGGTTGTATTTCTGATTTTGGTATCACGTGTCACCATTGTGCATTTATGGCTGATTGAATATTTTCATTTTAAAGAGATATAGTATGAAAAACTTTATGGACGAAAATTTCCTGTTGAAGACGGAAACAGCACAGAAATTGTATCATGAGCATGCTAAGAAAATGCCTATCATTGACTATCATTGCCACTTGATTCCCAAAATGGTGGCCGATGATTACCAATTCTCGTCAATCACTGAAATCTGGTTGGGGGGCGACCATTACAAATGGCGTGCAATGCGGTCAAATGGTATAGATGAACGTTATTGTACAGGCAAAGATACCACTGATTGGGAAAAATTTGAGAAATGGGCTGAAACTGTCCCTTATACATTACGTAACCCCCTATATCATTGGACGCATTTGGAGCTGAAAACGGCTTTTGGTATTACTAAAATATTGAATCCGAAAACGGCTCGTGAGATTTACGATGAATGTAATGAAAAGTTGAAATTGCCGGAATATAGTGCACGCGGTTTGATGCGTCGTTACAATGTGGAATGTGTATGTACTACAGATGATCCTGTTGATAGTTTGGAATATCACATTAAAACGCGTGAAAGTGGTTTCGAAATCAAAATGTTGCCTACTTGGCGTCCGGATAAAGCTATGGCTGTGGAAGTTCCGGCAAATTTCCGTGCCTATATCGAGAAGTTGGCTGAAGTGTCAGGTGTAACCATCAACAGGTTTGCAGATGTGATTGAGGCATTGCGTGTGCGTCATAAATTCTTCGAAGAGCAAGGATGCCGTTTGTCAGACCATGGTATCGAGGAATTCTACGCAGAAGATTATACACCTGCAGAAATCGAAGCTATCTTCAATAAGGTTTACGGTGGAAAAGAACTGACTCAGGAAGAAATCCTGAAATATAAGTCAGCCATGTTGATAGAGTTTGCCATTATGGATTGGGAAACAGGATGGACCCAGCAGTTCCATTACGGTGCTATCCGTGACAATAACTCTAAAATGTTCAAACTCCTTGGTCCTGATACCGGTTTTGATTCCATTGGCGAATTTACAACGGCCAAGAAATTGTCGAAATTCCTCGATACATTGAATGCTCAAGGAAAATTGGCGAAAACCATATTATACAATTTGAATCCATGTGCCAATGAAGTTATAGCAACAATGTTGGGTAACTTCCAGGATGGAACCGTTCCTGGTAAAATCCAGTTTGGTTCAGGTTGGTGGTTCCTTGACCAGAAAGATGGTATGGAAAAACAGATGAATGCATTGTCTGTTTTGGGTCTTCTGAGTCGTTTTGTAGGAATGCTTACTGATTCACGCTCATTCTTGTCTTATCCGCGTCATGAGTATTTCCGCCGTACGTTGTGCAACTTGGTAGGTACAGATGTGGAAAATGGTGAGATTCCTTATTCAGAGATGGAAAGAGTCAACCAGATGATAGAAGATATTTGCTACAACAATGCAAAGAATTTCTTTAAATTCTAATTGTTGGGCGTAAGTGTAAATTTGTGCCATATAATTAGCTTAAAAGTACACATTTAACTGGTTGGCGGATTGTACTTTTGCAGCATGAAAAAGAATATACCATAATCAATAAATAGATAAATAATGAGTAAAATTGTAACGTTAGGCGAGATTATGCTCCGCCTTTCAACTCCGGGCAATACCCGTTTTGTTCAGTCAGACGTTTTTGACGTAGTATATGGTGGAGGTGAAGCCAATGTTGCTGTCAGCTGTGCCAATTATGGTCATGACGCATATTTTGTAACAAAATTGCCTAAACATGAAATTGGTCAGGCTGCCGTAAATGCATTGCGTAAATATGGAGTAAAGACAGATTATATTGCACGTGGTGGTGACCGTGTGGGAATCTATTATTTGGAAACAGGTGCTTCCATGCGTCCTTCTAAGGTTATTTATGACCGTGCCCATTCAGCAATAGCAGAAGCAAATCCGGAAGATTTTGATTTCGATGCCATTATGGAAGGAGCTGATTGGTTCCATTGGTCAGGCATTACCCCGGCCATTTCTGACAAGGCAGCAGAATTAACCCGTTTGGCCTGCGAGGCAGCCAAAAGACATGGCGTTACTGTTTCTGTTGATTTGAATTTCCGTAAGAAACTGTGGACAAAAGAAAAAGCACAGTCTATTATGCGTCCGTTGATGCAATATGTTGATGTTTGCATCGGTAATGAGGAGGATGCTGAATTGTGCTTGGGCTTCAAACCGGATGCAAATGTAGAAGCCGGTCAGACGGATGCAGAAGGCTATAAAGGCATTTTCGTGCAGATGGCTAAAGAATTTGGTTTCAAGTATGTGATTTCCACTTTGCGTGAATCTTTCTCAGCTACTCACAATGGCTGGAAGGCTATGATTTATAATGGTGAGGAATTCTATACCTCGAAACGTTACGACATCAATCCTATCGTTGACCGTGTAGGTGGTGGTGACTCATTCTCAGGTGGTATTATCCATGGTTTGCTTACCAAACCTAACCAGGGTGCTGCTTTGGAATTTGCAGTAGCTGCTTCTGCACTGAAACACACTATCAACGGTGACTTTAACCTGGTATCAGTAGAAGAAGTGGAAGCTTTGGCCGGTGGCGATGCCAGCGGACGTGTTCAGCGTTAGTATCGTTAATGTAAAGATAAAAACAGTATGGCAAAATATAGTAAAATAGAAGTTATCGCTGCCATGAAGGAAACGGGTATGGTTCCGGTTTTCTATAGCGGCGATGTAGAGATAGCCAAGCAGGTGTTGAAGGCCTGCTATGATGGCGGTGTACGTGCCTTTGAGTTCACCAACCGTGGCGATTTTGCCCATGAAGTTTTCGGTGAGCTGGTGAAATATGCGAATAAGGAGTTGCCTGGTATGATGGTGGGTGTAGGTTCTGTGGTAGACCCTGCAACCGCAGCATTGTATTTGCAATTGGGTGCCAATTTTGTGGTAGGTCCAATGTTCAATCCGGAAATTGCACCTATCTGTAACCGTCGTTTGGTTCCTTATTGTCCAGGATGCGGTACCGTATCTGAGATTGGCAAGGCTCAGGAATTGGGTTGTGATTTGTGCAAGGTGTTCCCGGGTGATGTACTGGGAGCTGCTTTTGTAAAAGGTTTGAGGGCCCCAATGCCATGGAGCCAGATTATGGTGACTGGTGGTGTGAAGCCGACCAAGGAAAATCTTGAAGCTTGGTTCAAGGCCGGTGTAACTTGCGTGGGCATGGGTAGCAATCTGTTTCCTAAAGATGTGATTGCTGCTGGCGAGTGGTCGAAGATTACAGAGTTGTGCAAGGCGGCTCTGGCAATCATAAAGGAAGTGAGATAATTCTTTAGGTGCAGGATAGTATGAATTGCTGTCTTGCACCTTGCTTTTAGTATTAACTTAGTCTGATACCATTGGTATAGGCATAAAAAGTATTTTTACATGACAAATTCAACATCAAAACAATTAATGACAAACTGGCGCTGGTGGATGTGTGTGTTGCTGTTTGTAGCAACAACTGTGAATTACATGGACCGTCAGGTATTGTCATTGACGTGGAAGGATTTTATTGCACCGGAGTTTCATTGGACAGATAGTAACTATGGAACGATTACAGCATTTTTCTCCATTATATATGCTGTATGTATGTTGTTTGCCGGCAAATTTGTTGACTGGATGGGTACGAAAAAAGGTTATTTGTGGGCAATTGGCGTATGGTCAGCTGGTGCATGTTTACACGCAGTATGTGGATGGTTGACAGTTCATATTGAAGGATATGAGTCTGTTGCTGCCATGACTGCTGTTGAAGCTGGGTCGGCTGCGGCTTTTGCTATTGCGACAACAAGTGTTTGGCTGTTTTTGGTTGCCCGTTGTATTCTGGCTTTAGGTGAAGCTGGTAACTTTCCCGCTGCCATTAAGGTTACTGCCGAATATTTCCCTAAAAAAGACCGTGCATTTGCCACTTCTATATTCAATGCAGGTGCATCAGTAGGTGCATTGGTTGCTCCCGCAACTATTCCGCTCTTGGCACAATATTTCAAGGATAAAGGTGTCGGCGGTGGCTGGGAAATGGCCTTCCTGATTATTGGCGCATTGGGCTTTATTTGGATGGGATTTTGGGTGTTTATGTATGAACGTCCGGAGAAGTCACGCCATGTGAATAAAGCAGAGTTGGAATACATACATCAGGATGATGAAACAGTTGAAGAAAAGAAAGATATAACAAAAGAAGAAAAGGCGATTCCATTTTGGAAATGTTTTACATACCGTCAGACATGGTCATTTATCGTAGGTAAGTTCTTTACCGATGGTGTTTGGTGGTTCTATCTGTTCTGGGCTCCAGCTTATTTTTCTGACCAATATGGCTATACGTCCAGTTCAGGAATGGGTATGGCATTGATTATTACTTTATATGCTATCGTAACTGTTTTGTCCATTTTTGGCGGTTATCTTCCTAAATTGTTTGTGGAAAAGAAAGGTATGAACCCTTATAATGGCCGTATGTTGGCTATGCTGATTTTTGCGTTCTTGCCATTACCTGCTTTGTTGGCACAAAGTGCTGGTACTGTTTCTGTATGGTGGCCGGCAATTATTATTGGCTTGGCAGGAGCAGGACACCAGGCATGGTCAGCTAACCTTTTCTCCACGATTGGAGATATGTTCCCCAAATCTGCTATTGCAACAATTACTGGTATTGGTGGTATGGCTGGTGGTGTTGGCTCTTTCTTGATTAACAAGGGGGCAGGTGCGTTGTTCACTTTCTCTGAAAATCAGGGTGCAGCATTCCAGTTTATGGGATTTGAAGGTAAGGAAGCTGGCTATATGATAATTTTCTGTATATGTGCAGTGGCTTATTTGATTGCATGGCTTATTATGAAAGCATTGGTGCCTAAGTATAAACCTATTGAGGCATAAGTGTCATGATGATAATACAATTAGGGCTGACTTTGTTAAAGAGGTCAGCCCTAATTGTATGTTAAGTTTCTGTGTACAGGTATCGCTTCCTTTTCTCATTCAAGAGAAATGTTTTTATCGTGCAACTAATCCACCATCAACGAGATAGTGTCCGCCTGTGCAGAAACTGGATGCGTCTGATGCCAAGAAATAGATGACCTCGGCTACCTCTTTGGGTTCACCGGCAGACCCACGTGCGTATAATGCATTTTCGGCTTTCCAATAATCTTCTATGTCACAATTGTTTACTTTGGCAAAGTCAGCAAAAAGATTGTCAACCAGTGGTGTTCGTATTGTACCTGCGCAAACCGCATTTACCCGAATGTTTTTAGATCCAAGATCAATGGATAAGCTGCGGGTTATTTGTCCTAAAGCGCCTTTGGTTAAACCATAGGCAAAACTATTGGGTTTACCGACAAACCATTGGTCAGAGGCGTTGATAACAATTGTACCACCTCCTTTTTCTATAACGTAAGGTACAGCTTCGCGTAAAGTGTTGACTGTTCCGTAAATATTGGTTCGAATCATCAAATCCAATTCTTCGTCTTTGATGTCAAGTAAAGTATTGCAGCGGTGTATGCCAGCGTTGGCAACAATGCTGTCTAAAGAGCCGAATTTCTTAACAATTGCTTCTACAGCATGTTTAATGTCAGAGCGCTTCTTTGTATCACCCTCAATAAATAGCAGATGCTGGTCATTTGAAAGCTTGTTGACTAGCTTTGTAGCTGCCTTAACATTGATATCCATGAACCCAACATTCCATCCTTGGGCTATGAATTTTTCAACAGAGGCCGCTCCAATACCAGTCGAGCCTCCGGTAATAAATACTGTTTTCATAATATGTGATTTTGATATGAGTAATAAAAATCTTTTGTAAGCTTGGTAAAGATAAGAAGAAAGTCTGAAAAATATATATCGTGCAAGAAAAAAGAGCTTCTTCTCTTTACTCTCAAGCATAAGTGCATGTGTAATGCATATTATGAGGATATTTATTGTAAAGTTCTAAGACTGAATTGTGTCTGCCGGAAAAGGTAGTGAATGTTACTTACGAAAGACTTTGTTTTGCTTTCTTTTTGTAGGGTTTTTCTGTTTGGATTTGGCAGTTACGTGAAAAAAATGTACTTTTGCACTGGGTAAGTCCTACACGACCAGCTCCCTCTGAACTCCCCCAGGGCCTGACCGCAGCAAGGGTAGGAGGTTGTAGCGGTGCGATGTAGTAAGCTTACCCTTTTTTTGTAAGTATGAGACGCAATTCACCCATAGGCATATTTGATTCAGGATATGGAGGCTTGACAATATTGGAGCAGATACGCAAACGTTTGCCCCAATATGATTATTTGTATTTTGGAGATAATGCCCGTACTCCCTACGGAACACGTTCTTTTGAGGTGGTCTATCGTTATACGCTTCAATGTGTGGAACAGATGTTTGCTATGGGATGCGAGTTGGTGATTCTTGCATGCAATACGGCATCGGCTAAAGCACTTCGTAGCATACAGCAACGGGATTTGCCTCATATTGCTCCCGAACGGCGTGTATTGGGGGTAATTCGGCCTACAGTGGAAGTGATAGGGCAGATAACAAAAACAAATCATGTCGGCTTGTTGGCAACTCCAGGAACGGTTCAGTCAGACTCTTACCGTATTGAGATAGAAAAGTATTATCCGTCAGTTGTGCTCCACTCGGAAGCATGTCCCATGTGGGTGCCGCTTATTGAGAATAATGAACATCTGTCAGAAGGGGCGGACTATTTTGTCAAGAAGTATTTGGATGCCTTATTGGGAAAAGACGGTATGATTGACACGGTAATTCTCGGTTGTACGCACTATCCCTTGTTATTGGGCAAGATACGGAAATATGCCCCTGCCTCAGTCCGTTTTTTGTCACAGGGAGAGATTGTTGCGGAGAGTTTGGCTGATTATCTTGTGCGTCACCCGGAAATGGAGGAAAGATGTTCGTTAGGCGCATTTTGTTCCTATTTTACGACAGAATCGGTTGATAAATTTTCGGCTTCGGCCAGCATTTTTCTTCGTGAGGATATAAAAGTATCTCATGTAGACCTTGGTGTATAAGTTATGAATGAAACATTACCATCAGACCCATTTGTATTGCTGAGTTATGTGAATACGCAGTTACGTGATGTTTATCCGAATCTGGATGAAATGTGTGCAAGTATGGGTTTGGATAAATCTGTCCTTGTAAGAAAACTGGCAGATGCCGGCTTTTCCTATGATGAACCCAATAACCGTTTTTGGTAAGATATTATAGTTTGTTGATTACTCTATCGCCCAAACTTTTGGCCAAATCTCTTTTGATGGTATTGAGTGCATCGCAATAATCCATCAATTCCTTGATTTTTGACATGTCTTCTTTTTGTTCGCAGGCATGCTTGAGTTTTAGTACGGTTTGTCTGATATGCTCCTCCAATAAACTGTTTTTCAGTTCTAATATAAGACGTGGAACAAGTTCATAGAGGCGGTCGGCGTCAGTCGGTATTTCCACTTCCTTTATTTTTGCATTTTCCGATACCTGAAAGCGGTAATGGATTTTGCTCAGCGTATACTTTTCTGTGATGAGGTTGATGGCCAATTGGCTAAGTGCAGAGTTGGGGTGAAATTTGAAAAATTTCTCTGCAATAAAATCTGTATCGTGTTGATGTTGTCTGTATTCCTCTATAAATTCATTGTAAAGAGGGTTTTCGAAAACGATATGGTCGATTCCCAGTTCTTGGAGGATAAATTCTCCAACCGTCTGGTTGGAGCCGTCCTCAAGGGAAAATAATGTCCTTTCTCCATAGCGTACCATGACTTTCAGCAGATTGCGTGTTTCTGTATCCACCACGGAACCTGACAATAGGCTGGTTTCGCTGTTGACACTGTTGGCGGAATCTTGGGCTGTCTTGTTTTCTGTTGTTGAGAGTGTTTGGTGCTGTGCTTTGTTTTGTTCTTCCTTCTTTTGGCGGTTGATTTTGTTGATGGCATTTACCAATACTTCTTCATTGATATCGAGAAGGGTGCTGCAATCTTTTATGTATACTTGGCGTACAATATTGTTAGGTATTATGGCAATGCTTCTGACTACATCCTGAATCAGACCCGCCCGTTTGATTGGGTCATTTCCGGCTTCGTCCAGCAGCAGGTTGGTTTTAAAACGTATGAAATCAGTCTGATGAGCTTCTACGTAAGAGATAAATTCCGATGCATTTTGCTTGCGTGAAAAGGAATCAGGGTCTTCACCGTCAGGTAGCAGCAAAACCTTGATGTTCAGTCCTTCTTCCAGCAGCAAGTCAATACCTCGTATGGAGGCTTTAATTCCAGCTGCATCTCCGTCATAGAGGATGGTGACGTTGTTGGTAAAGCGGTGTATCAGTTTAATTTGTCCTGTCGTAAGTGAAGTTCCTGAAGAAGCTACCACATTTTCTATGCCTGCTTGATGCATGGAAATAACGTCAGTATATCCTTCTACCAAATAACAGCAGTCTTTTTTTACAATGGCATGTTTGGCAAAGTAGATTCCATATAGCTCATTGCTTTTATGATAGATTTCTGATTCGGGCGAATTGACGTATTTGGCTGTCTTCTCAGTCTTTTTCAGTACGCGTCCGCCAAAAGCAACAACTTTTCCAGATAATGTATGTACGGGGAAAATGACCCGACCTCTGAAACGGTCTGTCAGTTGTCCGTTATCTTGTTGCATGCAAAGCCCCGTCTTTACCAAGTATTCTTTCTTGTAACCGGCTTTCAGTGCCGCTTGAGCAAATGCGTCTCTTTGGTCCAGACTGTATCCTAACTGGAATTTTTCAATAATGTCATCCCGAAAGCCTCTTTCATGAAAATAGCCCAGACCGATGATTTTCCCGTCTGGATGTTCTTTTAGCTGTTGGGTAAAATATTTTTGGGCATAGCTGTTTACGATATACATGCTTTCCCTGTCGTTCTGTTGTGCTAATTCTTCACTGGAAAGTTCACGCTCACGTATCTCTATATTGTATTTCTTGGCAACGATTTTGAGCGCTTCAGTGAAACTTACCTGTTCTATTTCCATGATAAAATGAACCGCATTGCCGCCCTTGCCACAGCCGAAACATTTAAAAATGCCTTTGGCGGGAGAGACTGTGAAAGAACCGGTTTTTTCATCATGAAACGGACACAAACCTATCAGGTTTACTCCACGTTTCTTGAGGCTGACATAATCAGAAACAACTTCCTCTATGCGGGCCGTGTCCATGATGCGTGCTATGGTTGCAGAATCGATCATTTCAAGTCTATAGTTAGTCTAACGTTAAACATAATACCAGTTAAATAGTTTGGTACAGCCAACTGTTGGTTATAGACGTCTGTTACCCAATAATAGGAATTGACGTTTTTAAAATTCAGAAGGTTGAATATTTCAGCGTGAATCCAAAAACTTTCGATATGACGTGCCCATGGTTTTTGCATGAATTTGTCCGTATCGCTCATCAATACGCGTGAACCGCCGATGTCCACACGCCGGTAAGCCGGCATTCTGAAAACAGAACGGAAAGATGGGTTGCGTGGGGCTCCAAAGGGCAAACCATCTGCCCAAATAAAACGTAGATGAAGTTTGTATTTCGGATTATTGGGCAAATAGTCCTGGAAAAACATGGAAAAATTATAGCGTTGCTCGTTGGGTCGGGGAAGCCATCCGAGATTGTCATTCAACAGGTCTTCTTTTGATTGCATCAAGGAAAGGCTTATCCAAGAATCTGCACCAGGAACGAGTTCGCCATATAATTTGAAGTCGATGCCGGCTGTGTAGGCCCGTGCGTCATTTTCACCCGAGTAGCGTACTCTTACATTATCTACAGTATAGGAAATGACTCTGTCCATGTATTTGTAATACAATTCAGAGGTGAATTTGAAGGGCCTTCCCCATGCGCGGAAGTAGTAGTCTCCTCCTAATACAACATGTACGGAGCGTTGGGCTTTAATGTCACGGTTTAACGTAACAGAAGTAACACCATATGAATCGGTTATCGTGTCACGCAGTTCTTTGTAGAAGGGTGACTGATAATAGATTCCTGTTGCCAATCTGAAGCCGAAGTCCCTTTTCCATCCAGGTAAATAGGAAATGGAAGCACGTGGACTGAGCAGAAACTCTCTATTGAATGTCCAGTAATTTCCTCTTACACCCCCTGTAACTGATATGGTACCGGCTTCCGTCTGCCATTTGTGTGAATCTTGTACATAGCCTTGGAAACGAAAACTGTTTAGCTGGTTGGTGCCTTTCATGCTGTAATATAAGTCAACAACATTTGGCTGGGTTGTAGGTAATGAATAGCCAACCGAATCGCGCCATTCCCATTCGCTGATTTGGTCTTTGATTAGTTCGCTTTGTGCTGATATTCCCCAACTTAATTGGTTGTTTCCCGATTTGTAGCTGCCATTGTGTGCTAAAGTTATTACGGCTGCATTTAATTGGTTACGGGCATGCTCATGATAGGTGCCTACTCCCAACAGTGCTCCTTCCTTGTCATCTTCTTCTGTTGTGGCTTTTTGCTCAGAGAGGAGATATTCACCGGTAATGTCATAAGTTTCTTGTTCGTTGGTATAAAATCCGGAGAGGTTGAAGCCAATGTTGAGTTTCTTGTTGGGTTTGTAGTTTGCCCCAAATGCACCGAATGCGGTTTGGAAGCGGTCGCTTTCCTGACCGTTGAAATAAATCATTAACTTTCTGGCCATCTGATAGGTGCCAAAAGTAGTTTCCCGTTCGGTGGGTATAAAGCGGTAAGAATTTTGAGAGAAGTTACCTAAGAAAGATAATTCCCATTTTTCACTGATTTTTCCAGTCATGTAAGTTTGGTAATCCACAAACCATGGCTTGTATTCTCCTTGTGTATCAAGGGTTCCCAGCAAATATTGGGCGGTTTTGTAACGGATGCCATGCATTTGTGTGAACCGTTCGTTGCCTGTACCTACATATGCACTTGCTCCCAATAAACTGAGGGATGCACTTGCTTCAAATTCTTTAGGCTTTTTATAGGTGATATCCAGTACAGATGACATCTTATCACCATATTTTGCGTCATATCCTCCAGCTGAAAATGCAACATTTGATACCATCTCCGGATTGACAAAACTCAGACCTTCTTGTTGGCCGGAACGTATAAGTAATGGCCTGTAAACCTCTATTCCATTGACATAAACGCTGTTTTCATCAAAATTGCCACCTCGCACGGAATATTGCGAACTCAATTCATTGGTTTGGCTGACTCCGGAAAAGGTAATGAGAAGTGATTCTATACTTCCACCTGTAGCGTCGGGTACCATGCGCACCTGTTCGGCTTCCATTCGTTCCATTGTGCCAATCTGTTTGTGGTGGGCACGTACTTCTACCCCGCTTAATGCGGTAGCTTCCGATTGTAGTTCAACAGATATTTGGATAACGCGTTGGTCGGGTAGAAAAGTATGTTCAATGGTTTTATATCCTATCATGGAATAAACGATGGTGAGTGAATCGTTCGTCTCCAATTGTAGGTCATAATAGCCGTTTTTGTTGGTAGTAGTGCCTGTTGTACTACCTTTTGCATATACGTTGGCATATTCAATTCCCCGATTGTCTGTGTCTATTACATAACCATAGATTCTGACTTTTTTCAGTTCGGCAGATGCAAAATGAACGCAAGAAAAACACATAAAAAACAGCAATAGCATACCCTTATGCCATTGATGTAATTTGTTGTGTATGTGATGCGGTAATGTTTTCAATCCTTAGTATAGCCTTCTTGTCAATATAGAGAATGCAAAGTTACGTTCTTTTGCTTGGCTGACAAAATTATATTTTACCAATATATGCAAAAGTATTTCGGGAAGTATTTCTCATTTCTCTTTTCACAAGCTTGAATGTGTAGGTAACTTGAGTACAAAACATCTTTTTGAAGTTTTTTGTTTGGAATTTCGTTAGTTGCTGATTGCCGTAATGAGGATTTTATTGTAATTTTGCGCCCCAAAAATAAAGAGCATGTCCCAAAACGTTCACGACCAACTTAAGTCTCTTGCACTTTTCCTTTCGGAATATGCAACCACCTTGCTGGCTTCTGGTGTACATACTTCACGCGTTGTACGAAATTCGAGCCGAATTGCCGCCTCGTTTGGCTTTCAAGTGTTTATCACCATGTTTCAACGTACAATAATTCTCACGATTCGAACTACAGACGGAGACCATTCCTATAGTATGGTATCGGCAGTCAAGCACCTGCCTATCAGTTTTGAAGTTAATTCAGATTTGAGCGCGCTGAGTTGGGAAGCATATGACAATCATTTGACTTTGCCCGAATTGTGGGAGAAATTTCATCAGCTAATGGCAAAACCGCATATTAATCAGTGGTTGCTGTTACTGTTGGTCAGTATAGGAAATGCTGCTTTTTGCAGATTGTTTGGTGGTGACCTTATTGCTTGTGTGGGAGTTTGTTGTGCAACGGCAATCGGATTTCGTTTACGGCAGCTATTGTTGAAACAACATCTTAATCATTATTTTGTGTGGTTTTTGTCTGCGTTGGCAGCTGCACTTTCGGTTACTCCTTTGGTCTTGTTGGATTGGGGCGCAACGCCAGAAATTGCAATGGCTACCAGTGTGTTGTATTTGGTGCCGGGAGTTCCACTTATCAATGGTATCATTGATATTATTGAAGGACATGTTTTGGCTGGGGTTTCTCGTACCATTAATGCATTGCTGCTGATTGTTTGTTTATCATTGGGACTTTTATGTGCCTTGCTTTTAATAGGAGGAAATGTTTTATGACAGCTGAATTTATTGGAGAACTCTTGGCAGATGGATTTTTTGCTGCTATTGCAGCGATTGGCTTTTCTGTGATATCCAATCCTCCGCGGCGCAGCATTGCATACTGTGCCCTTTTGGCAGCATTTGGTCATGCAACTCGTTTTTTACTGACCAATACGCTGGAGGTGGACATTGCTTCAGCTTCTTTTTTGGCTGCTATGCTGATAGGTTGGCTTAGCTTGCCGTTCGCATATAAGGTGCATTGTCCGACAACAACTTTATATATTCCTGCTCTTTTACCAATGGTTCCAGGTATGTATGCCTACAAAACCATATTTGCCATGATGAATTTCATGCAACATATCAACGAGGATGAAATAGCATCATTATATATGATTGATTTTTTCCGTAATGGAATGACGGCATTCACCATATTGTTTAGTTTGGGGGTTGGGGCGGCATTGCCGACTCTAATCATGCGTCGTTGGGCATTTACTATGACAAGAAAGAAGGTTTAATATTACGTCAAAGGCATAGATTGGCTTTGTCGTTATTTCTACATTGCATGCATCTGAAGAATAATTTCGATGCATGCAATTGTTTTTTAGGGCTTTTTTCTGAGAGAAAATGATATGATTCTTTGATGCAAAAGTGAATATTAATAACGTTGTAAATCAGTCTTATATCATATTTTTGTCGTAGTAACTTAAATGTTAAAATACAAATGTGCGTATTTTTGTGTAGGCAAAATAATTGCCCTTTCATTTCTACTTTTCCATCTTTGCAGCGTCTTTTTGCCGTCTTAGGAAATAAGACAAATAATAACGTATTGTTAAATCTAAAAACCAAAAAACGCGAATATGCAGAAAAAGTGCTTTTCTTTGTTTATGGTGCGGCAAGCAATTAAAATATTCATGCTTGCTATGCTAATTATCCCTCAGAGCCTATGGGCCCAAAATCTTACAATTACAGGTGTTGTCTA